>NZ_JBGEVE010000012.1:0-72532 GCF_048514265.1 Actinomyces sp. SKVG-SVH-4(1) | reverse complement strand
CATCGTCTTGAACGGACAGACCCCAACTGAGAAACTCAACGACATCATCAACGGTGCAAACACCACCTGACCCCACCGTCCCCGACGGCGTCGAACGCCCCCGCCCGGAACGGCACGCACCCGGCCGCGCGGAATGTCCCCGGCCGGGGGCAACAGCGGCAGAGCCCGCGCCACACGTCAGCGCAGTGTCTCCTCCACGGAGGCCACGAACTCCAAGGCGTCGTGACCGTCCCAGTGCGGCTCGCCCAGCAGGTCGCGCACGCGGGCGCAGGCGGCCAGGGCCTCGTCGCGCTCGCCGCGCTCGGCGTGCAGGCGGGCCAGCATGCACAGGGCACGCGACGCCGAGTCGCGGTCCTCGGTGTCCATGTAGCCGTCGTAGGCGGACTCGCAGTGCTGGACGGCCTGCCAGTTCTGGCCGGTGCGCCACAGGATCCAGGCCATGTCGTCGTGCCAGTCGCCGATCTCCCAGGCCGAGGAGTAGCCCTCGGTGTCGGCCACGCCGGCGAAGGCCTGGCGGGCCTCCTCCATGATCTGGCGGGCCTCGTCGAGCCGCCCCCGGGCCATGGGCAGGGTGAGGTCGTCCACCAGCGCCCGCGCCGAGCGGCGCAGCGCCCGCCCCCGGTCCAGGCAGCCCTGGTCGGTGCGGGTGTCCTCCAGGTCGGCGGCCTGGCGGAACAGGGCGGCGGCGCGCACATTGTCCTTGAGGTTGGAGACGGCCATCGCCGCGTGCGCGAGGTACTCCCCCGCCAGCGCCCGGCGCCCCTGCTCCTGCAGGATCCGGGCGGCGGCCAGCGAGTGCTCGGCGACGCTCTCCTCCTCGCCCATGGCCATGCCGGTCTGAGCCAGGAGCCGGTGCAGGTACAGGGCGATGCTCGTGGCCCCGGTGCGCTGGGCCAGGGACAGCGCGGACTCCAGGACCTCGGCGCTCTCCAGGTAGCGCTCGGAGGCCTCCAGCGCCGAGCCCAGGGACAGCAGGGAGGCCACGGCGTACAGGGTGATGCCGGCGGCCAGCATGATGTTGGCCTGCTCGCGGAACTGGGCGATGGCCTCGTCGAACTGACCCACCTCCATCGAGGAGATGCCCAGCAGGCGCCGACCGCGGGCGGCCAGGACCGGGGAGACCTTCTCGTGGCGGCGCATGACCTCCTCGGCCAGCAGGCAGCCGTTGTAGACGTCGCCGCACTCGGCCAGGACCTCGGCGCGCGCCATGTCGAGGATGTCGTCCATCCGCTCGGCGTGGCGGTCCTCGGGGACGGCCTCGGCGGCGCGGGCGACGACCTGGATCGCCCCGAGCGCCTCGTCCTTGGCGTGCAGGTCGGTGAGGACCGAGGCCCCCACGAGCAGGGCGTCGGCCGCCAGGACGAGGGCGTCGGTACCCCCGGGGTCGAGCAGCTCGGTGGACACCAGGTCCTCGACCTGGGCCTCGATCTGCCCGATGAGGGAGGTGGCCCGCTGCAGGCGCTCATCGCGCAAGACGTCCTGGGATAGCTCGGCAATGGAGTCGGCGGTGATCTCGTTGTCGAGGTTGAGCAGGTCCACGTAGTAGGCGCCCAGCGGCCCGAAGGCCAGCTCGATGAGGGGGCGGATCCGCAGGCGCTCGGCGATGGCCTCGTCCATCTCGGTGCGGCAGGTCATGGCGGCGGCGCGCAGCAGTCCGGTGTGGTACTCCAGGCCCGGGATCTCCTCACCGATCGGGGGCAGCAGGTCGCGTGTGGCCACCTGGTCGACGACGTACCAGTAGTCCATCGTCGAGGAGCCAATGGTGCGGCGGTGGTCGACGTAGCGGCGCACCGCCTCCTCACCGTTGCGCACCGGCCGGGGCCGCACGAGGTCCACCAGAGGGAAGGGCGCGTCGCCGCTCTGGTGGCTGGTGGCGGCGCGGGCGCGTCGGCCGGCCGCCTCCTGGCTCGACGACGTCGTGCGGGGCGCGTGCTCCTGGACCAGGCCGTTGTCGTCGGCCACCAGGCCCAGGAGGGAGGCGACGTCGGGCGCGGCGCCGTCCTCGTCCACGGTCAGGCTCGTCTGGGCCGCCTCGGGCAGCTCCTCGGAGGGCTCCAGGAGGTCGACCTCCACGCCCAGCCCGTGGACCGCGCCGGGGGCGGCGTCGAAGGCGGCCCGGGCCAGGGAGCGCTCCAGGTGGTCGGAGATGGTGGAGTTGCCGTTGCGCGTGTCGAACTGCTGGGCCAGGCGCCGGGCCCAGCCGGTCATCTCGGCGTAGACGCGCGAGATGGTGGTGGAGGACTCCAGCCTCGGCAGCGGGTACCACAGGTCGGCGGCCGGGACCTCGACGCCGAGGGCCTCCTCGCCGCGGCCTGCCCGCTCGGCCTCGCGCAGCACCAGGCTCATGCCGCGCAGGGCCGACAGCAGCACGTAGGCGGACTCGGCCTGGGCCAGCCAGGACAGGTGGCGGCGCAGGAGCTCCAGGCCCCGGTCCACCCGCCCCACGAGGGCCAGGTACTCCAGGTGATAGGCCAGGGAGATGAGGGCCTTGGGGTTACGGCGGATCTCCCGGTAGGAGCGCAGGTGCGCCTCCCAGGCCGCCCGGGGCCGACCGGAGGCCAGCAGGGGCAGCAGCACGAGGGACTGCGTGGTCTGGGGCTGCACGGAGCAGCTGACGGCGCCGGTCAGCACGGGCACGGCGGTGGCCACGGCCAGCTCCCAGGCCTCGGTGCGGTAGGCGAAGGCGACCTGACGCATGGGGTCGCAGCCCTCGCAGTCGGCGTTCTCGTCACGGTGGGTGGCCCGCCAGGCGGCCAGCTCCTCGGCGGCCTCCTCCTCGAGGCCCAGCAGGCCGGCGACCGAGGCGCGCTCTCCGTGGACGACGTGCATGGAGGCGCCCCCGGAGCGGTAGAACTCCTCGAGGCTGGCCTCAAGCTGGCGCACCTTGTCCTTGGAGACCCGGGGGTTGGCGCCCGCCACGGCCACCGCCCACTTGAAGTGCCAGTGCAGGGTGCGCACCTGGGCGTCGTCGAAGGCCTCGGGGCGGCGCTGGTAGCGGCCGAGGTTCCACGAGAAGGGCGCCAGCGCCTTCCACGCCTCGTTGCCCTGCTGGTAGGCCTCGGTCAGGGCCAGCCGGGTGGCGATCCGCAGGTCCTCGTCGCCCAGTGCGTCCGCCCAGCTGACGGCCTCCGCGATGAGGGCCGAGGTCTGGGGGCCGTGGCCGAGGGCATCGGCGTAGGCCAGACGCTCGAGGATGTCTTCGCGTGTGGTCATGGAGTCTGTCCTTCCGGGCGGAGCCTGACGTTGCACCGTCATGAGGCGAAGGCTTCCACCGTGTGCTGCAAGAACGCACGGAATGCGCTCCGCCGACCCCAGGGATGCCGTGGGTGGAGCGTCATCCCGCACCGCTCACCGGTGAACGGCGGCATGGGCATCTCGGGCTCCTTTCGTCCAGAGGGCGGTTGTCCGACATCCAGTGTTACCGAACAGTTATAGAATCCGCTACTGCAACGGCCAGCGGCAACTCGGCCGCGGGGCATGTCGGAGGCGGGTACCCTCCGACCGCACCGGTCGGCCCCAGGACCGGGCTCCCCGACGCCGGCACCTGCCACTCCAGTATTTCCAACGGATGCCACCGCGCTGCGTCGGCGAGGCCGGCGCGCGCTAGGACACGAGCAGGGGCTTGGGGGTGTCGGTTGTCTCAGCCCCGGTTCCGCCCTCAGCATCACTCGGGGCTGCGGGGACCGGCCCGTCGACGACGGCGGCCATCTCCACCGTCGCATCGGCCATGCCCGCAGCCGCGCCTTGCGTCGCCACCGCAGGAGCCTGCGGGCTCACCTGCGTGAGCCCTCCTCCCGCGACCTCAGCAGTGTCAGCGGTACCGACGGTCCCGACGGCCCGGTCGGGCCGGGGTGCCTCGGGCAGGGCGATCACGGTCGCCCCGCCGTCCTCTCCCTCAATGGCGATCCCAGTGGCGATCCCACCGACGGTCTCCGGCGCGCTCTCAGCCCGGGGCGCGGGCGCGCTCTCAGCCTCCGGCCCGGCGTCGGGCCGACTGTCGGCAGCGGTGTCCTGGGCAGCCAGAAGGCTGAGGACCTCGCGCAGGGCCTGATCGACGCCGTCGAGGATGAAGTCCAGGGTGCCGGCCAGCTGGGCGTCGTCGAGCCCGGCCCCGATGTTGGTGAGGACCTCGGCGCACAGGCTCAGGCCGGCGTCGTCGACCTCGGTGTAGAAGGCGGGGATGAGCCGGCCGCTGGAGACCTCCTGGGCCACGGCGCGCACCCGGGAGAGCTCCGCGGAGCCCGGCCGGGTGGCGGCGAGCCGGTGGTGGGCGCGCACGGCGAGGATCCGGCGGTCGACCACCATGAGCACGTAGTCGAATCCGGCCACCGAGAAGTGCACCACCCCCTCGGACAGGTCGAGGTCGTAGCGGTGGCCGCGCACGGCCAGCCAGGCGGCGAGCCGCCTGAGGGTCACGGTCGGGGTCACCGACCCCTCCGGCTGATTCCACCAGGCCATCAGTCCTCCTCCCAGGTGACGAGCTCGGGGAAGCGCTCCTCCACCGTGGAGAAGAAGGCGCGGGTCATGCCCAGGCCCATGTCCATGAAGGCGTCGAGCTGGGCCTGGCTCATGCCCGCGCCGACGTAGGCCACCATCTGAGTGCTCAGCAGGAGGTGGCCGGGGTCGTGGGCGGGGGTGACGGCCAGGTCCGGGCCGTAGGTGGAGCGGTGCTGGGCATCGATGAAGGCGCGCATCTCGTCGAGGCGCTCGGCCGCCGGGCGCCCGCGCCACATGCCGGCCACGACGAGGGCGTCCTCCTCGTCGTGCAGGTAGACGCCGATGTCGCAGCCCGGGAAGCCCATGAAGACGGCGCCGTCCTCCTCGGGGCCGGCGGTGATGTCGTGCCGGGACAGCCAGGTCTCGACCCGCCCTAAGGTCAGAGCCGGTTGGGCGCTCATGGGATCTCTCGCCTCCTACCCGGTGCGGGACGTGATGCGGATTCGGTGCGGATGGCGCCGCTTGGGGGTGCGGCGCGCAGCTGGTGAGCCGGCTCGGGGCCGGTTCAGGCGCAGGGCGGGCCGTCAGAACTCGATGTCGGAGGCGATGTCCGCGACCGTGTCGACCTGGCCGGCGCCGGCCTGTGTGCTGCGCACGCTACCCGCTGAAGCCCCCCGGCCCCTAGTCGAGCGCGGGGCGCCGACGGCGTCGGGGCGGTTCCCGGTAGCCGGGCCCGCTGCGTCCGCCGGTCCGGCGGGACCCCGGGAGGCGGCGGGGACGCCGGGCCCCTCCGGGAGTCGCGCCAGCGCCTGGTCCAGGGAGCGGCCCAGGACACCGGAGGCCGACTCGGCCAGGGTCAGGCAGCGCGAATCCATCTGCTCGGAGGTCGTGTATCCGCGGCGGCCGGCGGCCGTGCTGCGTCGCCCTTTGCCGGTGCGCACGGTGGGCTCGTTGCGCCCGGCGCGGGTGCGCTGGGGAGCACCCGCGGAGGCGGCCCCCGCTCTCCCGTCCGCCCTGGCACCGGATGACCGGGAGAAGGAGGCGCTGTCTTGGGACTTCTTGCGGAAGCCGACCATGGTGGTCCTTTCGGGAACGGTTCCGAGCGGCGTCGGGCCGCCCGGGGGACGAAGAGCTGACAAGCCGACGGGAGGGCGAATGAGTCGCGCGATGCGCCGTCGGGCTCGAGCCGTCTGCGCGCCGCCTGCGTGCCAGGCCGGGCGGACGGCGGGTGGGAACGCTAGCGGGGCACCTCGCAGGAGAGCTGGTCGGCGGCGTGGGCCTGCTGGCTCCACAGCTCCTCGGTGAAGGTGTTGTCCAGGATGGAGCGGGCCAGGGGCTCGTCAGGGCGCATGATGTCGCGCACCGTCTGCAGGATGAGCTCGCGGCGGTCCTCGAGGCCCTCCTGGCCCAGGATCTGGGCCGAGCGGCCCAGCCCGCCCATGAAGTTGACGTACTCCATGGCGTGGTACTGGGGGGAGACCTCGTCGGGGCGCAGCTGGTGGGTGCGGGTCTCCAGCGCCTTGCGCACGTCGCGGCGCAGGGCCTCCTGGCCGCCCTGGGAGCGCACGTAGAAGGGCAGCAGCCGGTTCATCATGAGGTGGTGGGCGATGGCGTAGTCGACGTAGTAGAAGAAGGCCAGGCCCACCCCCTCCTCAGCGGCCTGCTCCGACTCGGACTTCTGCCACTCGGCGTAGCAGGTGGTCTTGGCGACCTCCTTAGCCCAGGTGGGCGCGGCCGCCATGGCCTCGGTGGGCTGGAAGGCCACGCGCGACTTGCAGCGCGGGCAGGTGATGAACACCGGCATGTGGTAGAGCTCGGGCAGCGGCACCGGGTCGCCGCACTTGTCGCAGGTGAAGGAGAACTGGGCCTGGCGCCAGTCGGTCATGGCACGGTTCCACTCCTCGCGGGCCTGCTCGGCGCGGCCGGGGGCGAAGACCTCCTCGATGATGTTGCGCAGGCGCACCTCGAAGCCGCCCACGAGGTTGGCCGCGTCCTGGAGGCGGGCGGAGAGCTGACGGTCCTCGTCGATGGACAGGTCGGCGTCGATGTCCAGGAAGGGGGCGAAGTGCTTGGCGAAGACCCGCTGGGCCTTGGTGTGCAGGAACATGATCTGGGCCTCGACCTCCGAGCGGAAGGCTGAGACGGAGGCCGGGTCAGTGATCTGCATCTCCATCGCGGTGCGGGCCGAGCTGACGCCGAACTCCCGGGCGCGAGCCTCCAACCGGTCCAGGTAGGTGCTCAGGCGCTGAGTGAGTGCCTGAAGCCGCCGGTAGTAGCGGACGTAGGCGGACATGTCAGGCTCCTTGCGGTGGAGGATCGGGATTATCACTGAGGAAGGCGCCGATTGCCGAGGATGGAGACACGCGACCCCGGGGCCGGCGACAACGCCGACGCACGAGCCCAGCGCAGAGGCGCCCACGGCTGCCAGCACTGTGGATGCTACTCAACTGGAGACTTCAACTGCGACCTGTTCGTGATCTTTTGAAATCTCGGTGCCCGATATCCGGGCAGGACTCCCCCTTGCCATTCATCCGATGACATGGCTTCTCGACTGTCTACAACGGCGGCGCCACACGGGAGAAAAGTCCTGGTAAGGGCCACATCGGGGCGAGCCCGAAAACGTCAATGAGTGACAAGGATCACGGCGCCACTGGGGGTGTGATCCACTCGCCCAGGGCGCGCGGCGAGACCTTTCCGTGACCCACAGGTGGCCCAACGGCGTTTAACCGCGCGGTCGTAGGGTAGGTCGCGAGATCGTGCCCTTAACCCTCGATCCCGAGGCACAAGGTACGACAGCGACGACGGGGCCGGCAGTGGGGCCGGCGGCATCTACGTGCGCACGCCCTCCACGGCCTTGAGGGCTCGACGGCGCTCGCGACGGGCGGCCTGCACGGCCGGATCGGGCACGGGCACAGCCATGACCAGGCGCCGGGTGTAGTCCTCGCGTGGGCGGGCGAGTACCTGCTCCGTGGGCCCGGACTCCACGACACGGCCTCCGCTGAGCACAACGGTGCGCGCAGCGATGGAGTCGATGACGGCCAGGTCATGGGAGACGAACAGGCAGGCAAACCCCAGCTCGGCCTGCAGGGCGCGCAGCAGGTCCAGGACCACGGCCTGCACGGAGACGTCCAGGGCGCTGGTGGGTTCGTCGGCGATGACCAGGCGCGGGTCCAGGGCCAGGGCGCGGGCGATCGCCACCCGCTGGCGCTGGCCACCGCTCATCTCGTGGGGGTAGCGTTCGGCCATGGCGGCCGGCAGGCGCACCGCCTCCAGCAGCTCGCGCACGCGCGCCCGCCTGGCCGGGGAGTCGAAGCCGCCGTGAATGAGCATGGGCTCGGCGATCGAGGCCCCCACGGTGCGCCGCGGATTGAGGGAGGAGGCCGGGTTCTGGTAGACGACGCCCGTCGAACGGCGCACGGGCAGCAGGTCGCGGCGCCGGGCCCCGGCCACCTCGACGCCGTCAACGCGCACACTGCCCGAGGCGATGGGCACCAGTCCCGTGAGGGTCCCGGCGATGGTCGACTTGCCCGATCCGGACTCGCCCACCAGGCCCAGGACCTCGCCCGGCGCGATCGTCAGTGAGGCGTCGTGCAAGGCGTGGACCGTGCGGCGCCCGTTGCGGTACACGACGTTCAGTCCCTCAACGGCGACGACGGGCTCGGCCGTTGCCTTGGCCGGCGCCTCGGACTCGCGGGCGACCGCGGCGAAGGGGTCCTCCTGGCGCAGGGAGTCCAGACGGGGCACGGCGGCGAGCAGCTCGCGGGTGTACTCGTGCCTGGGCTTGCGGAAGATCTCGCGCACGGCGGCGCGCTCGACGATGCGTCCGTGGCGCATGACGGCGACGTCGTCGGCCACATCAGCGACGACAGCCATGTCGTGGGTGATGAGGAGGACCGCCACGCCCTCGTCCCGGGTCAGGGAGCGCAACAGGTCGAGGATCCCCGCCTGGACGGTGACGTCGAGCGCGGTGGTGGGCTCGTCGGCGATGAGGACCGGCGGGTCGCAGGCCATGGCCAGGGCGATGCAGGCGCGCTGCAGCTGGCCGCCGGACAGCTGGTGGGGGTAGGAGCGGGCGATGCGCTCGAGCACTTCACCATCGGCACGGTCAGCACCGTCGGCGCTGTCGGCACTGTCCTTCCCGCCCGTACCGCCGCCCAGCCCCACTCGGGCGAGCAGCTCACGCACCCGGGCGTCGACCTCGGCGCGGCTGAGCCGACCCGACCGGCCTGACCGACCTGACCCTCCGGGTCGGCCGGGTCGCCGTCGGCCCCCGCCACCGGCCTGGGAGCCGGCCTCCGGTCCGGCGCTCGCGTGAGGCCGTCGGAAGGCACCGGGGTGGGCTCGCACGGCCTCCCCGATCTGGAAGGCGATGGTCTCCAGCGGGTCCAGGGCCGTGGTCGGCTCCTGGAAGATGGTGCCGATGAGCCGTCCACGCACGTCATCGAGCACTGGGCGGGAGGCCCCCACGAGCTCGACGGCGTCGGCGGTCCCGGACTCGCCGCCGTCCCGGACGGCCTCACGGATCAGGCCGGGGTCGATGACACGCGCCGAGCCGGTGACGGTGGCGGTGGGAGGAAGCAGACCCAGGGCGCCCAGGGCGGTCACCGACTTCCCGGAGCCGGACTCTCCCACGAGGGCCTGGACGCGGCCGGGCCGCAGGTCCAGGTCGATCCCGGTGGAGGCGGGAGCGTCAGAACCGGCAAAGGTGACACCGAAGCCGCGCAGGCGCAGCACCGCGTCGTCGGCACCCGGTACTTCGGGGGACTGCACGTGGGCGCCCCGGGTCCGCCGTCTCATGAGGCACTCACTCCGATCACCTGGTAGCTGGGGTAGGCGGGGTAGGACTCGACGAAGAACCCGGCCACACCTGAGCCGTGCAGGAAGGAGTTGCGCCGGTAGGCCAGAGGCACCACGGGCGCCTCCTCGGCGATTTTGCGGTCCAGGGCCGCCCACTGGGCCTGCGCGGCCTTGGCATCGAGGTTGGCCTGGGCCTGGGCGATGGCGGCGTCGACCTCCGCGTTGGAGTAGCGGGCGAAGTTGACGCCGCCCGAGCCGATCTCCGAGGAGGCGAACAGGGGCTGGATGTTGGCGTTGGCGGAGGGGTAGTCCGGGTTCCAGTTGGAGATGGCCAGGTCGTAGGTGGAGCCATCGCCCTTGGTGGCGCGCTCGGTGAAGGTGTCGGGCTCGACAGGCTCAATGGTGACCTTCAGGCCCACCTCCTTGAGAGACTGTCCCACGGCCTCGGCCATCGCCTTGGAGGCGGCGCCGTTATCGGTGAGCAGGACCAGGTCCGGCACGTTCTTACCGGTCAGGAGCTCCTTGGCCTTGGCGGAGTCGTGGGGGTAGAGGTCGTAGTTCTGGCGGCCGGGGATTCCCGGGGTGATGTAGGTGGAGGCGGCCTGGGCACCGAGCTCCCCACCCAGGGCGGCGACGACGGCGGCCTTGTCGACCGCGTGGGCGATGGCCTTGCGCACGTTGAGGTCGCTGACGCGCTGGACGTTGATGGCCAGGAAGGCCAGCGGCCCGCCTTCGGGACTGGTGGCCAGGCGGGACTTGGCGCTCTCGTTGGCCGAGACCTGGGCGAGCTGGGCTGCCGAGACGCGGTCGGCACCGAAGGCATTGCGGTCGTCACCGGAGTCGGCGATGAGCCGCTGGGCGGAGGTGGTCTCGTCCTGGCCGAGCGAGAAGGTGAAGGTGTCGGGCAGGGCCAGGCGGATGCTGTCGGTGTCCTTGGACCAGTGCGGGTTGCGCTTGAGCGTGATGGATGAGCCCTGCTTGTACTGGTCGATCTGGTAGGGCCCCGAGGCGATGGGGGCGTGGGAGTAGGTGGCGGGGTCGTCGCCCTCGGGCACCGGCGAGAAGGCCGGCTGGGCAACGATCCAGGGCCAGTCACCGAAGGCACGCACCAGGTGGAAGACGATAGTGGACTCGTCGGGGGTCTCGATCGAGCTCAGGTGAGCACCGGAGTACGGGCCCTGGTATCCCTCGGCGCCAGCCAGGAGCGACTTGTGGTAGCCCAGGCCCCCGGAGAGGGCCGGCGCGAAGGAACGCTCGACACCATGCTTGATGTGGGCCGAGGTGATGGCCGAGCCGTCAGAGAGCTTGAGGCCCTTCTTGAGGGTGAAGGTCCAGGTCCGGCCGTCGTCGGAGGCCTTGCCGGTGTCGGTGGCCAGGTCCGGGGCGAGCTCGACGGGCTTGCCGGGCTCCAGCTTCCAGGTGGTCAGACGCCGGTGGACCAGGCCGAGGGAGGTCATGGGCATCGACTGGCTCTTAGCAGGATCCCAGCCGACGTCGGAGGCCGAGGTCAGGACGGTGAGGTTGCCGCCGGCCTTGGCACTGGCCGAGGCACCTGACGACGAGCGTGAGTTGGCCCCGCAGGCGGCCAGGGTCAGCGCAGTCAGGGCGGTCATGCCGGAACCGGTCAGGAAGGCGCGGCGTGAGGCGATGAGGGTGCGGTGGGGGTGAGACATGGGTGTCCTTCCTGTGCTGCGGTCGGCCCGTAGTGGGTCGCCGGTCGGGGTCCCGACGCCGTCGGCGCCGGAAGACTGGTGGGGATGGGGTGGTCGGCCGTTCAGAGGCGGGGGTCGATGAGGGTGGCGACGGCGTCGGCCACAAGGTTGGCGACGACGACGAAGGCGGCGGCAACCAGCGTGACCCCCATGACGACGGGGACATCGGATGTGCCGACGGCGTCCATGAGGAGGGCACCCAGGCCCTGCATGGAGAAGACACGTTCGGTGATGACCGCGCCGCCCAGCAGGCCACCCAGGTCGAGCGCGAAGTAGGTGATGACCGGCAGGGAGATGTTGCGCATCACGTGGCGGCCGACGACTCGGCGCTCGGGCAGGCCAACGGCGCGCGCGGTGCGCACGTAGTCCTCGCCGAGGTTCTCCAGCATCTCGCCACGCACCATGCGGGCGTAGACGGCGGCGGAGATGAGCGCGAGAACGCACCACGGCAGGATGAGGTGCCAGGCCCAGTCCAAGGGGCTTTCGGCGAGGGGGACGTAGCCGGAGACCGGCACCATGTCGAGTGTGAAGCCGAACAGGAGGATGCCCAGCAGTCCCACGAGATAGGCGGGTGAGGAGATGCCCAGGACCGTCCCGGTCATGATGGTGCGGTCCAGGCGCGAGCCACGCCTGAGGGCGGAGATGACGCCGGCACCCACACCGATGGCCAGCCACAGGACGGCGGCGCCCACGGCGATCGAGGCGGTCACGGGCAGCCGGGTGGCCACAAGCTCGCTGACCGGCGTCGACAGGCGGAAAGAGTAGCCCAGGCAGGGGGAGGCACAGGCGATGGCGCCGGCACCCTCCCCGAAGGTCCGCCCCACGACAATGCCCTGGAGGTAGTGCCAGAACTGGGTGTACCAGGGCAGGTCGTATCCCATGAAGGCGCGGGCGCGCTCGAGGTTCTCCGGGGTGCAGGGCTTGCCGCAGGCCAAGGTGGCTGGGTCGGAGGGCCACAGGGAGAAGATGGCGAAGGTGATGAAGACGATGATGACGAGGGTCGCCAACGTGCGGACGAGCCTGAGGCCGAGGAAGTGCAGGCGGTTCATCGGTGCTCACCGGTCCTGGGGTCGAGGGCGTCGCGCAGGCCGTCGCCGAAGAGGTTGAAGGCCAGGGTCACGAGGAACAGGGCGGCGCCGGGGAAGACGAGGTACCAGGGGTCGGTGGCGACCCAGGTGATGGCTGAGCCGATGGAGCGGCCCCAGGACGGTGTCGGCGGGGGCACGCCCACCCCGAGGAATGACAGGGCGGCCTCGGCGGTGATCTTGCCGGGGATGGAGATGGTGGTGAGCACGATGATGGTGGCCACGAGGTTGGGCAAGACCTGGGTGGTCATGATGTGCAGGCCGCCTGCGCCCATGGCACGTGAGGCGCCCACGAAGGTTCGGGCGCGCACTGCCATCGTCCGCGAGCGCAGGACGCGGGCGGTCGAGGGCCAACCGAGGATCCCGATGATGAGGATCATGACCGGTACGCGCGGGGCGGTGGCGGGGATGATCGCGGAGATGGCGATCATGAAGACCAGGTGGGGGAAGCCGAGGGTGATATCGGTCAGACGCGAGACGATGGCGTCCCACCAGCCGCCGAGGTAGCCGGCACTCAGCCCCAGGCTGATGGCGATGAGCATCGACAGGGCGGTGGCGCCCATACCGATGGAGAAGGAGGTGCGGGTTCCCTCCACGACGACTGCGAACAGGTCTCGCCCCGTCTGGGGCTCGACGCCGAAGGGGTGAGCGGCGCTGATGCCCCCGAATCGTCCGGCGGGGACACCGGAGGGCGCGAGCAGGTCGAGGTGGTACGTGTAGGGGTCCACGCCGAGGGCCCGGGTGATCCAGGGAGCGAGGAGGGCCACGAGGGTGATCGCGATGACGACGGCGCCTCCGGCCAGGGCCCAGCGGTCGGTGGCCAGGCGGCGCCAGACCTGGTGGGAGCCGCCGGGGCGCTCATGGAAGGCGCGGTCGGCGGCGGGCGCCGCGGCACCTGAAGCAGAGGCCTCAGCAGCAGCAGCTGCGGCGTCGGCAGAATCAGCGGTCTCGAGGGGACTGGTAGCGCTGATGGAGACAGGGGTGTCCTGGGTGGACGAGTGCACGGGGGCACCTCACAGGTGTTAGGAGCAGGCGCTCAACGAATGGGACGTGGGCTGTCGTCAGCGACAGCAACAGCTCCACATTCGCTTGGCCATGATGTTCTCCTGAGAGGCACCGGAAAATGACGAGGAGACAATAGCAGGAAGTCTGAGGAATCAGGAAAGTCGTCTCGGTCACCCAGAACAACGCATCGGCGTACGGCCGGTCATGTTCTATAAGTTCTACAGCCGGGCGGTGCGCGCGGGGTCGAGGCTCAGGGTGACGCGCGCACCGGGAGCGTGGGGGCCCTGGGCCAGAGCGATGGCGCGGGCCGACCCACGATCGGCCGCCGCATCAGCCCCGGCGCCGGCGCGACCGGCTGCCCCGTCCGACCCCACCAGCCCGGCGAGCTCCTCGGGGTCGAGCTCGACCTCGGCCTCCCACTGGCCGCGCCGCAGCCGCGTGGCCAGCACCGTGGCCGGCAGCGTCTGCGCTGTCGCCTGTCTCTCCTGTGCCTCCGTCCACGCGGACCCGCCCCGCTCCCCGGGTTCCCCTGGCTCCCCCGCCACGGCCTCCGCCACGCGCAGCGCGCCGGGCGCGAGGGCGAGGTCGCCGACGACGTCGAAGCCCAGGAACCGCGCCACCTTGCTGCTTCCGGGGTCGGCCCACAGGCGCTGGGGGGTGTCCAGGCGCAGGAGGCGGCCGGCCTCCATGACGCCAACCCGGTCGGCCACGGTCATGGCCTCGTCCTGGTCGTGGGTGACGTAGAGCGCCGTCGTGCCGCCCCGACGCAGGATGGAGCGCACATCGGTGGCCAGCTGCTCGCGCAGGGCCCGGTCCAGGGCGGACAGCGGCTCGTCTAGCAGCAGGAGCCTCGGCGCCGGTGCGAGCGCCCGGGCCAGGGCCACCCGCTGGGCCTGCCCGCCGGACAGGGTCGTCACGCGCCGCCGCTCGAATCCGGGCAGGCCGACGAGCGCGAGCATCTCGCGCACGCGCTCGCCCCGTTGGGCGCGCGGCAGGTCGGTGAGCCCGTAGGCGATGTTGCTGCCGACGTCGCGGTGCTCGAAGAGCTGGCCGTCCTGGAACATGAGGCCGAAGCCGCGCTTGTGGACGGGCACGCGCACCATGCTCCGCTCGTCCCAGGCGACCTCGCCGGCGGCCACGTCCTCCAGGCCGGCCACCGCGCGCAGCAGGGAGGACTTGCCTGAGCCCGACGCCCCCAGGAGGGCGACGACCTCCCCGGCGGCCACCTCCAGGTCGACGCCGTCGACGGCGCGCAGGTCCCCGTAGGTCACGGCGAGCCCGCGCACGGACAGGCCCGCAGAAGCACTGGCGTTACTGGCAGTCGGGCTCATGGCCGCTCGCCTCCGTCCGTCCTGGGCCCGCGCGACCGGGCCGTCTCGTTGTTCTCGCCCGCCGTACCCGCCGTGTCCGCCGCGGGCCGGCGGGTCTCCGCGGACGTTCCGCGCTCCGGGACCGGCTGATGCGCCGCCCTGCCGGACCTCGACGTCGCACCCGCGCTCCGGCCCCGCCCGGGGACGAGCCGGGTCTGGAGCCACTCGCAGCCGAGCATGACGACGGCGCTGCCCACCGCTAGGACCACGCCCCCGGCCAGCGCCATCCCCTGGTTCTGGGAGCCGGGGCTGCCGATGAGCCGGTAGACGACCACCGGCAGGGTCGGCTCCTGGGGACGGGCCAGGAACGACGTCGCCCCGAACTCCCCCAGCGACGTCGCCAGGGCGAAGCCGGCCGCCAGTCCGCCGGCGCGCAGCAGCTGGGGCCCGTCCACGGTCGCCAGCACCCGGCCGGGTCCGGCCCCCAGGGCGGCCGCCGCCTCGCGCTGACGCGGGTCGATGGCGCGCAGCGCCGGCAGCAGGGTGCGCACCACGAGCGGCACGGCCACGACGGCCTGCGCCAGCGGCAGGATCCACCAGGAGCGGGTCAGGGCCAGCGGCGGGCGCGCCAGGGTGATGAGGAAGCCGAAGCCGACCGTCACGGCGGAGACGCCCAGCGGCAGCATGAAGGCGGCGTCGAGCCCGGTGATGACCCGGGCCAGTGCCCGGCTGCGGGGGCGGCGCGAGACGACCAGGCATACCACCACCCCCAGGGTCAGGGCGATGGCCGCGGCCGCCACGGCCACGCTCACCGAGTTCGCGGCCGCCTCCCACACGGTCACGAGCAGGGCGCTGCGCCCGCCGGTCGAGCCCAGGTCGGTGTAGTTGGCCAGCGTCCAGGCGCCGTCGCGCTGCAGGGAACGCGCCAGCAGCACCGCCATCGGCGCCACCAGCAGCCCCCCGACCGTGGCGGCGGTGAGCGCGAGCGCGGGGGTGTCGGCGGCGCGCAGCCGTGGGGCGGGCACCTCGGTGCGCAGGCGCAGGCGCGTCTGGGTGGCGGCGCGCGCCCGCTCAGCCACCCATAGGGCCAGGGCGATGACGCCGAGCTGAACCACGGACAGGACGGCGGCGCCCCGCAGGTCGAGGTACTGGGTGGTCAGCCGGTAGATCTCGGTCTCGATGGTGCCGATCCCCACCCCGCCGAGCACAAGCACCACCCCGTAGGCGGTGGCGCAGAACAGGAAGGTCAGGGAGGCGGCTGAGGCGATGGCGGGGGCCAGCGCGGGCAGGGTGACGGTGGCGAAGGCCCGCATCGGCGAGGCCCCCAGCGCCCGGGCGGCCTCCACGGCGCGCGGGTCGAGGCGCGACCACATGGTGCCCACGGTGCGCACCACGAGTCCGTAGTTGAAGAAGGCCAGTGCGGCCACGACCGCGGTCAGGGTCCCGTCCAGGTCCAGGGCCTCCAGGGGCCCGCCGCGGGTGACCAGGGCGTGGAAGGCGACGCCGACGACGACGCTGGGCAGCACGAAGGGCACGGTCACCACCCCGCGCAGCAGGTCGCGGCCGGGGAAGGCGCGTCGGTAGAGGACGAGGGCGCCGGGGATGCCGAGGGCCACGCACACGGCGGTGCCCAGTACCGCCTGGATGAGGGTCTGCGTGAGGATCCGCCAGGTGCGCTCGCGGGCCAGGACCTCGCCGAAGCCGCTCAGGTCCAGGGCGCCGTCGGGGGCGAGGCCGCGGCCCATGAGTGTGGCCACGGGCCAGGCGAAGAAGACCGCCAGGAAGGCCAGCGGGCCGACGACGGCCAGGGTCCAGCCGGCCCGCTCGCCCCAACCGGGCCGGGGGCCGCCGGTGCGCCGGGCAGCAGCAGCGCCACCTCCGGCCGGCCGGACTGCCGTCCCCGACGCCACCCCCGGCGCCGACGCCGCTCCCACCGACGGGGAGGCTCCGGCGGCGGGCCGGACCGGACCGCCTCCCGAGACCTCTGCTGAGCCCTGCACCCCGGCCACCGTCCGAGCCCGGCGGGGCGTCCCGGCGGGCTCAGCGTTCCGGGAGGCTCCGGCGTCGGCTCGCGCGGCGGCGTCGGCCCCTGGCGTCTCCTCGCCCGGCGCGTTCACTTGCCGACGGCCTCGGTCCAGGTGTTGAGCCACTCCTCGCGGTGGGTGGTGATCTCCTTGGGCTCGACCTTCACCGGCGACTTCGACAGCGGCCCAAACTTCGTGAGGGCCTCGGGCAGGGCGGCGTCGGGCAGGACCGGGTACATGTACATCTGTCCGGGGATGTCCTCCTGGACGGCCTTGGAGAGCATCCACGTCACGAAGGCCTTGCCACCCTCGGGGTTGGCGGCGCCCTTGAGGACCCCGGCGTACTCGACCTGGCGGAAGGCGGTGTCCAGCAGGGCGGAGGTGGAGCTGGAGCTCTTGTCCTTGGAGACCGTGAAGGAGGGCGAGGAGGCGTAGGACACGACGATGGGGTAGGTGCCCTTGCCGCTGCCGGAGAAGTCGGTCTCGTAGGCGGCGCTCCAGTCCTCGGCGATTCGGGCGCCGTTGGCCATGAGCTGCTTCCAGTATCCGGCGAAGGAGCCGGCGCCGAAGTGGCCGATGGTGGCCAGCAGCCAGGCCATGCCGGGCGAGGAGTTCGTGGGGTTGATGGCCACGAGCAGGCCCTTGTACTCGGGCTTGGTGAGGTCCTCGAAGGTGGCGGGGGGCGTCAGGCCCTTGCCGGTGAAGTAGCCGGTGTCGATGTTGAGGCAGACGTCACCGACGTCGATGGGCGCCAGGGCCGGGGTGTCGGCGACGACGTAGCTCTCGGCGCCCTTGGGGAGGGTGACGGTGGCGGAGGTGTCGATGACGCCCTGGTCGAGGGCGCGGGTGGCGTAGGTGTTGTCGATGCCGAAGACGGCGTCGCCCAGGGGCGCATCCTTGGTCAGGACGAGCTTGTTGACCAGGGCGCCGGCGTCCCCGGAGGTGGCGATCTTGAGGGTGTAGCCGGTCTCGGAGGTGAAGGCCTTCTGGAGGTCCTCCGAGACGTGGAAGGAGTCGTGGGTGACGACGGTGACGGTCTTGGAGTCGGCCTGGGAGCCGGCCTTCTTGCCCTTGCCGCAGGCGGCCAGGCTCAGGCCGACGGCGCCGGCGGCGGTTCCGGCGAGCAGGGCCCGGCGGCTGAGGGCCGGGCGGGGCCGGCCCGAACGGGGGTTGGACTGGATGCTCATGTGTGCCTCCTGGATGGTTCTCCGGAGGGCCCGGCGACCACCTGCGGCGCGCCGGGGAGATGGTCTCGACTTCCTTCGCCGGTACTAACCGGAGCAGGTTCGAGGGTCTGCGGGCTTCCGCACTCTCAGCGCCATCGGCGGCGGCCCGTCGACCAGTGGCGGCCGGGCCGACGACGGGGCGCTCCCCTGTCGTTGCAGGTCAACTGTAGTTCGAGGGCGCCCGCTGACACCAACTCCATCCGGCCCGCGCGGCGCACCCGAGCTGTGCCGCGGCCCCCGCACGTTCACCTTCCCGCACCATCGCCTTCCCGCGCGATCGTAGGGTAATCCGCGAGGTCGTACCTTGAACCCTCGACAGCGCGACCTACGGTACGACTGCGCAGGTCCGACGGCGGTGCCCGGCCGGTCCGACCACCTCCCCCCAGGGAGGAGTCGGGGCACACGCCGTCGTCCGTAGGGTGGAGGGCCGGCTCCCACGAATCGTCCCAACGACGCTCACACCCACCGGCAGCCGCCTCCTAACCTGCTCATATGAGCGCAAGGCGGCACCAGCCTGCCCCGGTTCTATGATGAGCGCCGCCCCATCAGCACCCACCGTCCCGCGCCATGCCGGGAAGGCCCGCCTTCCCCGCATCCAGGACAAACCCACCCCCTGCACCACGAGAGGAAGCCGCCCCATGAGCACCCCCTGGTTCCTCCCCGCTCCGCTGGTCGACGTCGCCGCCCTGGCGCTGTGGTGGGGGCTCCTCAGGCTCTCGCGGCGCCGCGACAACCGCCGGCTTCGCAACGGACTCCTGTTCCTGCTCCTGGTCGGCGCGACGGTGAGAGCACTGCTCCACCTGGCCTCCCTCATCCCCGTCCTCACGATCCCAGTGGGTCTGGGCAGTGTCGCCTTCTTCCTGCTCATCGCCCTCATGCCGTTCCTGCTCATGTTCAACGGCGTCGTCCTCATCCGCCGCGAGGGCCGGCGCCTGAGCAACCTGCTGTGCCTGGCGGCCGGCCTGGGACTCATCGCCACGCCGATGGCCGCGGTCGCCCTCGTGGCCACCGCCAACCCCTGGGCCCTGCTGGTTGCCGCGCTCATGTTCTGCGCCTGCGCCTACCTGGGCGTCTTCCTTCTCATCTTCCTGGGCCAGACGGTGGTGCAGCGGATCTGGGGCGGGCGTCGGGCCATGCCGCACCCCGACGTCGTCGTGGTCCATGGCGCCGGGCTCATCGACGGGAAGGTCGGGCCGCTGCTGGGCTCGCGGATCAAGGGAGGCATCGAGGCCTGGCGCGATGAGGAGGCCCTGCGCCCCGGGGTGCCGCTGCTGGTCATGAGCGGCGGGCAGGGCGCTGACGAGCCGGTCAGCGAGGCGCGCGCCATGGCCGACTATGCGATCACCCGCGGCGTCCCGCCTGAGCGGATCCTCCTGGAGGACCGCTCGACGACGACCCGCACGAACATCTCCTACACGCGCGACCTGCTGGCCGAGCGCGGCATGGTCGACCCGCAGGTGCTGCTGGTGACGAGCTCCTTCCACGCGGTGCGCACCGCGATCCTGGCCTCCGACATGGGGGTGCCGTGGGCGGTCGCGCCGGCGCGCACGGCCTGGTTCTACATCGTCAACGCCTGGCTGCGTGAGTACGTCGCCGTGCTGACCTACCGGCGCCGCTCGGCCCTGGCCTGCGCCGCAGTCGCCGGGGTCTTCGCCGTCCTGTACGCACTGCTGGCCCTCGGCGCGCAGACGGGGCTCATCGGCTGAGTGAGACGGCCTCCCTCACCCATGAGTTTCAGAACGATTGTTCTTGACTGATTGTTCCAGAATGTCTATTCTGGATTCATGGGACGACGACGTACCTTCATCGAGAGCGAGGTCATCGGCTCCGCCACGGCGGTCTTCGCCGAGCGCGGTTTCGCGGGAGCCTCTGTGGACGATCTGGTTCGTGCCACCGGCGTCAATCGCGCCAGCCTCTACGGGGTCTTCGGCTCCAAGGACGGGCTCTTCCAGCGCTGCCTCACTGGGGCACTGGCTGCTCTGAGTCCTGCGGCCACCCCCAGAGATTCCGCCGACGCCGCAGGGGCGGGACGCGAGGAGCTCGACCTGATCCTTGTGGCACTCATGGAGATCGCCCCCGGGGACCCGGCCGTGCGCGAGGCCCTCGAGATCGCTTTGAACCGGGCGGGCATCACCGCCGAGGCGCTCGGCCGGCGACTGCTGGTGCGGGCCGGCGCCACGACGTCGGGCTCGGCCGCATCAGCCCCGACGGCATCGACCTCACCGCCGACATAGCCCACCCCGCCCCCGCGCTCACTAGCCAGACCACCAGCTCACTTCCACCCAACCGACCTGCCCGCGAGAGGAGCAGACATCATGAGCCGCAACACCGTCACCATCACCGATACCTCCCTGAGCGTTGAGCCGCACGGGCTGGACAAGATGTGGTCCTACACCTCCCGACTGGAGTTCCCGCTCGCGCACGTACGCGGCGCCACGCACGACCCCGGTCTGCGTCACGAGCCCAAGGGCTGGCGCGGGCCCGGCCTGCAGGCCGGCAGCAAGCTCTCCGGGACCTTCCACGCCGAGGGCACCGCGCAGTTCTGGAACATCTCCGGTTACGAGAACACCCTGGTCGTCACCCTGGAGGACGAGCGCTTCACGCACCTCTACCTCACGGTCGACGACCCCGCAGGCTTGGCCGCACAGATCAACGCCGCCATCCGCCCAGCCCAGGCGTGAACCCAGACCTGAGCCGCCGCCTCACCCAGGCAGCGGCTCAGCACCACACACCACGACACCCATCACTCTCCCGCGCGTTCGGGGGTCAGGGCACCGCTTCGAGCCCTGACCCCCGAACGCGCGGCGCACAGTACGAACGCCCGGGCCCGGCGGTTGGCGCCACGCGGGCGGGCACTGGCTGCGCCGTCGGCCCGGGAGGTACCACACACTCCAACACCCTCACATACGAAGGGGGAGGCCACCTCCAGCCAACTGGCTCAACCAGATTGCTTCAGCCCCACCTTCTTTGAGGACCTCCAGGTTCGCCAGCAGGCGACTCCGACCAACAGAACCAGCGGCCCAATGACTCCCGCCGCGGAGCCGGCGTTCGTCCACATCGCCACCAAGGGCAGCGGCACGAGGAGTAGCACGGCACCGACAGCCGCGGCGAAGGACTTTGAGTGAAGCGCCATCAATGCACAGGCAATGACGGCAACAGAAGCCAGTGACAAGACTCTTCCCGAACCCGACCAGTTAACGGCAACAAAGAGCACTGCGAAAACAATGACAATGACATACGTCAGTAGGGCACTCACACTACTGTGCTCTCGCAGCATTCATGCACCCCCATCAAGCAAGCGCGGCGCCTACTCTTCAGCAGACGAGCCCACCAGCAGGCACCCCCTGGAAATCCTGACTGTTCAAGACGAATCGAGAGACTTCCAACACCTCATGAAAGAAGGTAACAGGGCGAACTGACGAGTACAAGGCGCCTGCCACTCATTTTTCTGGGAACCACTGAGGCTCTCCCTGAAACGTCTTAACAATCCAATGCATTGATGCCATCCGCCCTGCTCGTTCAAGCGCCTGGCGCCACGAGAATCCCCTCCCACCCGGGCCCGCCGGTTGGCGCCACGCGGGCGGGCACTGGCTGCGCCGTCGGCCCGGGTACGGCATGATCGGGACGGAACGGACCGACTCCGTCGGCCCCACCACCAAGCAGGCAGGTACCCACGACACCGCCCGGCCCGGGCGCAAGGAGGACTCATGAGCGCACAGGACCCCGCCGAGATTGACCAGACCACCGACTTCATGTGGAAGGCGACCGCGGCCGTGGCCACGCTGGCCTCGGGGTTCGTGGCTGAGAAGGTCGTGGCGCTCGGCTGGCGAGCCATCTCCGGCAAGCCGGCCCCGCGCGAGGAGGACCAGCTCCTCAACTACAAGCTGGCTGAGATCGTCACCTTCGCCATCATCTCCGGGGCCACCGTCACCCTGGTACGTGAGCTCGGACTGCGCCAGGCCGCCAAGTGGTACAGCGCCCGCCGCCCCGACTCCCCCTACGCGCAGCGCGCCATCAGCGCCTGAGGACTCCATCGGTGCCGGCCCCAGTGCGGGGTCGGCACGCTTTTTTGCGGTCCCGTGTCACGATTGGCGACTTTTCCCGCCCGACCACCGTTCACGAGGGACCTCCACACACTCGGCACCACGGTGTCCGCGCAGGTCAGAGCCAGTCTCCGAGGATCCGGCTTAGCTCGCGGCCACCGGCCGCGCCTTGAAAAGTCGCCAATCGTGACACTTTTTCCTCTGCCGCGCCTCACCTGCCTCTTCCAGCTCCCCGCCGACCCACAGGTAGGCTGAAGGGAAGCGCCAACGGTGTGCCGCGCAGGCGACCCTCCGGGGCGCCACCGGCCACCTCCCAGCGCTTCCGCCTTTGCCTTCGGAGACCTGAGGAAACCCGCCCCGATGAGTGCCGTGCAGATCGCCTGTCTCGTTATCGTCGTCATTGCCACGACGATCGGTATCGCAGTTTTCGCACGCGCCTGTTGCACTATTGGCGCCCGCATGGCCGTGGGCCGCGCAACCGCACCGGAGCGCCTGCGCCCGGTCGGCCGGCGCCTGGCGCTCACGCTGGGGGCGCTCGTGGGCCACACCGCCTTCAAGGGCCGCCCCTTCATCAAGGCCGCCCACTGGCTGGTCATGGTCTCCTTCCCCCTGCTGTTCCTCACGCTCGTGGCCGGCTACGGGCAGGTGCTGGGCGGGCCCGACTTCGCGCTGCCTCTCATCGGCCACGCCGCCTGGTGGGCCTGGGTCGTCGAGATCATCGCCTGGCTGTCCACCTTCGGGATCGTGGGCCTGACCATCCTGCGCTGGCGCCTGACCCGGGCCGGCCGGGCCGCCCCGCCCTACGCCCCGGACTCCGACGGCGGTAAGCGCCCGCGCACCTCCCGCTTCGCCGGGTCGACGTCGGCCCAAGCGAAGTTCGTCGAGGCCACCATCATCGGCGTGGTCGCCTGCGTGCTGGCGCTGCGGATGCTGGAGCACGCCCACCTGGCCGCCTCCTCCGACCCGGCGCAGCGGGCCCTGGCCTCCTGGACGCACTTCCCCTTGACGGCCTGGACCGGCGCGCTGCTCGCCCCCGCGAGCGCCGGCGCCCTGGCCAACGCGATCCTCGTCGTCGCCACCATCAAGGTGGTGCTGTCGATGACGTGGTTCGTCGTCGTGGGCCTGCAGCCCTCGATGGGTGTGGCCTGGCACCGGTTCCTGGCGATCCTCAACGTCTACGCGCGCCGCGAGGTGGACGGCTCCAAGGCGCTGGGCCCGCTTCAGCCGCTCATGGTCGGCGACGAGCCCCTGACCGAGGCCACCATGGACACGCTGGAGGAGGCCATGGAGGCCGCCGACTCCGGCGAGGGCCCCGAGGTGCGCCTGGGCGTGGGCCGCATCGAGGACTTCACCTGGAAGGGCCTGCTGGACTTCTCCACCTGCACCGAGTGCGGCCGCTGCCAGGACCTGTGCCCGGCGTGGAACACCGGCAAGCCCTTGTCCCCCAAGCTGTTCGTCATGGCGCTGCGCGACCACCACTCGGCGGCCGCCCCCTACCTGCGGGCCGCGAGCGCCCTGGGGGTCGAGCCCGACGACGTCACCGAAGAGATGGTGGCCTCCCGCCCCACCTCCGGCGGGCTGGTCGGCAAGGCGCTGGGCATGCACGATGGGCTGGCGCGCGAGACGAACCTGGGCCTGGAGCCGGGTACCGCCCACACCGGCGACGTGCTCGGCGCGCTGCTGGCGGCCAAGGCGGCCCCCACCGAGACGGGTGTGGCCACGCGGCCGGCGCCCCTGGCCGGGGAGGTCATCCCCGCCGACGTCCTGTGGGCCTGCACCACCTGCGGGGCCTGCGTGGACCAGTGCCCGGTGGATATCGAGCACGTCGACCACGTCGTCGACGTGCGCCGCCAGCAGGTGCTCATGGAGTCGGCCTTCCCCAAGGAGCTCGGCGGCATGTTCCGCAAAATGGAGTCCAAGGGGAACCCGTGGGGGCTGCCGGCGCGCAAGCGCATGGACTGGGCCAAGAACCTGGACTTCGAGGTGCCGGTCATCGGCGACGACGTCGAGAGCGCCGCGGATGTCGACTACCTGTTCTGGGTGGGTTGCGCAGGCGCTTACGAGGACCGGGCCAAGAAGACGACACGGGCGGTGGCCGAGCTGCTGCACACCGCGGGGGTGAGCTTCGCGGTCCTCGGCGACGCCGAGACCTGCACCGGCGACCCAGCCCGGCGCGCCGGCAACGAGATCCTCTACCAGATGCTCGCCGCGCAGAACGTGGAGACCCTGGGTGAGGTCGGGGCGCAGCGGATCGTGGTGACCTGCGCGCACTGCTTCAACACGATCTCGCGGGAGTACCCGCAGATCGGGGGCCGCTACGAGGTCGTCCACTACACCCAGCTGCTGAACCGGCTCGTGCGCGAGGGTCGGCTGCGTCCGGCGCCGCCGCAGGCTGCGGGTGGTTCGACGACGCCCGACGCCCCCTCCGCCCTGGCCACGCCGGCACCCGCCACCGGGCAGGACGGCGACTCACCGACCGAGGACGCCCCGACATCGAGTGCCGAGGCCCCAGCGGCGCCGTCGGGCGAAGAGGAAGCCGGTAAGACAGCGGGCGAGCCGGTCATCCCGACGGTCACCTACCACGACGCCTGCTACCTGGGCCGCCACAACCAGGTCTACTCCCCGCCGCGCGAGCTGCTGGAGGCGACCGGCGCGACCACGGTGGAGATGCCGCGCAGCCGCGAGCGGGGCTTCTGCTGCGGCGGCGGCGGGGCGCGCGCCTTCATGGAGGAGACCATCGGGACGCGCATCGCCGTGGAGCGCTCGCGCGAGGCCATCGGCACTGGCGCGCAGGTCATCGCCACGGCCTGCCCCTTCTGCACCACGATGCTCTCCGACGGCGTCGCCTCCGAGGGCGCCGACGTGCGGGTCACGGACGTGGCCACCCTCATGCTGGAGGCCGTGCGCCGCGGCGGGGAGTAGGCGAAAGTCTGCCTCACCCCGTCGGCCCGGCCGGGGACATTCCCCTCCGGCCGGGGACATCCTGCGCGTGCGGGGACAGGATTCCGGCCCCCGCACGCGCGAACCGCACCCGGCCGGAGGAGAATGTCCCTGTCGATGAGAGGCACCGCGGCAACCGGCCTATGTCTCAGTCCCCCGACCGTGCGAAACGGCTCCGCACGCGTCGATGGTCCCCGGCCGGGGCAGGACGCACCCGCCGTTGGGATACCGGTGGACCATGCACCGCAGGACAGGCAGGACAATTCCCGCCATCGGGCTGACAGGGCCCGGCCGCCCGGGGGAGACTACGAGGTGCGCGGCCCCACTGCCGACCCCCGCACACGGGGCCGCCCGCGACACGACCGGCAGGACCGGCGGCGTCCCACCACGGCGCCTCCACTCGGGAGGACACCCCATGACCTTCACCTACACGCTCACCTGCACACTCAACACCACCACGGCCCTCCCACCTGTGGCCGGCAGTGAGGAGCAGCGCGCCTACTGGGTCACCCCCACCATCCTGGCGTGGCCGCTGTCGCTGCTGCCCCGGGGAATGGACCGCGAGGTCGTCGTCACCGACGCCGGTGACCCCCTTCCCGGCTCCGGCCTCGCCCTGCGTCTCATCACGGCGCCCGACGGCGGCGCCGCAGCCATCCACGGCCGGATCCTGGGCGCGGACGGCATGCCCGCCCCGACGGTCACGCCCCTGCGCATCGTCGGGAACCTGCCAGGTGAGGTCCTCGCCGCGCACCCCCACCTGGAGGGCTGCATCGCCCTGAGCGCGACCGACGCCACCGGCACCCCCCTGCTCGACGACGCTGCCGTCACCTCCGCTCTGACCGGCCAGGTTGCCATCGCCCAGTACGTCGGGCTCCCGGACCCCACCGAGGCCGCCGACATCAGTGGCGCCCGTCTCGACGCCTTCACCGGGGTGCAGACCGCCATCCTGCTGGACCATCTCTACGCTGAGGCCGCCACCCGCGCCGAGCTGGGCGTCACCTTCACCGGCGGCCGGCCCTCGTTCGCCCTGTGGGCACCCACCGCGCAGGCCGTCACCCTCCTGACCTGGGAGACCGGCGACCCGCTGGGATCGGTGCCGGAGGTCCCCGACCCGCCGCGACGCACCCCGGCGGTGCGCACCAGCGACGGCCGCTGGGTCGTCACCAACCACCCCGATTCCCCGGCCGACGCCGCCTCGAGCGCCCCCTCCGCCCCCATCACTGCCGGCTGCCAGTACCTGTGGGAGGTGCGGGTCTACGTGCCCTCCACTCGGCGCGTGGAGACCAACGTCGTCACCGACCCCTACTCGACGGCGCTGACAACGGACTCGACCCGCTCGGTCGCCGTCGACCTGGCCGACCCGCGCCTGGCCCCCGAGCAGTGGGCCACCACCCCGGCTCCGGCGGTCCGCAACGACTCGGCCCGCAGCATCTACGAGCTCCACCTGCGGGACTTCTCCGCCGCCGACGGCACCGTACCGCCCGAGCTGCGCGGCACCTACCGGGCCTTCACGGTGGCCGGCTCGGCCGGCGTGCGCCACCTGGCCGAGCTGGCCCGGGCCGGCATGAACACGATCCACCTGCTGCCCACCTTCGACATCGCCACCATCCCCGAGCACCGCGGCTCCCAGCGCCACCCCAACATCCCCGACGGCGCGCACCCGGCCTCGGCCGACCAGCAGGCGGCCATCGCGGAGGTGGCCGACCACGACGCCTACAACTGGGGCTACGACCCGCTCCACTGGGGCGCCCCCGAAGGCTCCTACGCGACCGAGGGCCACCAGGACGGCGGGGCGCGCGTCGTCGAGTTCCGCGAGATGGTGGGGGCCCTGCACGGCCTGGGCCTCCAGGTGGTCCTCGACCAGGTCTACAACCACACGGCCGCCTGCGGGCAGGACCCGCGCAGCGTCCTGGACCGGGTGGTACCGGGCTACTACCACCGTCTCGACGCCGTCGGGCGGGTGACGAGCTCGACCTGCTGCGCCAACACGGCCACCGAGAACGCCCTGTGCGCACGCCTCATGGTCGACTCGGTGGTGCGCTGGGCGCGCTGGTACCGGGTCGACGGCTTCCGCTTCGACCTCATGGGCCACCACCCGCGCGCCGTCATGGAGCAGGTGCGGACGGCCCTGGACGAGCTGACGCTGGAGGCCGACGGCGTCGATGGCCGCTCCATCTACCTCTACGGGGAGGGCTGGAACTTCGGGGAGGTCGCGGGCAACGCCCTGTTCGTGCAGGCCACCCAGGGCCAGCTAGACGGCACCGGGATCGGCGCCTTCAACGACCGCCTGCGCGACGCCGTCCACGGCGGGGGCGCCTTCGACCCCGACCACCGTGTCTTCCAGGGCTTCGGCACCGGCCTGCTCACGCAGCCCAGCGGCCTGGACCACCGCGGCTGGCACGAGCAGTCGGCGGACCTGGCCCACCGCACCGACCTGGTGCGGCTGGGCCTGGCGGGCAACCTCAAGGACTATGTCATGACGATCTCGGACGGGTCGGTGCGCCGCGGCATCGACCTCATCCACAACGGGGCGCCGGCGGCCTTCGCCTCCCACCCTCAGGAGAACGTCAACTACGTCGACGCCCACGACAACGAGACGCTCTACGACCTGCTGGCCTACAAGCTGCCCCAGGGCATGCCGGTGGCCGAGCGGGTGCGCATGAACACCGTGTGCCTGGCCACGGTGGCGCTGGCGCAGTCGCCGGCCTTCTGGTGCGCGGGCACCGAGCTGCTGCGCAGCAAGTCCCTGGACCGGGACTCCTACAACTCGGGGGACTGGTTCAACACCATCGACTTCACGGGGCAGTCCAACGGTTTCGGGCGGGGTCTGCCGCCGGCCAGCCGCAATGAGAGCTCCTGGGCTATCCAGGGGCCGCTGCTGCAGGACGACTGGCTGCGGCCGTCACCCGAGGAGATCGCGGCGGCCCGCTCCCAGGCCCTGGACCTGCTGCGGCTGCGCGCCTCGACACCGCTGTTCAGCCTGGGCTCGACCCGCCTCATCCAGGACAAGCTGAGCTTCCCGGGGGCGGGCTTCGGGGCGCCGGCGGGAGTGATCGTCATGCTCATCGACGACACCCGGGGCGGCAGCGACGTGGACCCCGAGCTCGACGCCGTCCTGGTGGTCTTCAACGCCTCGGGCCAGACGCTCACTCAGTCGCTGCCCGAGCTGGCGGGCCGGGACTTCCGCCTCTCCCCCATTCAGGCCGAGGGGGCCGATGAGGTGGTGCGCCGCACCGGCTTCGACCGTGCCAGCGGGACGATCTCAGTGCCGGCGCGCACCGTGGCCGTCCTGGTGCAGCCCCAGAGCCGCTGAGGCGGCGCGCTCGTTCGACTGAGGCTCCTCGACGAGGAAAACTGTCACGTTTGGCGACTATTCCTCGACCCTCGCCACTCTGCTGCGACCAGCAAACCGCCCTGACCTGGGCAGATGCACACAAGCCACGGAGGACCGTGGAGGCGATCAGCCCAAAAAGTCGCCCACAGTGACACAAAGCGGCCCAGGGCGGCTGACTCAAAGAGCTTGCATGCGTCTTCACGCCCTCCCCAGGACGTCGGCGGGGTCGACGACGCCGCCGCGCAGGGCCAGCAGCACGAGCTGGATACGGTCGCGGCAGCCGGTTGTGGACAGCAGGTGGCTCACGTGAGTCGTGACCGTGGGCATGGACAGCCACTTCCGGTCGCAGATCTCCTGGTTGGTGAGCCCCAGGGCGATGAGCGCCAGGATTTCGCGCTCGCGCTGGCTCAGGCCCGCGACCTGCTGGGAGGCCTCGGCGGCCCGGAGTGCCTCGACTGAGTCCTCTGAGGCGTGGCGCCCGGCCCCCTCCCTAGCCCGTACACCACTGACGTGGCCGGTGCGCGCGGCGGTGAGCAGCCGGCGTGTGGGCCCCGGGGAGATGACGGAGCTGCCGTCGTGAACGGTACGGATCGCGGCGGCGAGCTCCTGGGGTGGGGTGCTTGTGAGCAGGAGGCCGGAGGCACCGGCCTCGATGGCGTCCATGACGGAGCCGTCGGTGTCGGAGGTGGTCAGGATGACGACTCTGCCGGTCGCACCGCGGGCCATGAGCTCGCGGGTGGTGGCCGGGCCGCTCAGGCCCGGCATCTGCACGTCGAGGAGGAGGACATCGGCCGGGTCGGCGGCGTTGCGCGCGAGCGCTTCCTTGCCGTCGGCGGCCCGCCAGATGATCTCCATGTCCGGCTGCGCCCCCAGCAGCGTGGCCAGGCCCATGATGTGCAGCGGCTCGTCGTCAGCCAGACCCAGGCGGATCACAGGCGCCTCCCCTTCTTGACGGCAACTCACCGGAAGTATCCGCCCTTCCGGTTCGGCCGGTGCGGTTTTGTCCTGATGAAGTGCCGACGGCGCCCTGCGAGGTTCGCCATATCAGAGTGATTGGCTCTCACTGTGACCAGGCGGGGGGCCTTACCGCCACCCACCACCCCGGCGGAGCCGGCCGATCCGACCAACCCCGCCGGCGCCCGGCCCTCACGCGCCCTTGGCGAAGTGGTTGAGCAAGGAGTCGATGTCCTGCTGGATGCGGCCCCAGCGCACGACGTGGGCGCCGGTGTCCTCGTAGCGCTCGTAGCCGATGCCGGCGCCGTCGAGCACCTTCTCGAAGTTCTGCTGGCTGGGCAGCACGATGCTCTCGTAGCGATCGCTCTCGGTGCCGCAGACGAGGAAGACGCGCTTGCCGCGGTAGCTCTCCACGTGCTCGACCGGATTGTCGGCACTCACCCGCGCCTGGTCCCACGGGATCCCGTAGATGGTGCCGCCCTTGAGGTCGGTGGCGCTGGCGGTGAAGTTCGCCCAGTGGACCACCGCCCCGTCCTGGATGCGCAGGTCGGCCGGCCCCGAGTGGCTGGAGACCGACGCGAAGAGCTCGGGGTACTTCGCGGCGTACTTCAGGGCCCCGAAACCACCCATCGAGAAGCCGGAGATCGCGCGACGGGATGCCTGCCCGGTGGTGGCGAAGGTGGCATCGACCCAGGGGAGGAGCTCCTTGATGTGGAAGGTCTCCCAGTTGCGCGGCCCCACGTTGGAGGACTCAGGGTCGCAGTACCAGCCGGCCGCCCCGCCGTCGGGCATGACGACGATGAGGTCGCGGCCCGCGGTGTGGTTGCGGATGTCGTACTTCGTGTCGAAGGTCGAGTAGTTCTCGCCGCCGCCGTGCAGCAGGAAGAGCACCGGGTAGCGGCGCGAGGTGTCGTAGCCGTCGGGCAGCAGCACGTTGACGCGTGGCAGCCAGCCGATCGAGGACGTGGCCAGCTTGTAGTACTGCATGCGGCCGTGGTCCTCGTGCTCGGCCACGGTGAGGGCGGCCTGGGCCGGGGCCGCTCCGGCGACGACGCCGCCGCCCCCGATGACGGAGGCGGCGGCGAGACCACCCACCCCCTTGAGCAGGGTCCGGCGGCTGAGCCGGTGGGCGCAGGCACGGTTGGGCTGAAGGTGGGATGGCGAGTCAGCGGGCGGGGTCTGTGCACTGAAAGGCATGGCGTGTCCTTGGATGTCGACGGTGACGGGCATGGCGGGGCGGACCTGCCGCCCCGTGGACCAGCCGGCTGACGGGCACCGGCCGACCCTTGCGACAGGGCCTCACGGCGGCGCCTCCATCGGCATCCACCTATGAGACTTGCTTCACACCATACGCTAACCGCTCGGTTAATACCACCCCTGTCGCGGCCGACCCGGAGGAGCTCAGGCGTCGAGCAGGGCGCGCAGGTTGTACACGTACCGCTCGAAGGCCACGCGCCCCTCAGGGGTCAGTGCCAGGTAGGTGGCGGGACTGCGCCCGGAGTAGGTCTTGTTCTGCTGCACGTAGCCCGCCCCCTCCAGCTTGGACAGGTGCGTGGACAGGTTGCCCGCCGTCATGTCCAGCAGCTCGCGCAGCCGCGGGAAGTGCAGCTCGTCGCCAACGGGCACGGCGGCCAGGGTCGCCATGATCCGCAGGCGGGCCTGGGCGTGAATGACGGGGTCGATATCGACGGCGGAGGCCGTTGCAGCAGCGAGGACTTCAGCTCCGGCACCGGCCGACTCAGCCGACTCAGCCGCCCCCTCCGCCCTGCCGGCACTCTCCGACCTCTCGGGCCGCTGCACCCTCGCCCCTCCGGTCACGTCACGCACCTCGCTTCGATTCTGCGGCAGCAGCGACGACAGCGGCCACCAGCATGCCGCCCCCACCGGCCACGGACATGATCCACCAGGCCCAGGGCATCCCGACAATCGTGACCACCAGGGTGACCAGGAGGATCCAGCCGCCCAGGACCCCCATGACCGCCTCATTCCACAGTGCGGCACTCATGAGGAAGATGACGCCGACGACGAGGCAGGGCAGGGCGTTGGACACCACGCTGGCAACCTCGTTGGCCTGGCTCGTGTCGAGGGCGGCCAGGAAGGCATTGACCCGACTGAGGATGAGGGCGCTCAGCGGCATCCCGAGGCACCAGGCGAGACTGTAGTAGGTGCCCTCTCGGCTGCTCCGGCCGCGGATGCCGCGCACCTTGGGGACGATATAGGCGAAGGTGAACAGCAGGGCCGCCGCGAGGCAGCCGCAGAAGAACAGGTAGGGCACCAGCGGCAGGCTGTAGTCCGACCTGCGGGAGAGGGCCAGGGCGGCATAGCCGATCAGCCAGGCCAGCCCCCAGGCGACCAGGACCGGAGTCGCCTTGACCCTGTGCCGCTTGAGATAGGCGCTCCGCTGGGCCTCGACGACGGCGAGGGCCTCGTCGGGTCCCGCCGGAATCCGCTGATCCTCAGTGGCAGCACTCATGGTGAACCTCCTCGTCAACAGGGGTTTGCGTTTCAAACCAACTCCAGGATAACGCCCCTTGGTTTGCGTTGCAAACTACTTTGAACAAGCCAACGTCGCCGCGCGGCTCCTTCCGGCGTAGGAGGGTCCACCCAGGCTCTCCCCCTAGAATCGGCGTCATGACAGATGCGGCACCAGGGTCGCCCCCGCCGGCCGGCGACCTCGACCACGCCTCGACGCTCACCTCGCCTCCTGGCGAGTCCCCCACCGCCGTCGACCAGCAGGCATCTGCGGCCGCCGTCTCGTCGGCCACCTCGTCCACCACCGCGCCCTCCGCGCCCTCCGCGCCCTCCGTGGAGTCGACCTCCACCTCTCCTGTCGGCATCCCGGTCATCGGGGTCGCCCCAATGGCCGAGCCCGCCCCGGCCTCCAGCCCCGCCCCCCGCTCGACGACGCTCCTGGTGGACACCACCGCGCACCGCCTGCGCCGCACGGAGGACCTGCTCGACCTGGCCCTGACGCTCCTGGGCATCTTCGCCGTCCTCGTCCTGGCGATCTACGCCCACGAGACCACCACCGGCGTCACCCAGGACGTCCAGAACGCCCTGGCGGTGGTGCTACGCCGCATCCTCGTCTTCCCCCTGCAGACCATTGAGGGCCTAGTCACCTTCATCGTGCCGCTGGCCGTTCTGCTGGACCGCGTCCTGCGCCGCTCCTGGCGTTCCTGCGGCCAGGCCGTCCTGTCAGGGATCGCCGGCCACCTGGTCGCCGTCGCCGCCATGACCGGCCTCGTGGCCTGGGGCCCCACTGCCCTGGTCATGGGACTGACGGTCACCGCCTCGGGCACCGCCCAGCTGGGCATCTCCACGGTCTTCGCCTCCATGGCCGGCCTGCTCACGGGCGCCGGCGACCGCAACAGCTCCACCGTGATGCGCTCGGCCTGGGCGGCCCTGTGGGTGGTCCTGGGCATGGCGGTCCTGCGCGGCGCCCTGACCCTGCCGGGCGCGGTGCTCTCCCTGCTGCTGGGCCGCACCGTCGGCCTGCTGGTCCGTTACGTCTTCGGTGTGGAGGACCGCCGCGCCCACGGGGTCACGCTCGTGCGCGCCCTGCGCCGGGCCGGGATCGACGCCGTGCGCGTGGTCCGCATGGACCGTGCCCCTGAGGCGCGCGCCTGGGTCGTCACCACCGATGCCCCCCTGGGCTACACCGAGCAGGTTCGTGAGCAGGTGCGTGAGCAGGTCAGCGAGAACCCGCTGGGCCCGGCCCCGCAGGAGCCGGCGGGCCTCGAGCCCACCACCGACGACGCCTCCGCCCCCACCGACGCGCAGGTCACCGACGCACTCACCGGCTCATCGAGCGGCGAGACCGCCTCCCCCCTCGACTCGACGCCGTTGGACACGGCCGGGACCGGGGGCACCGGGGCGCCGGCGGGCGCGAACACGATCAGGCCGGCCTCCGATGTCGACCTGGCCGCGGTCCTGGCCGAGGCCTCCAGCGAGGCCCTGTCCCAGGAGCGGGCCTCGGTCCACCGCATGTACGCCGTGTGGGACTCGGCCGGTGAGCGTCACAACGTCACCCTCCTCGACGCCGACCGGCAGGTGGCCGGATTCCTCTCCAACATCTGGGACCAGATCCGCGTTCGGGGCCTGTCCCCCACCCGCGACCTGTCCCTGCGCCCGGCCGCCGAGCACGCCGCCCTCATGACGATGGAGGCCCGCCGCGCCCGCGTGCGCACCCCCGGCCTGCTGGGGATGGCCGAGGCCGCCGAGTCCGTGCTGCTGGTGACCGACCACGTCGTGGGCGCCCGGTCCATCAGCGACCTGGGGGCCGAGGTGGACGACGACGTCCTGGACCAGCTGTGGAGCCAGCTCCAGCGCGCTCACGCCGCGGGGCTGGCGCACGGCAGCATCGACGCCTCGAGCGTCGTCGTCGACGAGTCCGGGCGGCTGTGGCTCCTGGACTGGGCCTCGGGCGAGACGATCTCAACCGAGCTCTCCCGCCGCGTGGACCTGGCTCAGGCCCTGGCGCTGACGGCGCTGGCGGTCGGTGCCCAGCGGGCCATCGACGCCGCCTCCCGCTCACTGACCACCGCGCAGCTGGCCTCGATCGCCCCCATGCTTCAGCGGGTGGTGCTGCCGCGTCAGACCCGCGAGGTCATGGGGCGGCGCGGAGCGAGCCGGCAGGTCCTCCAGGATCTGCGCGACGCCCTCGTGGCGCTGACCCCCACGGCCGACGCCGAGCCGGCCCGCCTCAACCGCTTCTCCACGCGCACCGTCCTCATGGCCGTGGTGGCCCTGGTGGCGGTGTGGACACTGTTGGCCCAGCTGGACTTCCAGCAGGTCTCCGCGGCCGTCTCGCAGGCCAACGTCTGGTGGATGCTGGCGGCCCTGTTCTTCTCGGTGGCGACCTACGTGGGCGCGGGGCTCACGCTGGTGGCCTTCAGCCCCGAGCGGCTCTCCCTGTGGCGCTCCACCGAGGTGCACCTGGCCAGCGCCGTCGTCTCGCTCGTGGCCCCGGCCGGTGTGGGCGGGGCGGCCATCAACCTGCGCTTCCTCAACCGCAAGGGGGTGCCCACCGCGGTCGGCGTGGCCACGGTGGCCCTGGTCCAGGTCGTCCAGTTCGTCGTCACCGTGGTGCTGCTCGTGGTGCTGGCGGCCATGACCGGCCAGTCGACGGGGCTGACCCTGCCGTCCGGCTGGGTGCTGGTCGCCGCGGGCGCCGTCGTCGTGGTGGCGGCGGTGGTCCTGACCATCCCCAAGGCGCGCAGCTGGGCCTGGGCCAAGATCGAGCCCACCTACCGCCAGGTGTGGCCGCGGCTCGTGTGGGTCATGTCCAACCCGATGCGCCTGGTGCTGGGGGTCGGCGGCGCGCTCATGCTGACCCTGTCCTACATCCTGTCCTTCAGTGCGAGCCTGTGGGCCTTCGGCTACACGGTGCCCTTCGCGGTCCTGGCCATCACCTACCTGGCCTCCAACACGGTGGGCTCGATCGTGCCCTCCCCCGGCGGTATCGGGCCGGTCGAGCTCGCCCTGACCGCCGGGCTCGTCGCCGCCGGCGTCCCCTACGGGGTGGCGCTGTCCACGGCGATCGTCTACCGCCTGGTGACCTTCTGGATCCCGATCCCGGTGGGCTGGCTCAGCCTCCAGCGCCTTCAGAAGGTCGGGGACCTGTAGTGCGCGTGCACGGACAGGGCCCTGTCATGAAGGTGCCTTCGGTGCGGGCCGGTCACGCCCGGGCAGAGGCGCCCACGCACCCCAGTCAGCGAGGCCACGGTCAAGACTCACGTATCCGCCATCATTGCCAAGCTCGGAGTCCAAGACCGGGTGGGCACAGCGGTGTACGCCCTGCAGCACAATCTGGTGTGATCGGACTCATCCAATCCGTCTATCCGGACGGGTGATTTACCTTGTCACCCAGGTAAAATACCCAGTGCACCATATCCAGGAAGGAAGAACGATGTTCAACCTCATTTTCTCACTCAACCCTGCCTCTTTCAGCAAAGAATTCACATGGTTGAAATTTTGGGATTGGGCAGTCAGTTTCTGACCGGAACACACATGCTTGTTGCAGCAGACCCGGAGGCTTATTCACGGTATCCATCGAAGGTGCTGTGACCTGCGCAGATGCCAGCGTCGGCTAGCCCTGTGAATAAGCCTCCCGGGCTGAGCGAGAAGCTCCGACATGGCCGGCCTGAGCCGCCACGCGTTCCTCCCGGCAGGTCGCCCCTGCGCGGCCCCGGTCGTCGAACGCACACCCTCAGTGACGTCAGCGGGCGGGCCGAGTGCACCTCGGCCCGCCCGCTGACTCGTTGGCTACACGCCTACTCGTTGCCGTGGCAGGTCAGGCCCTTCTTGGGCATGGTGCCGGAGATCAGGTAGGCGTCGACGGCGTCGTTGACGCAGGAGGCGTCGCCGCCGTAGGCGGTGTGCCCATTGCCCTCCCAGGTCAGCAGCTGGCCGGAGTCGAGCTGCTCGGCCAGGGACTTCGACCAGGTGTACGGGGTGGCCGGGTCCCCAGTGGTTCCCACCACGAGGATCGGCGCAGCCCCGCGGGCATGGATCTGCGTGGGCTTGCGGGTCCCGTTGTGCCCCCACACGCTGCACACCAGGTCCATCCCGACCGCGGTGTTCCCGAAGACCGGAGCCTCGCGCTGGGCCTGCTCGTACTGCGCGGCCCAGGTCGTCTTGTCGCCCTCCACCGGGTAGTCCAGGCAGGTGACGGCCTGGAAGGCCCCGCCGCCGTCATCCTTCGAGGAGGTGTCCTGCTCCTCGGAGGCCACGAAGGCTGAGCCGTCGCGGTGGTTGATGGCCTGGTCGAGGGCCTTGTTCAGGGGCTCCCAGTTCTGCTCGGTGGTGTAGAGGTACTCGCTCAGGGCGGTGACAATGTCCGCGCCGGTCACGGTGCGGTTCGGGTCACCGGTCGCCAGGGGCGTGCTGTTGGCGGAGGTGATGAGGTCGCGGATCTGCTGGACTCCGGCGTCAGTGCCCCCGCTCAGCGGGCAGCCGGTGGAGTTCTGGCAGTAGTCCACGTAGGTGCGCAGCGCCTGCTCGAAGCCCTTGGCCTGCCCCAGTCCCTGCTCAGCGAGGGATAGAGAGGGGTCGATGGCGCCGTCGAGCACCATGCGGCCCGTGTTGCCGGGGAAGGTCTCGGCGTAGACGGTGGCGAGGTAGGTGCCGTAGGAGAAGCCCAGGTAGTTCAGCTTCTCCTGGCCGGCCACCGCCCGCAGGATGTCGAGGTCCCGGGCTGCGGAGACGGTGTCGACGTGGTCGAGCAGGGCGGCGGGCTTGGTGTTGGCGGCGCACTTCTCGGTCAGCTCCTGGAAGGACTGCCGGGTCGACTCCGCCCACTCCTCGTAGGAGTCGCCGCCCGAAGCGGCCTCGGCGGAGGCCTCCGCGGAGGGCTCAGTGCCTGCCGACGGCGTGCCCGAGGCCGACGGCGAGGCCGTGGCCCCAGCCGAGGCGGAGGGCTCAGCGGTGCCGGAGGATGAGTCGTCGTCGCTGGAGCAGGTGATGGCCGTGGAGGAGCCGACCCCGCGCGGGTCGAAGCCGATGATGTCGTAGGCCTCGAGCAGATCGGGGCTGAAGGCGTTGCCCGCCCGCTCGGCGAAGGAGACCCCGGAGTCGCCGGGACCACCGGGGTTGATGAACAGGGCGCCCTGGGCGTGGCCGCCGGTGGCGGCGCGCTTCTTCACGGCGATCGAGATGGTCTCGCCCTTGGGATTGGCGTAGTCCAGGGGGACGGTGATGACGGCGCAGCTGAAGGTGGCCGTGTCGGTCTCCTCCTCGGAGGAGCCGGCCGTCCCGGTCGCGCCGGTCGCGCCGTCGGCGCTCGGGGTGGCGGTGGTCTGCGCCGGGGCCGTGGCGGCCGTCGTGAAGGCGCTCGCCTGGGCGGTCTTCTCGGAGGCCTTCTCCACGCCGTCGGTGGCGGCGCAGGGGTACCAGTTGACGGCCTGGCGGTAGAAGGACTCCAGGCCGGAGGGAATCGGGCCCGGGACGGTGGCCGAGCCGCCCGCTGCGGCGGACAGTCCCGTCCCACAGGCGCTCAGGCACCCGCCGACGAGGACCGCCAGGGCACTGATGCCCGTGCGACGACGGCGCGGTGCGCCGCCTGTCATCGAGGACTGCGCGGACGTCTGCGCCGCGCTGGCGCGCCCTGGATCGACCGGACGCCGCCTTGGTGTTCTTGTCATGCGCGGCATCCTACGAAGGCCACCTGTGTCCCCCATATGCCCGGCGTGTTCGTCGGGTAAGTCACGCGGCCGTACCCTGAACCCTCATCGCGCGGCATCACCCTCGACAGCGCGGGAGCACGATCACGAGGCGAACAAGTGCGAGACCTCTCGCTTCTGGCGCCGTCCGGGGACGGTCAGGGCCAGGTGGATCGCGACGGCGAGCATCACCGCTGCCCCCACCCCCAGGCTGACGCTGAGCCCCGCATCCGTGGCGGAGCGGACCAGCGGTGCCAGGTGGGAGCGCATGTCAGCCGTCATGGCGGTGGGCCAGCCGTCCAGGGCCCGCAGCCCCTTGCCGGAGGCCACCAGGGAGATGAGACGCTCCCGATCCGCGGCCCGCCCCAGGACACCGATCTGCGGGGCCGTCGTCATCACGCTCCGGATGACGCGCTCATAGCTCACACCCATGACCGCGACCCCCATGACGATGCCGAGCTGCCGAGCGGAGGCGGAGAATCCTGAGGTCATCCCCGCGGTGTCCTCATCGGCCGAGGAGACCGCCAGCTGGTTGACGATCGTACCGGTGGCCCCGGTGGCGGCCCCCGCCAGGACGAGCCCGGGGATGAGGACCAGCCAGGTACTCGATCCGCGCAGGAGCATGAGCAGGCAGGAGCCGACGACGCCGCCCAGCACGATTCCCAGCAGGCTCGCCCTGGCTCCGTGGCGTCTGACCGCTCCCCCGCAGGTGGCGGCCACGATGAGGGCGGAGGCGCTGAAGGGCAGGAAGCACAGCCCGGTCTGGGCAGGGGTCAGCCGGTAGATGTTCTGCGCGTACAGGGACAGGAAGGCCATTGGGCCAATGAGGGCCGCCTGGATGATGAAGCCGACCAGGACGCTGCCGGCGTAGGTGGGTTCGGTGAGGATCGAGACGTCGACCATGGGGCTGGCCGATCGTCTCTCGACGAGGCAGAACGCGGCGAGCAGCACCGCCGAGCCGGCCAGCAGGGAGACGATCACGGGCGAGGCCCATCCCCACGTGTTGCCCTGGAGGAGCGCCAGTGTGAGCGCCCCCGTCATGGCGACGCACAGCACCGTGCCCGGCCAGTCGACCTTCCTGGATGCCGCCTTGCCCGCAGCGCCGCCCCGGTCCGCGCCGACCTCGGGAACCCAGCACGATCCGAGCCAGACCGCCAGGCCCACCGGGACGTTGACCCAGAAGATCGAGCGCCAGCCCGCCATCAGCACGAGCCCTCCGCCAAGGAGCGGGCCCAGGGCGATCGCCGCACCGGAGACCGCGCCGTAGACACCGATCGCTCGCGCCCGGGCGGGGCCGGCCTGGTAGCGGTCCGAGATCATGGGGACGCCGACGCCCAGGAAGATCGCGCCACCGACCCCCTGAATGAAGCGGCTCCAGTCCAGGACACCGACCGACGGCGCCAGCGTGCAGACCAGGGAGCCGGCCGTGAACAGGACAACGCCCCAGCGGAAGAGGCGCAGCCGCCCCACCGATCCGCTCAGCGTCGCCGCCGACATGAGGAGTGTCCCCAGCGGCAGGGTATAGGCATTGACCACCCACTGGAGCTCGCTCAGCGACGCCCCCAGTGCGGCCCCCATGTCAGGCAGCGCGACGGAGACGACCGTGACGTCCAGGACGTTCATGAAGCTGGCGGTGCAGATCAGCAGCAAGACGAGTGTCTGCCTCACATGGCGCACCTTTCGCGAGGGTTCTCGGGTGGCGGCACGCGCCCCCAGACCTAAACGACCGCCACACAGATTAACACCGGGGCGACCACCTGTGCGCAGCGCTCACCCGGCTGCACGACCGCGCGGTCGTAGGGTAGGTAGCGCGGTCGCACCCTTAAACCCTCGATCTCGAGGCATAAGGCACGACCGCGCGAAGGCAAGCACCCTGCCCGCCGCAGAGAGCCTCAGGCCCCGACGGCGCGCAGGTGCCCCAGCACCTCGGCGTGGGCGGTCGGGGTGCCCACGAGGAGTGAGCCGGCGCGGCGCACGTCGAAGGGCGCCCCGTCCATCCGGGTCAGGACCGCGCCGGTCTCGGTGCACAGCAGCGCCCCTGCCGCGACGTCCCAGGGCTGGAGCCGCGGCTGGGCGTAGACGACCGCGCCGCCCGCGGCCACCTCCGCCATCTCCAGGGCGGCCGCCCCGTAGCAGCGCATGCCGCGCGAGGCCTCGATGGCCTGACTGATGCCCGCGTTCTGCGTGAGCTGGTAGTGGGCGATGAGCATGCCCTCGCTCAAGGGCAGGTCCTTCAGCCGCTCCAGGGCCCGCGGCGCCGCGTCGTCGGTGCCCGCCGACCCCGCCCGGAGCGGCTGCACCCATGCGCCCCGCCCGCGGATGGCCGTGTAGAGCCGGCCCGCCACGGGGTCGGCGAGTACGGCGAGCGTGGGTACGCCGTCGTCGACCAGGGCCAGGGAGATGGCCCAGTCGCGGTGGGTGGCCACGTAGTTGAGGGTCCCGTCGATGGGGTCGAGCACCCAGGTCCGCCCGCGGTAGGTCTCGAAGTCCTGGACGCGGTGCGCCTCCTCGCCGTGGATGGGCACGCCCGTGGCCTCCAGATGGCTGGCGATGCGCTCCTCGACGCCGCGGTCGACCTGGGTGACCAGGTCGTTGCGGTGGGCCTTGGCCTCGATGCGCAGCTCCTCACCCGGGTCCAGGGCGAAGGCGGCCGCCTGGCGGACCGCACCCACCCCGCGGGCGAGCAGCTCCTCCAGGGAGGCCGACGACGTCGGCCCCTCTGACGGCTTCGGGGTCACTGACCCACCACCGGCACTCACGACTGGAGCTCCTGCTGCCTGGCGAGCCGGCTGCTGTGGACGAGCCAGGCCACGCCTAGCACCACCAGCCACAGGGGCGAGGCGAAGACCGCGATGCGAGTGTCGTGGGCCTGAGTGAGGGTCCAGATGACGAAGGCGAAGAAGGCCAGGCACAGCCAGGCCGCCCCACGCTCACCGGGCAGGCGGAAGGTGCTGGCGCGGTGAAGCTCGGGCCGCAGGGTGAGGAACCGCAGGTAGCTCACGACAATGACGCACCACACGAGGATGAACAGGACGCTGGCCACCGTGGTCACCGTCGTGAAGGCCGCGATGATGGACGTGGAGGTGTAGAGCAGCGGGATCGAGGTGAGCAGACTGGCGCAGGTGACGGCCAGGGACACACCCGGCACCGAACGGGCCGTCAGCTTGCGGAAGACGTGAGGGGCGTTGTCCGCCCAGGACAGGCCGAAGAGCATCCGGGAGGTGGAGTAGACCCCGGAGTTGGCCGACGACGCCGCGGCCGTGAGCACCACGAAGTTGACGACGCTGGCGGCCACGCCGAGCCCCGCCAGGGCGAACATGGCCACGAAGGGGCTTGCCTCGGGGTTGATCTCCTGCCACGGGGTGACGGCCATGATGGCCGCGAGCGCCCCCAGGTAGAACAGGACGATGCGCACCGGGATGGCGTTGATGGCCCGGGGCAGGGTGACCTCCGGGTCCTTGGCCTCGGCGGCCGCGGTCCCCACGAGCTCGGTGCCCACGAAGGCGAAGATGGCGATCTGGAAGGCCCCGAAGAACCCGCTCAGACCATTGGGGAAGAGCCCGCCGCTCCAGATGTTGGAGAACTGGGCGTGGGCACCGTTGGGCGCCGTGAACCCGCGCAGCACCATGAGGACACCGACGACGACGAGCGCCATGATGGCCACGATCTTGACGATGGAGAACCAGAACTCGATCTCACCGAAGGCCTTGACGGTGGCGAGGTTGAGGCTGAACAGCAGGATCACGGTCACCACTGGCGTGATCCACAGAGGCAGGTGCGGCCACCAGTACCTCACGTAGCCGGTGATGACGATGACCTCGGCCACGGCCGTCACCAGCCAGCACACGTAGTAGGTCCAGCCCACGAAGAAGCCCGCCCACGGCCCGATGAGGTCGTGGGCGACGTCGGCGAAGGACTTGTAGGACAGGTTGGACAGCAGCACCTCGCCCAGGGCCCGCATGACCAGGAAGAGGATGGCGCCGATGACCGCGTAGACGAGGAACACACCGGGGCCGGCCAGGGAGATCGTCTTCCCCGACCCCATGAACAGCCCGGTTCCGATGGCCCCGCCGATGGCGATGAGCTGGACGTGGCGGTTGGTGAGGTGGCGCTGGAGCTGGGGCTCGGCGTCGTGGTCCACCATCTGGTCGAGGTCAGGCCGCTGAGGCGGCGAGGACTCGGCCGCCGAGGTGGAATCGGCGGGCGGCGGCGTGAGGGGCATCTCGTCTCCTGATCGTGGGTGACACCACGAGCCTAGCGCTACCAGGTTCATCCCCGATTCACACGGGTAGGCTCGGCGCCGTGAACCTCAAGGAGCAGATTCGCCACTCGATTCCGGCTGCGATCGTCGTCGTCATCGGCGCCTGGGTGATGATCTACTACTCGATCGTCCAGTGGGAGACGATGAAGCCGGTGCCCAGCTGGGATCTGGCGATCTTCTCCGAGCTGGCCAAGGCCTACGCCCACTTCCAGACCCCGATCGTGCCGGTCAAGGGTGACGGATACAACCTCCTGGGTGACCACTTCCACCCGATCCTCATTCTGCTGGGGCCGATCTGGAGGCTCTTCCCCACGCCCCTGAGCCTGCTCATCACTCAGGACCTGCTGCTGGCGTTCTCGGCCTGGCCGCTGACCCGCCTGGCCAGCCGCCTGACGAATCAGTGGGTGGCCGGCGGGCTGGGGCTCGTCTACGTCCTGTCCTGGGGGATGCAGGGGGCCGTGGCGGCACAGTTCCATGAGATCGCCTTCGCGATGCCGCTGCTGGCCTATGCCTCGGTGGCCTTCGTGGAGCGGCGCTGGGGGGCGGTGACGGCCTGGTCGGTGCCCCTGGTCCTGGTCAAGGAGGACATGGGGCTGACGGTGCTCATGATCGGAGTGGCCGTCATCCTCACCTCAGCCGTCCCGGCCTGGTACCGCAGCTGCACGGTCATCCGGCCCAGTGGACGCGGGGCCGACGGCCTCAACGCCGCCGCTGGGAACGCTCCCACGGACGAGGCCACCCGCAACCGGCATCGGGGGCTGCGCCTGGGCGTGGGCATGATCGTCGGCGGGATCGCGGCCTTCCTCTTCGCCATCCAGGTGTTCCTGCCGGCCTTCAACATCAACGGGGTGTGGGACTACGGCCTGGGCTCGCAGGACCAGCCCGCCTCACCCGACGCCCTGACCCAGAAGGCCACGGTGGTCGTCATGCTGATCCTCACCAGTGGGGTCGTCGGGGTCACCTCGCCGTGGCTGCTCGTGGTGCTGCCGACGCTGGCGTGGCGGTTCCTGGGGTCGGTGGAGTTCTACTGGGTGTGGGACAACTGGCACTACAACGCCACCCTCATGCCCATCGCGCTGGGGGCGCTGCTCGACGTCGTCGCCCGGCGCCGGGCCCACGGCTCCTACGTGGCCGACCGCCCCGTCAGGCAGGTGGGGGTCGATGGCCGAGCGGTCATGGGGCGCTCCGCCCAGGCCGCCCTGGCCGCCGGGGAGGCAGGGGAGGCAGGCACCGCCGGCGAGTCCGACGTCGACGGCCCGCGCCGGCGCCCGACCGCCTTCCCCACCTGGCTCACGGTGCCGATGCGGCACCGCTTCGTGGTGGCCACGAGCATCCTCACCGCGGTGGCCACCGGGGTGCTGACCGCCCCCTACCTCCCGCTGTGGCAGGCCACCAACAAGAACTTCGACCCGCTCGCCGCCGAGGCCAAGCAGAGCGACGAGGCGAAGAGAACCGAGACGCATCGGGTGGCCGTCGCCCACGAGGTCATCGCCACGATCCCCGAGGGGGCCACGGTGGTCACCGACCTGTCGCTGCTGGCCTACCTGGTGCCCCGGGCCGAGGTCTCCTGGGCGGGCACGAGCGGCCCCGACAAGGAGTACATCGTCATGACCCCGACCAGCGCCAACCAGTGGGGCAGTAGCGATGCCGCCGCCTGGGGCAAGAAGCACTCCAAGCAGGGAGCCACCTACACCCTCATCTACAACAAGGACAACTACCAGATCGCCAAGCGCAATGGCTGAGGCAGACCCCGGCGCCGGCGCCGGAACCCGCGGCGCCTCCGAGGCCGGAGGCGACCCCGCGCCGGGGACCTTCACCCGCCCGGGGGCCGGGCCGGGGACTGAGCCGGCCCCGGCCGTGGCCCCCTCCCCGCCGGCAGCCGGGCGGGCCCCATCCGTGGCTGCGTCCCTCGCCCCGTCCATGGCTGCGTCCCTCGCCCCGTCCATGGCTGCGTCCCCCTCTGCAGCCGGCTCCCCCTCGGCAGCCGGGCGAGCCCCGTCCGTGGCCGCCTCCCTGGCCCTGGTCGCCGCGGGCGGATGCGCGGGCACGCTGGTACGCGCTGCCCTGGAGCGGGCCTGGCCCGCCTCCCCCGGGCACCTTCCGGTCACGACCCTGGCCCTCAACGTCGTCGGGGCCCTGGCCCTGGGGCTGCTGCTCGGGGCGCTCGGCGAAGGCCGCCCCCGCCTGCGACTGGCCCTGGGCACGGGGGTGCTGGGCGGGCTGACGACGCACTCGACCTTCATCCTGGAGAGCCACCGGCTCCTGACCTCCAGCGGGGACGGCGGCCACCCGGTCCTCGGCGCCGCCTACCTGGTGGGGTCGATGGTGGCCGGGCTGGTGGCGGCCGGGATCGGGCTGTGGCTGGCCGGCCGTCTGCGCCACCCGGACAGCACGGGCAGTGCGGGCCGAGCAGGCAGAGGCCCCCTCCCGGAGGCGTCATGAGCGGGGCCGCCGCCGGGCTGGGGACCTGGCTCGCCGACTGGCTCCCCCTGGCGCTGGCCGGCGGGGTGGGGGCGGCCTGCCGCTGGGGCGTGGACACCTCCGTCAGCCGCCTCAGCGGCCGAGCCGCCCGGGAGGCTGCGGCGGGAGGCCGGCAGCGGCGTCGTTCCGGGGTGCGGGCGCCCTGGATGTCGCGGATGCTGCGAATGCCGTGGGGCACGGTCGTCGTCAACGTGACCGCCTGCCTGCTCATGGGCCTGCTCGTGGGCCGGACGGCAGACCCGCCGCACTCCGGGACCTGGGCCGCCACCGCACTGACGGTCGTGGGGACCGGCTTCCTGGGCGGGTACTCGACCTTCTCCACGGCCTGCGTCGAGGGAGCGCGCCTGCTGCTGGCCGGACGGTGGGGGCCGGCCCTGGCGCACGCGACCCTCATGACGGCGGCGACGCTGGGCGCCGTCGGACTCGGGCTGGCTGCCGGCGCAGCCCTGCGTTAGAGCGCCACCGGGCCGGCCCCGACCTCACTTCGACAAAATCTTCATAATCGACGCGGCTCCGGGTCGATAATGAAGATTCGGTCGAAGTGTGTGGGTCGGAGGATGGGCGACGGCGCCTCCGGGGCCGATGATTCTCGGTGACCTTCGTGAGCGTGCCGTAAGCGGCTCGTGAGCGCCCCGTGAGGTTGGCGGGCCTGCCGAGATCGGCCTGAGACGGCTGTGACGAACTGTGCTCTCATCAGCCATATCAGGCGTATTGCGGGGCCTGTCTCCTCTGACAGACTCGCTGCCATGAGTGTTCAGCCGCCTTCTTCGACGCCGACGCAGACGCAGTCGAAGACCAACCGCGCCACGGTCATCACCCTCGTGGTCATCGCCGTCATCCTGGCCGTCCTCGCCGCAGTGCTGCTGCAGAACGTCGCCTCCCGGCGCCATCAAGCCGCCGCCGCCAGCCAGGCGCCCGCCTCCTCCTCCGATTCGGCCGCCGCGGTCCCCGAGCCCGAGCCGGCCCCACCGGTCGCCGACCAGCAGACCCTCGAGCTCATCCACTCCGAGATCCACCGCGACCCGGCCGACGGCCAGGCCAAGGGCAAGGTCGACGCGCCGGTCGTCATGGTCATCTACTCCGACTTCGCCTGCCCCTTCTGCACCCAGTTCGCCCAGAATGTCGAGCCCGAGCTGAACAAGCTGGTGGAGGAGGGCACACTGCGCATCGAGTGGCGCGACCTGGCCCAGATCAGCGAGACCTCGCCCCTGGCCGCCCAGGCCGGGCGGGCCGCCGCCAAGCAGGGAAAGTTCTGGGAGTTCCACGACGCCGTCTACGCCGCCGCCGACCCCAAGGGCCACCCGGCCTACACCGAGGACTCCCTGGTCGACTTCGCCAAGAAGGCCGGGGTGGCGGATCTGTCGAAGTTCCGCACTGACATGACCGCCGCGGAGACCGTCAAGGCCGTCGCCGAGTCCACCGACCACGTCCACTCCATCGGCATTCAGGGAACTCCGTTCATGATCGTGGGCGAGACCTACATCAACGGGTACCAGGACGCCGACTACATGACATCCGTCGTCAAGAGCCAGGCCGCCAAGGCCAAGGAGGCCAAGGGAGCCCAGGGCACTACCGGGTCCGCGAGCCCGACGAGTCCCGCGGCACCGGCGTCGGCGCACTGACCGCCGCGCAGCGGAGCGCCGACGGCGCCCGTCGGCTCAGGTGCTCCTGCCCCACCCCGGGGCTCCTCCCCCGACTCGCCCCACGGGCGGGCCGGGGGACGCTATTCTTCCATCACTTATCCCATTGATCGTCTGACGAGCGACACCGCACGCAGCGACGTCAGCAACGGTCGTTTCACCAAGGAGTGCGCATGGCACTGAGCATCGGAGTGGATGTCGGCGGAACGAAGATCGCGGCCGGCGTCGTCGACGACGAGGGGAAGGTTCTTCAGACGATTCGGCGAGACTCCCCCGCCGCCGACCGCCAGGCGATCATTGACACGATCACGACGGTGGTGCGCCGGCTGCGGGAGGACTTCCCCGACGTGGCCACCGTGGGCATCGGGGCGGCGGGCTTCGTGTCCTCCGACCGCAACACGATGGCGCACGGCACCAACCTGGACTGGACCGGGATGCGGATCGGCGACGTCGTCTCCGAGGGCGTGGGCCTGCCCGTCGTCGTCGAGAACGACGCCAATGCCTTCGGGTGGGCCGAGGCCCGCTTCGGGGCGGCCCGCGGCAAGCGCAACGCCCTCATCGTGGCCATCGGCACCGGCGTGGGCGGGGCCATCATCGTTGACGGCCACCTCCTGCGCGGGGCGGCCGGATTCGGCGGGGAGATCGGGCACCTCAACGTCGTTCCCGGCGGGCGCCCCTGCGGGTGCGGCCTGCGCGGGTGCCTGGAGCGCTACAGCGCCGGCACGGCCCTGGGCATCAACGCCTGGGAGCTGGCGCAGTTCCGCCCCGACTACGCGGCCCGCATCATCGAGCTCTCCGGCGGCAACCCGGAGCACATCTCCGGCAAGGCCGTCACCGCAGCCGCCCGCGAGGGGGACCCCGCCGCCCTGGAGTGCTACGAGCAGCTCACCCACTGGCTGGGGGTGGGACTGGCCGACATGTGCGCGCTGCTGGACCCCGAGGTCATCGTCATCGCCGGCGGCCTGGCCGAGGCCGGCGACATCCTGCTCGCCCCCACGCGCAAGGCCTTCGCCGAGAACCTCACCGCCGGCACCCACCGCCCCGACATTCCGGTGGTCCTGGCCGAGGGCGGCCAGGAGGCCGGGCTCGTCGGCGCCGCGGACCTGGCCCGTCAGCCCTGAGCGCCGCGGCCGGCCGGGCCGGAGGCCACGTCGTCGAGAACGTACTTTCTACACGAGGACTGCGTTCTCCTCCAGATGACTGGGGACGGACCTCAGTGGTCTGGAGGAGAAGTACGTTCTCGGGGCGAAACGCAGTCGCCGATTCCCTGAGCGCCAGGCTCGCCCTGCGGCCGTCAGTGCGCCGGGGCGCAGGCCTGAGCTCAGTCCTTGGTGGCCCGGCTGGAGTCCGAGGGTGCGGAGACCTCGACGTCGTCGCCGTCCCCACCGCCGCTGGCGCGCGTGGCCGACTTGCCGGCCTTCTCACGCTCCTTGATGACCTCAGCGCGCTTCTCGACGACGGCCCGGCCGTAGTCGGGGTCGGCCTCGCCAACGCCGTCACCGTCGAGGTCGAGCTGGTCGAGTACGCCCTGGTCGAGCTCATCGGGGTCGCGCACCGGCGAGTCGCCGGCGGACAGGAAGATCCCCACCCAGCGCGAGCGCGGGTCGGAGTCGATGAGGAGGGCTTTGACGAACAGGGTCAGCGGCACCGCCAGGATCGTCCCCATCGCCCCGGTGACAGTGGACCAGAACAGCAGGCACAGGAAGGTCGTCGTCGTATTGAGCCCCACCGCGTCCCCCGTGAACTTGGGCTGGATGAGGGACTGGATGACGAAGTTGGCCGCCGTGTAAGACAGCACCACCCACAGCGCCGTCCACGGGCCGGAGTCCACCAGCCCCAGGATCGCCGGCGGCACCACGCCCAGGACGAAGCCGATATTCGGGATGTAGTTGGTGATGAAGGAGACCACGCCCCAGGTGATGGCCATCGGCACGTTCAGGTACCACAGGGTGACCGCGTTGATGACGGCCACGATGAGACCGAAGACCGTCGAGACCATCCAGTAGGAGCGCACCGCCTCACAGAAGGAGACCAGGGCTGAGGCCATCCCCGGCTTAAGGACGCCGAGGGCCGCGGTGCGGATCTCGATCTTGGCGGTGTCGAACATGAGGAAGACGACCACCATCGACATGACGCCGAGCATCGCGCTGGCCGAGGTCAGCTGCCCCAGGACCGGCTGGGCCACCATGACCAGCTGGGAGGTGTCCAGGACATTGGTGACCTGCTTGAGCACCGCGGACTGGTCGACCCCCATGCTGTTGAGCTGGGTCTCGGCCTGCTTCCAGATCGCCTGGAACTTGGGGGCGTACTGCGGCAGGGTGTCGACGAGCTGGGCGACGGCGACGGCCAGGGCCGCGAACAGTAGGACGACGAAGGCGAAGATGAGCGCGATCGCCGCCGTCGCCGCAACCACGCGCGGCACCCGGTGGCGCGTCATCCACGACACCATCGGCCGGACCGTCACCACGAGAGTGAGGGCGAAGAAGGCCGGGGCGAAGAGGTCTTGGATGAGGTAGAGCCCCACCGCGCCAATGGTCAGTGCCGCCAGGAGATAGGCGATGGTTTCCCCCTGCGTGCGTTCCCCGGGGAGGGGAACGGCGGCCTTCCGAGCTTTTTCCGACACAACTGCCATGGGCGCATCCTCCCACGGACGGGCGGCGCACTGCGCCCCGACGGGCCTGTGCGCGCCGTGGGAGCTCTCCCCCTTTTCCGCGGTCACGGTGGTGGCGCGGCAGTGGCGCGACGGCGCGGCGACGGCAGTCCGGCGGCCGGGTGGCATGTCAGCCGCCTGCTCCCCCGTCTCAGCCCACCGGCAGGACCTCGGCCAGCCAGGTGTCGACGGCGCGGTAGAAGGCCTGCGGGTCGCTGCGACGCACCTGGTGGCCGGCCCCGGGCACGAGGACCGGGGTGATGCGGGGGTTGCGGGCGGCGGCGGCCAGGCCCTCGCTGCCCACGCGGGCGCTGCCGGGCCGGTCGCCGGTGAGCAGCAGGGCGGGGACCTCGAGGGCGGCCATGGCCTCGTCCCAGGGGACCTCGGGGGCGACGACGCCGGAGAGCAGCAGGCCCGGGTCGGTGCGCTGGGAGGCCCATACACCCGGGAGGGCCTCGGCGTCGGGCATGGTCTCCAGGGCGCGGCCGACGGCGGCCGGCAGGTCGGCGACCTCGGTGGCGCGGGCCCGCTCCCGGGCGGCGCCGCGGGCCAGGAGCTCGCGCGGGCTGCGGGTGCCGAAGCGGGCCGGGTCCTCCAGGACGACGCCGCAGAGCAGGTCGGGGCGACGGACGGCGGCCACCATGGCAGTGGCCGCGCCCATCGAGTGGCCGATGACCACTGGGGCGGGCGGCGTCGGCAGGCCCAGGGCGGCCCGGCCGCGCGAGGCTGCCTCCAACTCCTCCAGGACGGCGATGAGGTCCTCCACAAGGACCTCCCCGGCCCGCTCGAGCTCGGCCGGCTCCCACCGCGGGGACAGGCCGTGCCCGCGGGCGTCGACCGCCACGACCCGGTAGCCGCGGCCCACCCAGTGGTCGATGGCCTCGGCCAGGGAGACCGCGGAGCCGGTGATGCCGTGGAGTAGGACCAGGGTGGGGGCGTCGTCGGGCCCCGTAACGATGCGCGCCAGTGAAGTCATGGCCCCATCCTGCCTCGTGACTGCCCCGTAGGCTGAGCCCATGAGCGAGACGAGCCAGCAGAGCACGCCGAGGATGAACGTCGAGTCCTTCAACCTGGACCACACCAAGGTGGCCGCGCCCTACGTGCGCGTCGCCGACCGCAAGGAGCTGCCCGGCGGGGACGTGCTCGTCAAGTACGACGTGCGGTTCTGCCAGCCCAACCACGAGCACCTGGAGATGGAGGCCGTGCACTCCATCGAGCACCTGAGCGCCGAGCTCATGCGCAACCACACCGACCGGCTCATCGACTTCTCCCCCATGGGCTGCCAGACCGGCTTCTACGCCCTCATGCTGGGGGTGGAGACCGAGGAGTTCCTGCCACTGCTGGAGGCGACCTTCCGCGACATCCTCACTGCTCAGGAGGTGCCGGCGGCCAACGAGGTCCAGTGCGGCTGGGGGGCGAACCACTCGCTGGCCGCCGCCCAGGAGGCGGTGCGCGACTTCCTCGCCGCCCGCGAGGAGTGGACGCAGGTCATGGCCTGACGCAGCCGCGCGGCCCTGTGTCGCCCGCCCGGGGACTCTCTCCCAGCCGGGGACGTCCTGCGCGCCCGGGGACACTCCCGCCCAGCCGGGGACATTCCCTCCCGGCTGGGGGCAACCTGCGCGTGCGGGGACAGGATTCCGGTCCCCGACGGCGTCGAACGCCCCCGCCCGGAAGGACACGCACCCGGCCGCGCGGAATGTCCCCGCCGGCGAGACGCAGAGCCGGCACAACCAAGCACCACCAAGACCGGGAACCGAGGAGAGGGAGGAGAGGACCGTCCTCACAGTCTGGCAACACCCAGCCTGGCACAGTCATGGGGCGAGACAGCGCGCCGTCGCCGGGCTCCGACGTCGGGCCCGGTCCAGCACCGGCACCAACAGCATCCTGAATCGCACTCAGCCCACCCCCGCCCACCCTGTGCCCGCGCCGCGAGGCACCGAGACGAAGAGAACCTGACGCACGTGGAGAGCATCGAGACCGTCACCATCACCAACCCCGCCAACCCCATCCTCATCTGGTGGGTCATCGCTCAGCCGCTGCTGCTCCTGCTGTCCTTCCTCGTGGGGCGGCTGACGCGGTTCCTGCTGCGCGGGCGAGTCTCCGTGTCGGGTGCGGCGGCCACGCTCATCGCGCTTGTCGGCTTGTGGCTGGGGCTGCTGCTGGCGGGGTGGATCTTCGACGAGGGCGACCTGTTCTCGTTCAAGATGCTGGCGACCTCCTGCGGCGTGGCGGTCGTGGTGCTGGTGGCAACCTCCGCGGTGCTGGCGCGCGTCCAGCACCATCCCACGCTGCTGCCGATCGCGGAGGTCGCCCAGATGGGCGAGTCCGACCGCCTGGAGTTCAAGTCCTCGGCGCGCTGGAACCTGCGCACGGACAAGCGCGATGAGGCTATGGAGGAGATCGTGGCCAAGACGGTGGCGGCCTTCATGAACTCCGCGGGCGGCACGCTCCTGCTCGGCATCGATGACGGCGGCAACCTCATCGGGCTCGGCCCCGACTACACGACCCTCAAGCAGCCCGACGCCGACCGTTTCGAGCTGTGGCTGCGCGGCATGTGGCGCACACGCATGGGCACGAACGCGGCGGCGCTGCCGCAGGTGGACTTCGCGCCCACCCCGGACGGGACCGCGGAGGTGTGCCGGGTGACGGCACCCCCATCCCCGCTGCCGGTCTACCTCAAGCCGGCCAAAGGGCACGACGGAGCGGCGCTGTGGGTGCGGGTCGGCAACTCGACGCGGCGCCTGGAGGTGGACGACGCGGTCGACTACGTCATGCTGCGCTGGCCGCGGATCAACCACGTGGCCTGGCCGATCCGGCTGGGGAACTTCCTGCTGCGCCGCGACCAGTCGCGCCGGGCACTGCCCATCAACCCGGCCGCGGCCGTCACCGCCGCCACGGGCTCCCGGGACGACGAGGGCGCGGGTCAGTAGGGCGTCGTAGACCATGGGGCGCCGGAACACAGTGGGGCCCCGGACCTGGTGATGGGGTGCGGCACGGCACGGCACAGCGGTGGTGCGAAGCACGGCCCGGCGGACGCAACGGACTGGCCCGATACGTACGGGGACATCCTGCGCGTCCGGGGACACGTCCGCACCACCGGGGACATCCTGCGCGTGCGGGGACCGTATTCCTGTCCCCGACGGCGTCGAACGACCCCGCCCGAAACGACACGCACCCGGCCGCGCGGAATGTCCCCGGCAAGGGCGGGCCGGCGGCAATCCACCTGACCCGCCCTCGCCAGACCCCGCGAGCGCGGGCTCAGGACACGACAGCGGCCTGCCTGTCCTCGGCGTCCGCGGCGCCCTCAGCATCCTCGGCCTCATCGCCCGAGCTGTCCGTCACCGGTCGGGCGGACTCGCCTGCGGCAGCCTCCTCCTGCTCCAGTGCCTGCTCCAAGCCCTCCCCCTCGACGTCGACGACGGGGAGCAGCCGGTCCAGCCATGCCGGCAGCCACCAGGCCTTCTCTCCCAGCGCCGCCATGAGCGCAGGGATGAGGGTCATGCGCACGAGGAAGGCGTCGGCGGCGATCCCGACGGTCAGGCCAAGGGCGATGGGCTTGACGTACACGTTGTCGGTGTGGACGAAGGCCATGAAGACGCCGATCATGATGACGGCCGCCGCGACCACGACCTTCGCGCTGCCCAGGAATCCGGTCTCGACCGCCGCCACGGCCACCTCACGGCGAGCCTCGGGCGTCGCAGCAGTCGCGTCACCACGCCTCCGGGTCCACTCCTCGCGCATGCGTGAGACGAGGAAGACCTGGTAGTCCATGGCCAGCCCGAACAGGACTCCCATGACGATGACCGGCAGGAAGGAGATGACGGCGCCGACCTTGGAGACGGCCAGGAGGTCGGCAGCCCAGCCCCAGCCGAAGACGGCCCCCACAGCGCCCATGCCCGCGCCCAGAGACAGCAGGTACCCGAGGGTCGCGGTCACGGGAACGGCGATGGAGCGGAAGACCACCATGAGGAGGATGAGCGAGAGGCCCACCACCACGATGCCGAAGGGGATGAGGGCGGCGTTGAGCTCCTCGGCGACGTCGATCGCGACAGCGGTCTGACCGGTGACCATGACGTTGCTGAGCCCATAGCGGCTCTCATAGTCACCGGCGTGGGAGCGGATGTTGCGCACGAGCTCCATCGTGGAGGGGTCGGCCTGCGATTTCTCGGGGCGGAGCTGGACGAAGGCGAGGGTCCCGTCCTCGTTGGGAGTGGCCAGGGAGACACCCTCGACGCCGTCGAGCTGGGAGAGGTCACGGGCCAGACCCTGGACCGCGGCGACGGAGCCGGAGGGCTGAGAGATGTCAGCGATCACGACGATCGGGGAGTTGTAGCCCTCGCCGTAGGCCTCGGCAACGGCGTCGTAGGTCTCGCGCTGCTGCGACCCCTTCTCAGCGAAGCCGTTGTCGGTCAGGGCGAGGCGCAGGCCGCTGACGGGGACGGCGCACAGTCCCAGAAGGACGACGACGGCGCCGATGGTCACCCAGGGGCGGCGGGTCACCGTGCGCACCCAGCGGGAGGCCGGCCTCCGGTCCGCGTCCGCGCCGACGCCGGCGGCCCTACGACGCCGCGGGAGCAGGCGCTGACCGAGGAGGCCGATGAGAGCGGGCACGACCGTCAGCGCCACGAGCACGGCCACTGCCACGACCGCTGCCGAGGCCAGCCCCATCGTGGTCAGGAACCTGATGCCGGCCACGCTCAAACCGCACAGGGCCACGATGACCGTGGTGCCGGCGAAGACGACGGCCCCTCCGGAGGTGGCGGTGGCCCGCCCCGCGGCCTCGGCCGGATCGACACCGTCGGCGAGGTACTCGCGCGCCCGCGAGACGATGAATAGGGCGTAGTCGATGCCGACCGCCAGTCCGATCATGACGGCCAGGACCGGGGTGGTGGAGTTGATGTCGGTGAAGCTTGCTGTCGCGAGGATGCCGAGCATGCCGACGCCCACGCCGACGGCGGCGGCGATGAGCGGGGTACCCGCGGCCACGAGGGAGCCGAAGGTGATGAGCAGGACGATCGCGGCGATGGCGACGCCGACGAGCTCAACGGCGGAGATGCCGATCCCCACCTCCTGGTCGATGTTGCCGCTGCGCTGGACTGTCAGGGACGGGTCCATGGCCTCGGCGCGCTCGGCGAGGGTGTCGAGGTCCTGGGCGACGGTCTTGGCCTTCGGTGTGGTTCCGGTGGTGATGGAGCCGACCGAGGCGTCCGTCTGCACCTGGACGAGTACGTGGGTACCGTCCGCGGAGACGGTTGACGCGACACCGGCGGTCTTGTCCCCGAAGGGCGGGGAAACCGTGGCGACGCCGTCGATCTGCGATGCCCGAAGAGCAAAGGCGTTGACCGCCGGGGCGTGGTTCTCGATGCGGCCGTTGGAGCTGGTGATGAGGACCTGCTCGCTGGTGCCCGCCGCCTGGGGAAGCCGACCGGTGAGGACCTCCAGACCCCGCATCGACTCGGTACCGGAGATGGTGAAGGTGTCGTCGAGCTGGATACCGGTGGTGGCGACGACACCGCCGAGGGCAGCGATGAGCAGCGCCCAGGCCGCAAGGACCCGGGTGGCGTGACGAGCGCACCATCGTCCCAGGGATAGGAGGAAGTTGGACATGGCGGACCTTTCAGAAGGTACAGAGATGATCGAATTCGATACGCAAACGTACTGGATACATTCATGTATTGAAACCCAGGACGTTGTGACTCCTCACACCCCTATGGCGCCGGTAAGGTGGGCGGTCTCATGACACCGAGCACCGACCCGCCCGCCGCCGAGCGCACGCTGCGCAAGCGGGAGAACACCCGCGCCCGCCTCATCGAGGCGGCTGCGGACATCGTCGCCTCCAAGGGCATCGCCAGCACTCGCATTGACGACGTCGTCAAGAAAGCCGGCTTCACCCGAGGCGCCTTCTACTCCAACTACTCCTCGCTCCAGGACATCCTGACCGAGGCCATCGTCATGCGCTCCAACACCTTGCTGTCACGGGTCACGCAGGCCATCGACTCCTTCGAGGGCACCCCCACGATGGACTCGCTCGTGGAGCTGCTCGAGGCCATCCGCCCCGAGGCCCGCACCATCTACCTGCTGACCACCGAGTACTCCCTCTTCCAGCTGCGCAACCCCGACAGCCCGACGATCCCCGGGACGGCGCGCGCCGACTTCACCGCCAGACTGTCCGGAACGGTCGAGAAGGTTCTCGCCCGCATGGGGCGCCGCCCCACCGTCCCCACGGCGAGCCTGGCCGACCTCGTCAGCCTGCTCTTCATGGACTCGATCACTGAGAACACGGACTGCGACAGGCTGCGAGACCTCATCGAGGCGGTCATCACCGGGCTGAGCACGCCGACGCAGACCGGCGACGCCTGACGTCGCTCCACACCAGAGCTTGCCTCCTGGCGAAGCGAGAATTCCACCCCGACAGAAGGCCACCGCCCCACCGACCCCCACTGCACGCTCTCTACAGCGCCTCGACAGAGTTGCCGTGCGGCGAATCTGTCCAGATGGGACGACTTTGAATCACGGCACCCGCACCGCGGTCTACAAAAGCCCAGGTCATCGCCCTGTTACTTCCTGATAGTGGCTGCGATCGGCCGTCAATGCCGTCCCCTCTGGACAAAACGGACACACCTCAGTCCACAACCCCCCACTCCAGCAAGGCGCGTTTTGATGATGTTTGACATCATTTAGGTATGGATAAGTCATCCAGGATCGAGGGACTGCTGGCGCGTCTCGCCGCTTACCAGGGAGCAGCGCGCCTGAGCACGCTGTGCAGCACGCGGACCGAGCGTCGTCTGGTTGCCCGAGCCGCCGCCGACGGGCTCGTCACTCTTCACCCGAACCACGTGGCCGCGCTGAAGGGCGCCGACCCTCGTTTCATCCTCTGCCGACGCATCAGGGGTGTCATCACCTGTGCCCACGCGATGCGGCACTACGGCCTACCGCTGCAATCAGCGCCCACAACGTTGCATATCGCCATCCCCTGCAACCAGGGTCACATACCGGACGCAATCGGACGCGTCGTCACCCATCGGTTGAGTGGACTCATTCTGCCCGCCGCAGATGCGGCACCGGTGGCACCCGTGGAGCCAGCACTCATCTGTTACCTGCGTTGTGCGGATGAGCTTGATGCACTCATCGCGCTCGATGCGGCCCTTCGACTTGGTCTGACGACCCGTTCTCAGCTTGAGAGCCTCCTACGGGGTCCGCGAAACCACCGCTCCCGCACGCTTGTGTCGCGGTCGCTCCCCGATGCCCGCTCTCTTCTGGAGACGATCGCTCGTTACGAGCTGGAAGAGGCGGGATACCGGCCGGCGACGGCAGTGTTCGTCCCGGGCGTTGGAGAGGTGGATCTGGTGCTGACAGCTCATCCACACGACCTCATCCCCGGTCTCACGCCCGACACCAAGGCGCTTCGAGCAGACAGTCACCCAGCACTTCTCATCGAGACGGACGGCTACGCCTTTCATTCCTCCCATCTCGACTGGGAGCACGACCACCTGCGCGACCAGGCCGCACTCACCGCGAGTCACGTTCCAGTGCGTCTGACTAGCCGACAGGTCCTCCAGCACAGCACGGTCGATATTGTCGCCCCCATCGCCATGCGCATGGGGATCACCCCGATCATCCCGCTCCAGGCAGGGTGATGGCACTCTTACCTCATAGGTTCCGAGTGCGACGGGCACGGCAGATGAACCGGAGGGAACCGTCACCTGGATCGTTGGCGGGCGCATCCCGCCGCATCTGCCCCGCCCAGGAACCAGACGCCCCAGCTCTTGACCCGCGGACGTATGACGGCAGCATGTCTTCAGAGCAACGACACCGGCAGAGTCACCATGCAGCGATTCTGTCCATCTGGGACGACTTTGAATCACGGCACCCGCACCGCGGTCTACAAAAGCCCAGGTCATCGCCCTGTTACTTCCTGATAGTGGCTGCGATCGGCCGTCAAAGCCGTCCCCTCTGGACACTTTCAGGGCTCGGCCGCCCCTGTAGGCTCGGCGCGTGAGTCGCACCAGTGCCGCACCTGTCATCGTCTCCTGCGCCATGGCCGAGGAGGCCCAGCCCTTCCTGGACGCCCTGCCCAAGCGCGCGGCTGCCCAGGCGCCGACCCTGCCGGGGGCCGCACGCGCCTGGTCCCTCCAGCTTCCCGACGGCGAGCGCGAGCTCATCGTCGTGCGCAGCGGCATTGGGCTCGTGGCGGCCGCGAGCGCACTGGCGACGGTCCTGGCTCAGGTCCGCCCCAGCGCCGTCGTCTCGGCGGGAACCACCGGCGGGCTCGGCCGCCAGGTAGAGGTCGGCGACGTGTGCGCCTCGGCGACCCTGGCCTACACCGACGCCGACGCCACCGCCTTCGGCTACGCCCGCGGCCAGACCCCGGGCCAGCCGGAGACCTTCGCCGGGGATGCGGCCCTGCTGGAGCGCCTGGAGCAGGTGGGCCAGGAGGCCCTGCGCGGCGCCACGGCGTCGTCGGGCTCGGCGCGACTGCGCGTCGGTCAGATGCTGGCCGGCAACTCCTTCGTGACGGCCGCGAACGTCGCCGACACCCGTGAGGTCTTCCCCGCGGCACTGAGCACAGACATGGAGTCGACGGCGCTGGCGCAGGTGGCGGCGGGCGCCGGCGTCCCCTTCGTCTCGGTGCGCGGCGTGTCCGACCTGTGCGGCCCCGAGGCGGGCCAGGACTTCCACATCGCCGCCGAGGACGCCGCCGCCCGCAGCGCCGCGGTCGTCCTGGCCCTGCTCAGCTGAGTCGCTGACGCCGCCCGCGCCTCCCTCCCCACCCACACTTCGACAGAATCTTCAGAATCGACCCGGAGCCGCGTCGTTTATGAAGTTTTGGTCGATTTGCCGGGCGCCGCTCAGTCGGCCTGGCGCAGGCGGGCCTCGACGCGCTCGACCTTCGCGGTCATCTGGCCGGTCCAGCCGGGGCGGATGTCGGCCTTGAGGACGAGCGCCACGCGTGGGCTCACCTCGGCGACCGCCTCGCAGGCCCGCTTGACCACGTCCATGCACTCATCCCACTCGCCCTCGACCGTGGTGAACATCGACGTCGTCTCATAAGGCAGGCCGGAGTCGCGCACCACGCGCACAGCCCGGGCCACCGCCTCGGAGACCGAACCGTCAGGGGCGTCAGTGGTGGTCGGGGACACGGAGAAGGCGACAAGCATGCGGCCAGGCTAGCCCCGTGCCGCCACCCGGAGCCGCCCTCAACGTGGGGCTGACCCGTGAGGAGATCGTCGAGGCGATCCTGCACGCCTCGGTCTACGCCGGTTTCCCGCGGGCGCTCAACGCCACCTTCGTGGCCCGCGAGGTCTTCGCCGGGCGCGACGCGACCGACTGATCGTCTGCACCGCCCCGTCGCACGGCCTCAGCGGGTCACCAAAGAGGCGTGCGTGTCCACATCGGAGACAAAGGCGGGCTCCACGTGCACACCGCCGCCAAGAAACCGCATGATTCCGCGGTTCTATTGACGGCCTCATCGGGTCGCGGGCTTCTTTGTCTCCGATGTGGACATCGAGGGCTCACTCGGACCGGCTCCGGCGGCCCGGAGGCACTCCCCCGCCCACCACCAGGATCCGCGCCTACAGCGCCACGAGGACCTGAACCATGACGATCTTGACGACGATGGCCAAGGCGAACAGGGTCGCGTAGCCGGCCTCGATGCGCTCGTCATCGCGCTTTGACAGGGCGAAGGCGAGGATCGCGGGCTGCCCGACGAGCCCGGCCAGGCCACCGGAGGCGCGCTGCGCGGACACCCCGGCCCACCGCGCCCCGGCCAGCAGGACGATCGCATTGACCACCACGATGAGCGCGGCGAGCACCCCCACCTTGAGTCCCGTCATCGAGAAGGCCGAGGCCGCGAAGTCCGGCCCCGAGGCCAGCCCGATCGCAGCCAGGAAGAACAGCAGCCCCAGCTGGCGAATGGTGGAGTTGGCGGCATGCGGCAGCCCCCACACGAAGGGCCCGGTGCGCCCCACCCACCCCAGGACCATGCCGACGACGAGCGGCCCGGCCGCCACCCCGAGCCGCAGCGTGATGCCACCGGGCAGCGGGATCGCCACCAGCCCCAGGAGCACCCCGAGCGCCATGCCTGCCCCGACGGAGAAGGCGTCGATCTGGGCGATGGAGCGCTCGGAGTCGCCGAACCAGTCGGCGGCCTTCTCCAGCTCGTCGCTGGGGACGACCGCCAGCACCCGGTCGCCGAGCTCCAGGACGAGGTCCTCGCGGGCCAGCAGGTCCAGGTCACCGCGCTTGACGCGGGTGATGACGCCCTGGAAGCGCCCGGGCATGTCCACCTCGGCGATCGTGCGCCCGGCCACCCGTGTCGAGGAGACGGTCAGGCGCCGGAAGTCGACGGCGGTGCGGTCCTTGGCCAGGCAGTTGTGGAGCCCGGTGCCCAGGTCGTGCATGGCGGACTCGACGGCGGCCGGCGCCCCGACGATGACGACCTTGTCCCCGGGCAGCAGCTCCTCACCGGGGGCCACGACCCGGGTCTCACCGTCGCGCTCCAGGTAGGAGATACGGATGCGGCCCTCCTTGAAGGCCTTCATCTCGCCCAGGGCCACCCGCTGCAGGAGGTAGACGCTGGTGGCGGTGATGCCGTCGGCGCTGGCGGGCCGCGGGTCGCGCCGCCCGGGCCAGGTGCGCCCCACGACCCCGGCCACGATGAGGATGGCGACGGCGACGCCCACGGGGTAGGCCAGGGCGTAGCCGACGGCGGGCTCCTGGGTCCCGGCCGCCTCGATGGCGGCGTCGAGCACCGGTGAGGTCAGGGCCCCCGCGTAAGCGCCGGAGTCCATGGCGGGGCTCACCCCGGTCAGGTGGGAGTAGAGGCCGCCCGCCGCACCGGCGATCACGAGCGCGACGACGCACAGCGCCATGAGCGGCAGCTGCCTGCGCAGGTCACGGAAGAAGGTGTTGCCTGCGGCCAGTCCCACGGTGTAGCAGAACAGGGCCAGGCCGAGGCTGCGCAGCAGGGTGAGGTCGGCGCCGAGCCGGGGGTCGAGGGCGCCCACCGCGAGGCCCACGAAGAGCGCCCCGGCGGCGCCGAAGCGGATCGGCCCCAGCGGGATCTGCCCGACGGCGGTCCCCAGGCCGATGACGAGGAAGACGGTGAGGATCGGCGCCTGCGCGAGGACGTCGAGAACGGGATGAAGCACGGACACGACGCCAGGTTAGCCGCAGGCCCCGGGCACCCCGAACCCCGCGCACCGGTCCCGACCCGGGCCCGCCGGCATCATGCGCGACGCCGCACAGCAGCCACCGGAAGCATTATTCAATAGGTGGGATAAATGGTGCTGATATCGGAGCAGAGGGACGAACGCCCCGCCGCCGGACTCAGGATTGCTTCCTTTCCGCCACCAGGAGGAATACCCTGGGAGAGTCACCGCAGACGATGACGTCACACCTTTTCTCGACGACGAGAACGGAATCCCGATGCCCCAGAAAGAAGCCTCTCTGCCGACCTACTCACCGGAGGAGGAGAAGCGGATCATCCGCAACGCCGACGGCGTCCCCGTCGGCATACGTCCTGACAATCGATGGACACCCGCTCGGATCGCCACATGGGTGGCCATCACTGCCCTGGGCGTCCTGGGGTGGTGGATGCTGGCGGTCGTGCGCGGCGAGCACGTCAACACCATCTGGTTCGTGGTCACCGCCGTGTGCACCTACGCGATCGGGTACCGCTTCTACGCCCTTTACATCCAGCGGCGCATCATGCGCCCCGACGACACCAACGCCACCCCGGCCGAGCGCATCAACAACGGGCGCGACTTCGACCCCACCCACCGCGTCGTCCTCTACGGCCATCACTTCGCGGCCATTGCCGGCGCTGGCCCGCTGGTCGGCCCGGTCCTGGCCGCCCAGATGGGCTACCTGCCCGGCACCCTGTGGATCATCATCGGCGTGCTCGTGGCCGGCGCCGTCCAGGACATGCTCGTCCTGTTCTTCTCCATGCGCCGCGGCGGCCGCTCCCTGGGCCAGATGGCCACTGACGAGATCGGCCGGATCGGCGGCATCGTGGCGACCATCGTCGTCTTCGTCATGCTCATGATCGTCCTGGCGGTCCTGGCCATGGTCTGCGTCAACGCCCTGGCCGCCTCCCCCTGGGGAGTCTTCTCGGTGGGCATGACCATCCCGATCGCCATCGGAATGGGCCTGTGGCTGCGCTTCGTCCAGCCCGGCAAGATCACCCAGGTCTCCTTCGTCGGCTTCGGCCTGCTCATCGCCGTCATCATCGGCGGGCGCTGGGTGGCCGAGTCCTCCTTCGGCCACTACCTGCACCTGTCCCCCAAGACCCTGGTGTGGGCCATGATTATCTACGGCTTCCTGGCCGCGGTCCTGCCGGTGTGGGTCCTGCTCACCCCGCGCGACTACCTGTCGACCTTCATGAAGGTCGGCACGATCACGATCCTGGCCCTGGGCATCATCATCGTGCGCCCCCTGGTGGAGATGTCCGCCGTCACCGAGTTCGCCTTCAACACCGCGGGCCCGGTCTTCGCCGGCACCCTCTTCCCCTTCCTGTTCATCACCATCGCCTGCGGCGCCCTGTCCGGCATGCACGCCATGGTCTCCTCGGGCACCAGCCCCAAGATGGTGGAGAAGGAGACTCAGGTCCGCATGATCGGCTACGGCGGCATGCTCATGGAGTCCTTCGTGGCCATCATGGCGCTGGCCGCCGCGGTCTCGCTGAGCCCGGGCATCTACTTCTCCATGAACACCTCGACGGCGACCATGAACAAGCTCGCCGGCCCCGAGACGGTGGCCGCGGCCCCCTGCAAGACCACCGACGACCCCGAGCACCACTGCGAGAAGCTCGCCGAGGTCGCCGTCGGCAACCTCGGTGTCACCGACGCCCAGGGCCACAAGCCCACCCCCAAGTGGGACTCCTGGGACGACAACGGCAACCCCAAGACCTACACGGGTGCCGAGGCCCTGGAGCGCCTGGCCAGCGACGTCGGCGAGCCCAACGTCGTCTCGCGCACCGGCGGCGCCCCCACCCTGTCGGTGGGCATCGCCCACATCCTCCACCAGATCGGCGGAGGCCGGGCCATGATGGGCTTCTGGTACCACTTCGCCATCATGTTCGAGGCCCTGTTCATCCTCTCGGCCGTCGACGCCGTCACCCGCGTGGCCCGCTTCCAGCTCTCCGACGCGCTGGGCAACGCCTTCCCCAAGTTCAAGGACCCGTCCTGGCACGTGGGCGCCTGGGGGACCACGGCGGTCGTCGTCGCCTCCTGGGGGGCGCTGCTCCTCATGGGTGTCACCGATCCGCGCGGCGGCATCCAGACGCTCTACCCGCTGTTCGGTATCGCCAACCAGCTCATCGCGGCCGTGGCGCTTCTGGTGGTCACCGTCATGGTGGTGCGCAAGGGCTACACGAAGTGGGTGTGGATCCCCGCGATCCCGCTGGTCTTCGACACGGCCGTCACCTTCACGGCCTCGTGGCAGAAGATCTTCTCCAGCGACCCGCTCGTGGGCTACTTCCAGCAGCATCAGGAGGCCGTGGCCAAGCTGGGCACGCTCACCGACCCGGCCAAGATCGAGGAGACCCGGGCGATCGTGCGCAACACGATGATTCAGGGGACGCTGTCGATCATCTTCCTGGTCATGGTGGCCTTCGTCATGGTCTGCGCCCTCATCCGTATCGTCCAGACGCTCCGCAACCGGGACACGACGACGTCGGAGGACCCGTACCAGGAGTCCAACTTCTACGCGCCCGAGACGATGATCGCCTCCTCGCTCATGAAGAAGGTCTCCCGGGAGTACGAGCAGGTGGGCGACCCGGCCCTCATCCCGCACAAGGCCCACGCGGAGAAGTCATGACACCTTCTCCTTCGACGCCGCAGCAGGCGGATCGGGCAAGCGCCCGACATCGGGTCCGCCAGGTCCTGACCCGAGCCCGCACCCTGTGGCGGGACATGACCGGGGAGTCCGCCTATGACCGCTACCTGGAGCGCTACGCCCGCGAGCACGCGCAGTGCCCCCACGGACACGGGGGCGCCCACGGTTCTGAGCACGGCTCGGGGCACGGTCCCATGAGTGAGCGCGAGTTCTGGCGAGCCCGGGCCAAGCAGGCCGAGACGGAGATCAACGCCAGCTGTTGCTGAGCCGGGGCCGCTCCCGCACTCTGATGTGCTCTGATCGTTACCGCCCGCCTTCCGGGGTTCCCGGAGGGCGGGCGGTAGCGTCGTGAGCGTGCCCGCCCAGCAGCCCGCGCCCGACGCACTGACGTCAGCCGAGTCCCCTGACACCTCCTGGGGGACATCACCGGCGTCGGCCGCGTCGCCGTCGGCCGGCCGCGCCACGGACCTCCAGCCCTCCAAGCCTCATCCCCCGGGCCGAGCCTCCTACGAGCGGATCGCCCGCGTCGCGGCGGTCATCCTCCTGGCCATCGTCTGCGTGGCGGTGGTGTGGCCCTCCGGGCGTGAGGTCGCCGAGCTCAAGGACACCATAGGACCGGGCTTCCTCAGCTCCGAGGGCAAGGACATCGTCCTCAACCTGGTGATGCTGGCACCGGCCACCTTCTGCGCGGTCGTAGGCTGGCGGGACATCCCCTGGTGGATGTGGGCGCTGGTGGGTTGCGTGGTCGGGCTGAGCGCCGAGGTGCTCCAGAGCCTCCTGCCGATGCTGGAACGGCGCCCCTCGCTGGCCAATGTCGGTCAGAACGCCGTCGGCGCCTGGATCGGGGCCCTGGCCGCCTGGTACCTCCTGCGCCGCCTGCACCCGCACCCCGCCTCCGCCTGACTCCCCCGTCACACGGGAGCCACGCCGCACCGCCCCGCCGCGGGCCCCGAACAAGGCGGCCAACCAGGAACCGGAGACAGCGAAAGGCCCGGACCATGTGGCCCGGGCCTTTCCGTTCTGTGCGCGGGGGGGGACTCGAACCCCCATGATCGTAAGATCACACGGACCTGAACCGTGCGCGTCTACCAATTCCGCCACTCGCGCGAGAAGCGAGCATGAGACTAGCCTGCCATCCCCGCCCGCGTCCAATCCTCACCGCCATATCCGGCCGTGAGACCGCTCACGACACAATTACCTCACACAGAGGGGGCCGTCTTCCCTGCGATGGCTTCGCTACCGTTACGATGGGAACGGTATCGGCCTGCACGCAGGTCCGTGCAGGCCCATAGCGAGGCGGGACAGTCCCGTCTCCCGGCTCCATCCCGGGGGCCGCCACACCATATTTGGGGGAGGTACTGTCCATGGGATTCCTGGACAAGTTCGAGAAGGGCGTCGAGAACGTCACGAACCGCGCCATGTCCCGTTTCTCGGACGACATCGAGCCCATCGAGATCGCCTCGAAGCTCCGCGAGACCATGGACAAGCGCGCCGCGTCCTTCGCCCGCGACCGCTCCGTGGTTCCCAACATCTTCCGCATCCACCTCACCCCGCCGAGCATCGAGCGCATCACCGCCTGGGGCCAGGACGAGATGGTGCGTCAGATGGAGGAGGTCGCCACCTCGCACGCCGCGGACCAGGGCTACTCCTTCGTCGGCCCGGTCGAGGTCTCCTTCCTCGTCAACAACAACCCCAACGCCCCGGCCATCGAGATCGAGTCCTCCACGCGACGCGGCGCCGCCGCTCCGGCCGCCTCCGCCACCGCCACCCCAGCGCACCCGATCGTCGACATCAACGGCCAGCGCTACCTGCTCACCGGACCGGTCACCGTCATCGGGCGCGGCTCGGAGGCGGACATCATCGTCGACGACTCCGGCGTCTCCCGCCGTCACCTGGAGATCCGCCTGACGCACGGCAACGCCATCGCCAGCGACCTGGGCTCCACCAACGGCACCTTCGTCGAGGGCCAGCGGGTCGACGCCGTCACGCTCGTGGACGGCAACACCCTCACCATCGGCCGCACCCAGATCCTGTTCTGGGATGGCACCCAGAACAGCGGAGTCAACGGTTGAGCGCACTCGCCTTCACGATCCTACGGCTGGGCTATCTGGTCCTGCTCTGGTTCTTCCTGTACCTCATCGTGCGCGTCATGCGCCGCGATATGGCCGACTCCCCCGTCGCCGGCCCGTCACGTCGACGCTCCGCGGGCGGCTCCGAGCAGCCCTCGGGCCCACCCCCCAGGGGCCGACGCCGCAGCGCCACCCGCCTGGTCATCACCGAGGGCCCCCTGGCCGGCTCGACCGTGCCCCTGAGCCCCTCGTCGATCATCATCGGCCGCTCACCCTCCTGCACCCTGGTCCTCGATGACTCCTACGCCTCATCGCGCCACGCCCGCGTCTTCCCCAAGGACGGCGCCTGGTGGCTGGAGGACCTGGGATCCACCAACGGAACCATGATGGACGGCCGCCCCGTGCACGGCGCCGTGGAGCTCCCCATGAACATTCCTGTCAGAATCGGCCAAACGACGCTGGAGCTGCGCTCATGACCATCTCCCTGCGCTTCGCCGCACGCTCCGACGTCGGCCTGGTCCGCCAGTCCAACCAGGACTCGGGCTACGCCGGCCCCCACCTGTGCCTTCTGTGCGACGGGATGGGCGGACCTGCGGGCGGAGACATCGCCTCGGCGGTCGCCGTCGAGCACCTCATGCCCCTGGACGCCGACTCCCACCAGGCCGGCGAGCTGTTGGGCCTCATGCGCGACGCCGTCCAGGCCGCCCACACCGAGCTCGTCACCCTGTCCTCGCAGGACCCCGACCTCGCCGGCCTGGGCACCACCTGCATCGGCGTCATGCGCAGCGGCAACAAGCTCGCCATGGTCCACGTGGGCGACTCACGCGCCTACATGCTGCGTGACGGCACCCTCACCCAGGTCACCACCGACCACACCTTCGTGGAGTACCTCGTGGAGACCGGGCGCCTGACCCGGGACCAAGCCCGTCAGCACCCGCAGCGCTCCGTCCTCCTGCGCGTCCTGGGGGACACTGAGGGCGAGGTCCAGCTCGACGAGTCGATCCGCGAGGCCGTTCCCGGTGACCGCTGGCTGCTGTGCTCCGACGGCCTGAGCGGCCCGGTGACCGCCGAGACCATCGGTGAGGTCCTGGCCGGCGTCGCCGACCCCGGTCAGGCCGCCGACCAGCTCATCGACCTGGCCCTGCGCGCCGGCGGACCAGACAACGTGACCGCCGTCGTCTTCGACGTCGTCAAGGACGACCCCGAGCCCCAGACCGTCCCGCAGGTGGTGGGCAGCGCCGCCACCGAGCGCCTCGCCCAGGAGCGCGCCGCCGCCGCCCACCGTGCCGGTGACGAGCAGGCCGAGGCCAAGGACACCGAGGCCGCCAGCCCCGCCGCCAAGGCCGCAGCCCTCATGGCCACCCTGGAGGACAAGCCCGAGGCCGCCTCCGCCAAGGAGTCCTCCGAGGTCGACGAGGCCATCGCCGCCGAGGCCGCCACCCAGGAGAAGGCCCGACGCCGCCACCGCCGTCGGGTCCTCGTGGGCAGCCTCGTCCTGCTGGCCACGCTCGTCGGCGCCAGCGCCCTGTTCTACCGCTGGACCCAGACCCGCTACTACGTCTCCACCTACAAGGGCGAGGTCGCCATCTACCAGGGGATCCCCCAGTCCGTCGGCCCGCTCAAGCTGAGCCACTCGGTCAAGACCTACGCGGACCTGCCCGTCGAGGCCCTCGATCACAACATCCGTGAGCGCCTGGAGGCCACCGTCACCCAGTCGTCGATGAGCGCCGCGGAGACCTACGTGGACAAGACGGTCCGCTCCTACCGCAAGCAGGCCCCCGCCCCGCAGGGCACCGCGAGCCCCACGGCCAAGCCCTCCTCCTCGTCCTCCTCCACCCCGTCGCCGGCCTCCGCCACACCGACCCAGCCCGCCAAGCCCGGGCAGGAGGGGTGAGATGACTGCTGCTCCCGGTCCCCTGGGCGCCCCCGCAGGCGTCGCGACCATCCAGCCCGCCGGCGTCGCTCGATACTCGGGACGCTGGGCGGAGGCGGCGCTGCTCGGCGTCGCCCTGGTCCTGGGGCTGGGCGGCTTCGTGCTCACCGCTCTCAACCGCACCGGCTCCTCCCCGGCGCAGACCGTGGGCGTGGCCATCGCCTTCCTCGTCCTGACCGTCCTCATGCACCTGTGTGTGCGCTACGCCGCCCCGTGGGCCGATCCGGTGCTCCTGCCGACGGCGGTGGCGCTCAACGGGATCGGCCTGGCCATGATCCGGCGCCTGGACCTGGCCTATGAGGTCAACGAGCAGTGGCAGTTCTATGTGGGCTCCAAGCAGCTGGTCTGGACGCTGCTGGGCGTCATCCTCTTCGCCGTCACGCTCCTCCTGCTGCGCGACTACCGGCGCCTACGACGCTGGGACCGGTGGGCCATGTGGTCCGGCCTGGTCTTCCTCGTCCTTCCCTTCATCCCGGGGATCGGCCAGAGCATCAACGGCGCCCGCATCTGGATCCGGATCGGCCCGATGAGCTTCCAGCCGGCCGAGCTGTCCAAGGTGCTGCTGGCGGTCTTCTTCGCCTCCTACCTCGTGGCCAACCGGGACAACCTGGCCCTGGCGGGCCGCAAGGTCCTGTGGATGAGCCTGCCGCGCGCCCGGCACCTGGGCCCCCTGTTCATCGTGTGGGGCGTGAGCATCGGCGTCCTGGTCCTCCAGAAGGACCTGGGTTCCTCGGTGCTGCTGTTCGGCCTGTTCGTCGTCGTCCTGTACGTGGCCACTGACCGGCCCTCCTGGCTGCTCATCGGTGCCGCCCTGTTCCTCCCGGCGGCCTGGTTCGCGGCCACGCACCTCAACCACGTCCAGCAGCGCATCAACGGCTGGCTCCACGCCACCGACAATGCCGTGTACAACGCAGCGGGCGGTTCCTGGCAGCTGCTGACGGGCATGTTCGGGATGTCCACCGGCGGGCTCATGGGCGCCGGCTGGGGCAAGGGCTCACCGACCCTGGTCACCTTCGCCAACTCCGACTTCATCTTCGCCTCACTGGGTGAGGAGCTGGGGCTGACCGGCACGCTCGTCCTGCTCATGCTCTACCTCGTCCTCATCCAGCGGGGACTGCGCACCGCCGTCTCGCTGCGCGACGGCTTCGGCAAGCTCCTGGCCGTGGGCCTGTCCTTCGCCATCGCCCTGCAGATCTTCGTGGTCATCGGCGGTGTCACCCGGCTCATCCCACTGACGGGGCTGACCCTGCCCTTCCTGGCCTACGGCGGCTCCTCACTCATCGCCAACTGGATCATCCTGGCTCTCCTGCTGCGCCTGTCCGACGCCGCCCGGCGGCCGGCCACCCACGCACCGCGGATCATCGACACCGCCGAGCTGCCGCTGTCCCTGCGCCGTCGGGTCCAGGACGCCGGGTCCGAGGACTCGATGGCCCAGGCCGCTGATGACGCACCGGCTGGAGGCGCACCGGCTGACGCCGGGGGCTACGCCTCCCCGTCGGCCGCACCCGGCTTCGGCAGCCTGGAGGATGACGCCCGGCCCGCCGTCGCCGTCAGTCCGGAGGCGCCGCCTCCGCCGCACACCGCACCGGACGGGGAGACCCTGCGCTCATCGCGGGCCCCGGGCTTCACTGAGGACACTGACAGGAGGCAGCTGCCATGAACCGACAGATCCGTCAGGTCGCCTTCCTGGTGCTGGTCATGTTCGCCACGCTGGCCCTGTCCGTCACCAGCGTCCAGGGACTGGCCCGCCCCTCCGTGTGGGAGTCGTGGTCGGCCAACGGGGCCCTCAACTCCGACCCGCGCAACCGCCGTACCGTCAGCCGCAACTTCGACACCGAGCGGGGCCCGATCCTCCTGGCCGGCGGCACCACGATCGCCAGCACCCAGAAGTCCGACGACGGCCAGGGATCTGAGGACTATCAGCGCGTCTACGCCAACGGACCGCTCTACGCTCCGGTGACCGGGTACTTCTCTCCCGCCTTCGCCTCCATGACCGGCATGGAGAAGGAGGGCAACTCCGTGCTCAACGGGGACGACCCCTCCCTGTTCTCCTCCCGGATCAAGACCCTCATCACCGGTGACTCCCAGCGGGGCGGGGCCGTGGAGCTGACCATTAAGCCCGAGATCCAGCAGGCCGCCTATGACGCCCTGGCCGGGCGTGAGGGCGCCGTCGTCGCCCTGGACCCCAAGACCGGGGCCATCCTGGCGCTGGTCTCCACCCCCTCCTACGACCCCTCGGCCTTCGCGACCCGCAATGGGAACGCCGCCAATGAGGCCAATGCGACCCTCAGCCAGGACTCCTCCCGTCCCCTGGACAACCGGGCCATCGCCGGCAACCGCTACCCGCCGGGGTCGACCTTCAAGATCCTCACCACGGCGGCGGCGCTGCGCACCGGCAAGATCAAGCCCGATCAGGAGGTCGACGCCCCCGACACCATCACCCTGCCGGGCACCAGCCACTCCCTGGAGAACTACGGAGGGGAGTCCTGCGGCGGTGGTCGGACCACCTTCTCCCACGCCTTCGCCGAGTCCTGCAACACTCCTTTCGCGCAGCTGGCCATGAACGTCGGCGAGGAGGAGCTCTCCAAGGAGGCGAAAAACTGGGGCTTCGACTCTGACCTGTCCATCCCGTTGAAGGTCACGCCGTCGACCTACCCGCACAACGACTCCCAGGCGCAGACCGCGATGGCCGGCATCGGTCAGGCCTCGGTGCAGGCGACCCCGCTCATGATGGCGATGGTGGCCGCCACCGTAGCCAACAAGGGCGAGCAGATGACCCCCTACCTGGTCTCGCGCATCCTGGACCCCGACCTCAACGAGGTCAGCTCCACCTCCACGAAGGTGGCCCGCACCCCGATCGACTCGGCTACCGCCAGCTCCCTGTCCTCCCTCATGCAGACCGCCGTCGCCGAGGGCACGGGCACCAGCGCCCAGGTCTCCGGGGTCCAGGTGGCCGGCAAGACCGGTACCGCCGAGACCGGCACGGACAGCGGCCCCACCACCTGGTTCGTGGGCTTCGCCGGCACCGACATCGACAAGCCTGAGATCGCCCTGGCCGTCGTGCTCGACGGCAATGCGGAGACCGAGGACGGCGCCACCGGCGGCAAGATCGCCGGCCCCGTCGCCGCCCAGGTCATCGATGCGGCGGTGAACCAGTGAAACCTGTTGCCGGGCTCCAGCTCCAGGGCCGCTACGAGCTGGTCGAGCAGATCGCTCTGGGCGGCATGGGCCAGGTGTGGCGCGCCACCGACCTGCGCTCGGGTCGAGCCGTGGCCGCCAAGATCCTGCGCCCCGAGCTGACCGGTGATGAGATCTTCCTGTCCCGCCTGCGTGCGGAGGCCAAGAACTCCAAGGGGCTGCGCCACCCGAACCTCGCCGTCGTCCTGGACTCCGGGGAGAAGGACGGGACCGGCTGGCTCATCATGGAGCTCGTCCAGGGGCGCGCCCTGTCCGACATCATCGCCGAGAAGGGGACCCTGTCGCCCGCCGAGATCCTGCCGGTCCTGGCGCAGGTGGCCCGCGCCCTGCAGGTCGTCCACGACTCCGGCGTCGTCCACCGGGACGTCAAGCCCTCCAACATCCTCATCAACCGCGAGGGCCTGGCCAAGCTCACCGACTTCGGCATCTCCACCGGCATCAACCAGCGCCCGCTGACGGCCTCTGGCATGGTGATGGGCACCGCCCAGTATCTCGCCCCCGAGCAGGCCATGGGGAACATGGCCACCCCGGCCGGCGACCTCTACGGGCTGGGCATCATCGCCTACGAGGCCCTGGTGGGGCGGCGCCCCTTCAGCGGAGCCACCCAGGTCGATATCGCCTTCGCGCACGTCAACGAGGAGGTGCCCGCCCTCCCCGACGCCGTCCCGCCCCAGGTCCAGGCCATCATCCTCAAGCTGCTCGCCAAGAAGCCCTCCGACCGGCCGCACTCCGCCCGCGAGGTGGCCCGCGCCCTGGACCGGGCGGTGGTGAACCTGCCCACGGACGCGTGGGATCCCCGTGAGGCGCTCAGCTGGGAGTCCACTGGCCGCCGCGGCCCGCAGACCCGCGAGCTGCCCCGGCCCGCCACCGTGCGGCCCGGCCGTCACGCGGCCGAGGAGCCGACGCCGTCGCGCACCGCCCGGCACGCCTCGGGACGCTCCTTCCTCGGCCTCAACCTGCTGACGCTCAGGGCCCTCATCCCGGCGCTCTCGCTCATCACCCTGCACAGCACAGGTACGCTTGCCCATGCGCATCAGGTCGTGCCAGCCTTGATGCTGAGCATCCCTGTCAAGGAGGTACTGTGACCAGTCAGTTCCCCCAGGTCCTCGCGGGCCGTTACGAGATCCGCGACCTCATCGGACGTGGTGGTATGGCAGAGGTGCACCTCGGCTACGACACTCGCCTGTCGCGAGTCGTAGCCATCAAGCTGCTGCGTTCGGACATCGCCGGCGACCCCACCTTCCAGGCCCGCTTCCGCCGGGAGGCCCAGTCCGCGGCGGCCCTCAACCACCCCGCCGTCGTCGCCGTCTACGACTCCGGGGAGGAGGAGCTCCTCCAGCCCGGTGGCGCCAGCCGCACCGTCCCCTACATCGTCATGGAGTACATCGAGGGGCACACGGTGCGTGAGCTCCTCAGCGAGGGCGAGGCCGTCCCGATCGCGGAGGCCGCGGAGATCGTCTCCGGGGTCCTGGACGCCCTGGAGTACTCCCACCGGGTGGGGATCGTCCACCGTGACATCAAGCCCGGAAACATCATGCTGACCTCCACCGGCGCCGTGAAGGTCATGGACTTCGGCATTGCGCGGGCCATTGAGGACTCCGCCTCCACGGTCACCCAGACCCACACGGTGGTGGGCACCGCCCAGTACCTCTCCCCGGAGCAGGCCCGCGGCGAGTCCGTGGACGCCCGCTCGGACCTGTACTCCACCGGGTGTCTTCTCTACGAGCTGCTCACCGGCCAGCCGCCCTTCCAGGGCGACTCAGCCGTGGCCATCGCCTACCAGCACGTGCGGGAGATTCCCAAGCGCCCCTCCTCGCTGGCGGCCGATGTGCCCGAGTCCCTGGACCGGGTGATCCTCAAGTCCCTGGCCAAGAGCCGCGAGGACCGCTATCAGGACGCCGCCCACATGCGCGCCGACCTGCAGGCGGCCGCCCGGGGCCTGTCTGTGGCCGCGCCGGCCGCTGACTCCTGGTCCCCGGCCACCTCAGTCATGGCCTCACCGGCTGCCGAACCGGTTCAGCCCACCTCTTCCTTCGCCCAGGTGCCCTCCGGGGCCTCTCCGATGCAGGCGGCCAAGGAGGCCGAAGAGCCCGAGGAGAAGCCCAAGAGCCACGCCTGGGTCTGGGTCCTCGTGTTCCTGCTGTTCGTGGCGCTGGCCGTCGTCGCCGGACGGTGGGCCTCGGGGGCCTTCGACAACGTACCCACCCCGACGCCGAGTCCGACCATCAGCAAGGTGGAGGTCCCCGACACCTCCGGTCAGGACGAGGAATCGGCCAAGAAGACCATTGAGGACGCCGGCCTGAAGTTCGCCAAGGACGAGGTCGCCAACGAGGAGGTCGGTGCGGGACTGGCCGTCTCCTCCGACCCGGGCAAGGGCACGAAGGTCGAGCCGGGCTCCACCGTCACCGTGCACTTCTCCACCGGATCGGCGATGGTCAAGGTTCCCGACCTGTCCGGCAAGACTCAGGAGGACGCCCGCAAGGCCCTCAAGGAGGCCGGGCTCGAGGGCGGAAACACCTCCCAGGAGGACTCCGCCACGGTCGCGAAGGACCGGGTCATCTACACCAACCCACAGGCGGGGAACTCCGTTGCGCGCGGCACCACGGTGGACCTGGTGCTCTCCACCGGGAACACCTCCGTCCCCGACGTCTCGGGCCAGGACGAGGCCACGGCGAAGAAGTCCATCGAGGACGCCGGCCTGCAGTTCAAGAAGGGCGACGACGTGGCCTCTGCGGAGGTCGAGCGCGGCAAGGCCGTCTCCTCCAACCCGGCCGCGGGCACCAGCGTCTCCGCGGGAGACACGATCACCGTGAGCTTCTCCAGCGGCGCGGCCACACAGGCGCCGAACGGCACAGTGACGGTGCCCGATGTCAGTAAGAAGACTGTCCAGGAGGCAACAACCGAGTTGCAGAAGGTTGGTCTGAACGTCGGTGTCCAGTCCGACAAGCCCTCCAAGGATGTGGACACCGGTAGGGTCATCGGCACTGATCCAAAGGGCGGCACTAAGGTTCCTGCTGGAACGACCGTCAACCTCACGGTCTCCTCCGGTAAAGACGGTGACGACAACAATCAACAGCAGCCGGGTAACCCCAATCCCGGCGGCGGGGGCGCCAACAACGGCGGCGTGGGCTGAGCGCCTGACGGTCCATGGCGCCGCGCGAGGGGTGTCCCCGTCGCTCAGCAGGTGACTGGTGCTCCAGGCTTTCCTGGCCTGGGACACCAGTCACGTCCTTTCGATGGGGCCGTGTCGTGACGATCACCGTCAGCCCCGGAGGTGCGGCCAGCCCTGCGCGTCGGGATGCACCCGCTGTCGTCATGTCACTCCTTGCGTGGGAGTAACCGACCCCGGGGGTCCGTCACTGGGTGGGGTCAGGTGGTGTTTGCACCGTTGATGATGTCGTTGAGTTTCTCAGTTGGGGTCTGTCCGTTCAAGACGAT
>NZ_JBGEVE010000011.1:0-89038 GCF_048514265.1 Actinomyces sp. SKVG-SVH-4(1) | reverse complement strand
CCGGGTTCCCGCCTGAGTGAGTGTCTCAGATGTCATGACACCCAAATGTCTCAGAAGTGAGGAGACAGCACAGAGGGTTAAGGGTACGACCTCGCGACCTACCCTACGATCCGGGCAGCCAGCACGAGGCCGTCACCCCGTGGCCACAGTGCTGTCCGTTCCCTGCTGCATCCACAGGGCTCCGACACTGCAGTAGCCACCTCATCCACCCGCCCATCACGCTTGCCGTATGGAGCCCTATCCCGAACCGCCTCAACTGCCTCCCGTTGTCGTGTCCGCCGGCCCACCGGCCGCCATGCGCAACCCCGTCAGGCTCCTTCGTGGTGTCTATGGGGATATCGGCGCTCAGGACCTGCCCCGTTGGGAGGCCGGCGCGCGTCTCAGTCTGGCTCGTTGCGCGGCCGCCTGCCTTCAGGTCACGTCCGCGCGCTGCCTGAGCCACGAGTCGGCCGCACTCGTTCATGGTCTGTGGTTGCGGGAACGTGAGCCGGACGTCAGCGTCGTCGTCCCCTCAAGTCCGCACCATCCCCACCAGGAGCTCCCCCTCCCGCCGGGAGCACAACGCCTCGCCTACCTGCGACGACGACACCTGACGCTGCCGCAGAAGGACATCACCACCGTCTCGGGCCTGCCTGTGAGCACCTTGGGACGGACCGCAGTTGACTGCGCCTTCGACCTTCCCGCCCACGACTCGGTGTGCGTGGTCGAGTCGGCGCTCCGCGCTATCGCCCGTCCATCGCGATACCAGTACTCCCAGTCGAGCCGCCGAGTCGAGGCTGCCCGGCATCAGCTCCAAGCCACCATTGCGGCGCAGGGCCCACGTGCCGGGGCGCGGCGCGCACGTGCCGTCGTCGCCATGGCCTCGGCCTTCACCGAATCACCGGGCGAGTCGCTGCTGCACTGGTTGGTGCGCGCTCTGGGCCTGCCGGCTCCGCGCATTCAGATGGCGATCACGGACGTCCACCACTCCCGCCTCTACTTCCCCGATGAGGCCTGGCCGGAGTACCGGGTAGTGGCGGAGTTCGACGGGCGGATCAAGTACAGGGACCCGGAGGACCTGTGGCAGGAGAAGCAGCGCCAGGACGCCCTGACTCGCATGGGCTGGCGCATCGAGCGCTTCATCTGGGCGGACTTCACGCACCTCGACGTGCTGCGCGCCCGGCTCCTGACTCTCTTCCCCGCCGCCGTCGCCCGAAGCGCGCGTCCCGTAGCAGACCTGTGGAGATGATCGCCGGCTCCCGACCGCCCCGTCGTGCCTTATGCCTCGAGGTCGAGGGTTAAGGGTACTGTGCTGTCTCCTCACTTCTGAGACATTTGGGTGTCATGACATCTGAGACATTTGGGTGTCATGACTTCTGAGACACCGGTGGGGGTTATGACCTGTGAGACGTTCGGGGGCGTCGGGGTGGTAGTGGGATGAGTCTGTAGGGCGGTTTCTTGGTGTCGATGGTGGAGCGGTTGCCTTGCTGCCTCTGGGTGGGTTGGGGCCAGGGCAGGGACACGAAGCGGCGTCCGTCGGGGTCGTAGAGGTCCAGGCGCGTGGGGTACTCGATCAGGGTGACCTCGATGCCGCGCATGGTCTGGCCCAGTGACAGTGCACGGTCCTTGTAGGACACGCACCCGTTGGACATCACGGTGCGTCGGGCGCGGTCCACGGCACTATCCGAGCCGGTCGGGTCGGTGGGGTCGGGCAGGCTGATGGGGCCGCCGCCGGCTGGGAGGCGCTCCAGGTCGATGGGGGCTGGGCTGGCCAGCGCCCTGGGGGTCTGCGCCCATACCCTCAGCGGGGTCAGTGCGATGCCGTGGCCCTGGTGCTGGCGCTCGGTGTTGTAGTAGCTGGTGAAGCGGTCCAGCTCGGCGTTGAGCTCCTCAAGGGTGCTGGCCGGGTGGGCGCGCAGCCAGGCGGCTGCCGGCTGGTGGGAGCGCTCGACCTTGCCCTGGGTCTGAGGGTGGCCCACCCGCCCGCTGATGGGACGCACCCCCAGGGATGCCAGCCACTTCTCGGTGGCTCCCGGTCCAGTGATACGGCTGGTGTTGAACGCCAGTGCGTTGTCCGACAGGATCGCCGCCGGGCGCCCCCAGGTGGCGAAGGCCTCCTCAAGGACCGTGCGGGCGCCTGCCACGCTCTCACCGCCCCAGCAGGCCCTCAGGGCGGTGATGACCCGCGAGCAGTCGTCAACGACCTGGTAGACGGTCACCAGACGGTCCTCCAGGCGCCATTGGAAGCCGTCGATCTGCCACAGCTCGTTGGCCGCGCTGCGGGTGAAGCGCTTGTACGACGTCCTGGGCCGCTTGCGCGGGGCGGGGACCACCAGGCCGGCTCTGCGCAGGCTGCGGGCGATCGTCGCGCGAGAGGGAGCCGGAACGCTGGCGCCCTGGCTCATCACCCACCACACCGAGGCCGGACCCGCCTCCCGGCCGGCGGCGAGCAGGTCGGCGCGAACCTGGGCGATGCGCTCATCAGTGCCCTGGTCCCACACCCGCGCCGGGTGGTGCGGGGCCCGTGAGCGCGCCGTCAGCGCGGCAGCCAGGCCCTCGTGCTCAGCGCGTCGGCGTATCCGGTAGAACGAGGCCCGCGAGATACCCACCTGAGCGCAGAACTCCTCCACGCTCATCCCACTGGTCCTGGAGTCAAAACCTATGACCTGCTCACGCCGAGACGGCGAAATCGAGTTACCCATAACCCCCAGGCAACCCACCCCACCAGTGTCTCAGATGTCATGACATCCGAAACTCTCAGAAGTCATGAGACAACACAGAGGGTTAAGGGTACGACGTCGCGACCTACCCTACGATCCGGACCGCCGGCACGACGCTGTACGACCCAGCACGACCCAGGACAACGCCGTCGGGCCGGAGCCCCCACGGGGAGGACCCGGCCCGACGGCGGAAGGATGCCCGGCGCTCAGCGCGCGGGGACGACGTTGACCTCGAGGGGGGCCACGACGTCGGCGTGCAGGCGCACGGAGGCGCTGTGACGGCCGGTCGACTTGATCGGCGGCACGACCTGGATCTTGCGACGGTCGACGGCGGGGCCGCCGGCTGCCTTGACGGCGTCGGCCAGGGTCGCGGTGGTGATGGCGCCGAAGAGGCGGCCGTTGTCACCGGCGGTGGCGGAGACGGTCACGACGTTCTCCTGCAGCCAGGCTCGAGCGGTCTGGGCGTGCTCGAGGGACTCGATGGAGCGCTTGCGGCGCGCCTCGGCCATCTGGTCGATCTGGCGCTGGGCGCCCTTGGTCCACGGGGTGGCCAGCTTGCGGGGCAGGAGGTAGTTACGGGCGTAGCCGTCCTTGACCTCCACGACCTCGCCGGCGGAGCCGAGGTGGGAGACGTCGTGCGTGAGGATGAGCTTGGTGGTCATTGCGCGTGCCTCCGATCAGCGAGCCGAACTCGAGTAGGGCAGCAGAGCCATCTCGCGGGCGTTCTTCACGGCCTTGGCGATCTTGCGCTGCTCCTGGACGGAGACGCCGGTGACGCGACGGGCGCGGATCTTGCCGCGGTCGGAGATGAACTTCCGCAGCGTGGCGGTGTCCTTGTAGTCGATGGTGCCGACCTTGATGGCCTTGACGGGGCTGACCTTCTTCTTCGGCTTGCGAAGTTGGGGCTTCGCCATGGTGGTACTCCTTGGTCTGAGCGCTTGAGCGCTCTACGAGATGAAAAGTGTTGTGTGAGAGGGAACGGGACGACGACGTCGCGGCTTTAGAACGGGGGCTCGTCACCGAAGGAGGTGGAGCCGCCCGTGGCCCACGGGTCGTCCGCGGCGCCGCCGGCGGGGGCGTTGTACCCGGACTGGCCCTGACCGCCGAAGCCGCCACCGCCGTTGTAGCCGCCCTGCTGGGGGCCGCCCTGGTTGTATCCGCCCTGACCGCCCTGGTTGCCGCCGAAGCCTCCGCCCTGAGGGCCGCCCTGACCGCCGCCGAAGCCACCCTGGCCGCCGCCGCGCGGCTGGCGGGTGACCTGGGCCTTGGCGTAGCGCAGGGAGGGGCCGATCTCATCGACCTGCATCTCCACCACCGTGCGGTTCTCGCCCTCACGGGTGGTGTAGGAGCGCTGGACCAGCCGGCCCTGGACGATGACGCGCGTGCCCTTGGTCAGCGACTCGGCCACGTTCTCCGCGGCGTCACGCCAGATCGAGCAGCGCATGAACAGGGTCTCCCCGTCCTTCCACTCGCCGGCCTGGCGGTCGAAGGTACGCGGCGTGGAGGCGACCGTGAAGGAGGCCACCGCTGCCCCGGAGGGCGTGAAGCGCATCTCGGGGTCCGCGGTGAGGTTCCCGATGATGGTGATGATGGTGTCTCCGGCCATGGCGTTGTCTCCGTTCCCGGTAGAGGCTCAGGCCTCGGGACGCAGCAGCTTGGTGCGCAGAACGGTCTCGTTGAGGCCGAGCTGGCGGTCGAGCTCCTGGGCGATCTCGGGCGTGGTGGTCATGTCCACGACGGCGTAGAAGCCCTCGGACTTCTTCTTGATGTCGTAGGCCAGCCGGCGCTTGCCCCAGATGTCGACCTTGTCCACGGTGCCCCCGTTGCTGGGGACGACCTGCAGCAGCTTCTCGAGCGTCGCGTTGGCGGTGCGCTCGTCCGTCTCGGGGTCGAGGATGATCATGATCTCGTAGTGACGCATGCTTGGTACCCACCTCCTCTGGTCTGTGGCGGTCACGGTCCTTCCGTGACAGGAGGGTGATGCGTGCGGCGCACCATCCGGTGAACAGAGGTCCATCCGCCCGACGGCGCAGCCAGTTCGCCACATTACCGGACAACCGGGTGGCCCTGAAAGCCGAGACGGTGGGCCGACGACGTGCCATACAACACGTCATCGGCCCACCGTCAGGCTTCCGCGGGCGGACGGGATCAGTCGGCGGACAGCGAGGCGCTAGAGGACGCCGCCCTGGTTGCCGCCGTTATTACCGCCGCCGTTGTTTCCACCGTTGCCGCCATTGTTGCCGCCGCCTTGGTCGCCGGGGTTGCCGCGGTTGCCGCCGCCGCCTTGGTCGCCGGGGTTGCCGCGGTTGCCGCCGCCGCCCTGGTCGCCACCCTGGTCGCCGCCATTGTTGCCGCCGCCCTGGTCGCCACCATTACCGCCCTGGTCTCCTCCAGGCTTCTTCTCGGAGTCCGGTTGCTCGGTCTGCTTCCCGTCAGGCTGCGGGGTGCCCTGCGGCGTCGGCTCAGTGGTCGGCTGCGGGGTGGGGGTCGCAGTCGCCTCAGGCGGAGCGGTGGGGGTCGTAGTCGCCTCCTCCTCCGGCTCACCGGTGGGCTTGGCGGTCTGCGGAACCGTTCCACCACGGGTGGCCAGCAGCTCGGCCGGCGGCGGGAAGTCCTCAACCTCCAACCCCTCGTGCGCGACATTCATGTAGTCGATGAAAATGTCCGCCGGGTAGGTCGAGCCGGTGATCTCGTCGTACTCCCCCCAGGGCTCGATCGACTCCTCCGAGCCGTCCGTTCCCGTCTGGTAGAGGGTCACCGCGGTGACCACCTGCGGAGTAAAGCCCACGAACTGGGCGGACTTGTTGTCCGACGACGATCCGGTCTTCGCGGCAACCGGGCGATCCATCTTGGCGGCCACCTTGTCCGCACTGCCGTTCGGGCCGGAGACGACCTGCTGGAGGGCGTAGGTCGTATCCGCCATGACGTCCTCGTCGAACTCACGATGCCCCTTGGTGTCCGCCGTGTAGCGATCCGTGCCATCGGGGTTCTTGAGGGAGGCCACGATGTGGGTGTCGTGCCGGATGCCCTGCGAGGCGAAGGTGGAGTAGGCCGTCGCGATATCGATCGTGTGCGGGGAGGCCGAGCCGAGCACGTTCTGGACAAGAGTCCGCTGCTCCGGGGTCTTCAGCCCCTGGGTGTTCTCCGGGTAGCCGGCACGGTTCGCCACCTTGGCCGTGATCCCCTCCTCCAGGTCCTCGGCATTCATGAGCTCCTGATTGAGCTGGAGGTAGGGGGTGTTGAGCGACTGCTCCGTGGCCTGGGTGAGGCTGGCCCACTTCAGGGAGACGTTCTTGAAGTTCTGGAACTGATGGCCCTCGATGGTCATCGGCGAGGTGGCCGGATAACCACTGTTCAAGGACCACCCGTTCTCCAGGGCGGCCACCAGCGCGAAGGGCTTGAAGGTGGAGCCGGCCTGGGCGATGGCATCGGTCGAGGTGTTGACCTGACTGGTCAGATAGTCATCACCCCCGTAGAGCGCCAGCAGACCGCCCGTCTTGGGGTCGATGGACACCAGCGCCTTGCGCAGGTTCGGCGAGGCGCCAGGAGGCAGGGAGTTGACCGCGTTGACGGCGGCCTCCTGGTCCTTCTGGTTGATCGTGGTGACGATCTTGAAGCCGCCGGTGTCGATCTGCTCCGGCGAGATCTTGGCCTTGTTCTCGAGCTCGGAGCGCACCATCTGCAGCAGGTAGCCGTTGGTGCCGGCGTAGACCTGCTTGGTCTGGGACTCCTTGACGTCCGGCATACCCGTCTGCTTGGCCTCGTTGTACTGGGCCTGGGTGATGTAGCCGTCGTCGAGCATGAACTGCAGGACTCGCCCCCACCGCTCCTTGGCCTTGTCCGGGTTCTCGGCCGGGTCCCAGGCGCTGGGCGACGGCAGGATCCCCGCCAGGAGCGCGGCTTCCGAGGGGCTCATGTCCTTGGCGGGATGGTGGAAGAAGGCCTGCGAGGCGGCCTCGATTCCATAGGCGCCACGGCCGTAGTAGACCGTGTTGAGGTAGTCGCCCAGGATCTCCTTCTTGGGCTTCTCCCGGTCGATCTTGATGGCCATGATGGCCTGCTTGAACTTGCCGGAGTAGGAGCTGGTGGTGTCGACGTAGTAGTTCTTCACGTACTGCTGCGTCAGGGTCGAGGCGCCCTGGGTGTCGCCTCCGCGCAGGTTGTTGATGAGGGCGCGCGCGATGCCCTTGGGGTCGACGCCCTTGTTGGAGTAGAAGGAGCGGTCCTCGGAGGCCACCACCGCGTTGCCCACATAGTCCGGCAGGGTGGAAGCGTCCACCGACTGCCGGTTGATCTCCGCGAACTTCCCCATCTCCGTGGTTCCGTCGGCGTAGTAGACCGTGCTGCTCTGAGCCAGCGCGAACTCGCTGGGCTTGGGCACCTTGATGGTGTTGTAGGCCCACATGAAGGCGCCGACAGTGCTGAGCACCCCCAGCAGGAAGACGCCCAGGACGAACCGCCAGCTGGGAATCCAGCGGTGAATCTTGCCCTTGCCGGCGCGGGGGTAGTTGAAGAAACGGCGCTTACGCCCCGAGGCGGCGTCCTTGGAGCGCTCGGCCTTCGACGGCTTGCGCCCCTTTCCGGGCTTCTTACCGCCCCCCGAGACCCTGCCCAGGGTATGCCGACCGGCGCTGGCCACCTGGGTCAGCTTGTTGCCGACGGGGCGGCTGGGTCCGCTCCCACTCGTGCCTTCTGCCACGCGCTCCTCGTTTCGGTTGATGTCATGGAGGTGACTGGGTGCCGCGACGGCGCGGGGGATAACGCTCCGGTTGCGACATAGGGTCTCATCATGACCGATGTTGGCTGCTGGCGCCGACTCGGAGGCCGGTCACCGTCCAGCAGGACCGCCGACGGCGATCGGGAGTGATCGCTGCGGACAAGCCGCATCGGGCGCCGACATGCGTCCAGTATGAAGGAACACCGGGCCGTGATGGTAGCGATGCAGACCTGGGAACCAGCCATGACGTGACCGACTCACGTTATCGGGTTGTCACCTAAATCGCCCCGAACAGCGCTTTCGTGCGCTTTGAGGGTCGACGACGGCGCACCGGGAGCCAGAATGTGAGTTCGCGCCCAGCCGGCAACGAAGCACACCGAAAACGGCCGGTATCAACCAGGACAATGGTCCCCGGCTGCTGGTGAGACACTGACCTTAATCCTCCCGCTAGGCCAGTTTCGCGTCTCGGCTCCTCGCCTGCTCGAGGAGCGCCGCCCCTCACTCGTCCTCACCCGTTCCGCCCAACCGGGGAGATCCTCCATGGACGCCAGCGCAGCCCTTCAGACCCTCAGCATCATCCTTCAAGTAGCCATCATCCTCACCTGCCTCATCGTCGGGGCGAAGAAGGGCGGGATCGCCCTCGGTCTCATCGCCGGGATCGGCCTGCTGGTCCTCGTCTTCGGCTTCCGCCTGGAGCCGGGGGAGGCCCCGGTCGACGTCATTCTCACCATCCTGGCCGTCATCGGGTGCGCCGCCACGCTCCAGCAGTCCGGCGGCCTGGACGTCATGATGCAGGTGGCCGAACGGGTCCTGCGTCGACATCCCGAGCAGATCACCATCCTGGGTCCCTGCGTCACCTGGTTCCTCACCGTCCTATGCGGGACCGGCCATGTCGTCTACACGATGCTGCCCATCATCGCGGACATCGCCATCAAGAAGAACATCCGCCCCGAACGCCCCATGGCCGCCTCATCGGTCGCCGCCCAGATGGGCATCACCGCCTCACCGGTCTCGGTGGCCACGGTCTCCATCGTCTCCATCATCGCCAAGAACACCGATCGGCACTGGTCAGTCCTCCAGATCCTGGCGATCTCCATCCCGGCGTCGCTGTGCGGGGTCCTTCTGGCCGCCCTGTGGTCGATGCGCCGGGGCAAGGACCTGGACGAGGACGAGGAGTACCAGAAGCGGCTGGAGAATCCGGAGTTCCGCGCCACCGTCCACTCCAGCTCCGAGACCCTCATCGGCAAGGTGTTCCCACCCCAGGCCTACCGCGCCACCTGGATCTTCCTGGGCGCCATCGCCGCCGTCGTCGTCCTGGGCGCCCTGGAGGTACTGCGTCCCCAGTTCCCCACGGGAGACAACGGCGCCATGGAGCGCCTGAGCATGAACCTGGTCATCCAGATGGTCATGCTCGCCGCCGGGGCACTGATCCTGCTGACCTGCAAGGTGCAGGCCGGCAAGATCGCCTCCACCGCCGTGTTCAAGGCGGGGGCCACCGCCATGTTCTCCATCTTCGGGGTCGCCTGGATGACCGAGACGGTCGTCCACGCCCACCTGGAGAGCCTGGAGCACAGCCTCTCGGGCGTCCTGTCCCACCACGTGTGGATGTACGCCATCGTCCTGTTCATCATCGGCAAGCTGGTGAACTCCCAGGCCGCCGGCCTGCTCATCGTGGCCCCCATGGCCCTGTCACTCGGGGTGAGCCCGGTCGTCGTCGTCGGGTTCATCGGCGCCTCCTACGGGTACTTCATCCTGCCCACCTACCCCTCGGACCTGGCGGCGATCGGCTTCGACCCCACCGGCACCACCCACATCGGCAAGTACGTCATCAACCACTCCTTCCTGGTGCCCGGGCTCATCGGAGTGCTCACCTCCTGCGTCGTGGGCACGGCACTGTCCCAGATGCTCCTGTCCTGAGCGCCCTGTCCTGAGCGCTCGATGTCGCACCGGTCGGTCGCCGCGAACGGTGACCGACCGGCGGGTGCGACGTCGAACACACTGGAGAAGCGGTCCTTCTGGGCAGAACGTAACAGGAGCGTGTCGTTTGGTCCGTCTAGGCTCGTGCCATGACAACTACAGACGCGGCCACCACTTCCGCCATCGCCCTGCGTTTGGAGCTGCTGGGACTTCCCGTTCCGGCACCGGTCAAGCAGAGTGAGGCGGACCGTCTCATGTCCCCGATTCTGGCTCGCCAGCGCGAGCTCTCCCGCCGGCTGGCTCACCGCCCCTGTGCCGCCGACCAGCGCATTCAGACCTTCCTCGACTCCTACCTGGAGGGCGCGGCCGTCACCCCGAGGCTGCCCCGCTCCACCTTCGTCCTGGACCAGCCGGGCCTGGCGCGGGCCCTGTCCCTGCCTGAGGACGCCACCAGCTTCACCTCCGACTACGTCGAGAGCTACCGAGTGCTCGGCGGCGTCCTGCACAACCCCCGCAACGACCGCCGCACCACTGCCGGCGTCTTCCACGTCGCCGAGGGCGGCCTGCCGATTCCCGATGACAAGATCGCCGTCCCGCGCGATGTCTTCGCCCGTCTGCTGGCCCACGCCGTCGATGCCCCCGAGGACCTGCTGACCCTGCCGTGGGCCTCCCGGCAGGAGGACCCGGCCCGCTGCTTCGTGTCCCTGCTGCTGCGCCCCGTCGTCGTGCCCGAGGTCCCCGGCTTCTCCGCCGAGCGCTCCATGGAGATCCGTTTCATCGCCCCCGGTGGCCTGGTCTCCAACCTGGACTTCGTCGAGGGCATCTTCGGCAACGGCGGCGACCCCTACCTGCCGGAGAACGACTCCTCCCTGGCCCCGGAGTCCTGGACCGGCCACACCGGCTGCGTCATCCTCGCCCCGCACCTGACCACTCTGACCAAGAAGGAGCTGGGCCTGCCCTCCTGGGAGGAGGCCACCGAGCGTCAGCGCCGCGACGGCCAGTGCTGGAAGGACGAGGCCGAGCTCTACAACGGCGGCAAGGCCTTCAAGTGCGTGGCCCGTGACGAGCGCGGCGTCATCGTCACCGTCATCGCGGACAACTACTTCGGCTACTGCAAGAAGGAGGTCAAGACCCAGATCGGGTACTCGGCCAACCTCTTCGGCTGCGTGGAGGAGGAGCACGCCGGCGGCGCCGTCGCCTACCCGCGCTACAACCTGGGCCAGGAGTACACCGACATCCACACCCCCGAGGGCCTGACCCTCGAGCACGTCATCGAGCGCAACCCCGGCCGCTTCGAGGCGCGCCAGGACGGGTCCGCCGTCGTCGTGGACGACCCGACCGTGGTGCTGGTGCCCGCCGGCGCCCACTACTCGATGCGCAGCCAGACGATCACCTGGACCGGCCCCGACGGCCAGGAGGCCTCGATCCCGCTGCTCGTGGGCAACACCTACGTGGCCCCCAACGGCTACCGGGTCCATGCCAAGCACCGCGAGGGCGACGCCACCCAGTGGCACCTGGTGGGCACCGCCCCCTGGTCCACGCAGGCACACAAGCCGGCCACCGTCTCCGGCGGCGGCAAGTCGGAGATCTCCAAGTCCCTCCTGGACGCCTTCGTCTTCGGTGAGGCCTACGTCGGCGACGTCGACGAGGACTTCGACGCCGTCCAGGCGATCCTCGACGGCAACTACGCCGACCGCTTCGTGGACCCGGCCAACAAGAGCAACAACCACCGCTCGATCCTCTCCGAGCGCCGCTCGCTGGGAAGCGTCATCAAGCTGCTGACGCCGTCGTCGATGTACACCGATGAGTACAACGCCTTCCTGGAGTCGATCCCGGCCCACATCAAAGAGCTCGTCTTCACCGTCAAGCGCTTCTACCAGCCCAGCTGGGGCCAGGACTGGCGCAGCCACTTCTCCGTGGGCATCATCAACGGCCGCAAGGGCAACTCCCTGCGCCTGGACGGTGAGGTCATCAAGGTCAACATGCTGCGCGTGGGCTTCGAGGACGACGGCGCCTGGCGCCTGCTGTCCCTGCGCCCGGACTTCTCGCCTGCGGCCAAGGTCCAGACCGAGGACGACATCACCGCCTCGATCGTGGCCCCCGGCGGCCTGGTCTCCACCCCGGACTCGCAGCTGTCGCGCAAGTTCGTCACCAACTGCGAGTCCCTGCTCTTCCAGCGGCCCGACGACGCGATCGTGCGCGGCTATGACAAGCAGACCGAGTCGGACATGTCCGATCCGCAGGCGGACCTGTTCATCTCCAACTTCCAGCCGCTGACGCCCGCCGACGCCCGGGCGATGGCCGCCGACGCCCCCGGCCTGTCCCGCTTCACCCAGCCCATGCAGGACCTGGTGGCCCGCGCCGCCGCCCTGCCCGAGGCCGAGGACCCCGCCGAGCAGACCTACTGGGTCTCCACGGCCGACCCGCGCCTGGTCAACGGCGCCCCCACCAAGAACCCCCGCTACCTCCAGGTGCGTCCCGACATCGCCAACCCGAAGGACGTGGCGCTGGCGGACCTGACCAACCACCTCTTCCGGGACGTTCCCCTGGACGAGGCGCTGCGTCACAGCGTCGACGTCGTCGCCGCCGGGCGCCGCAATAACCCGCCCGAGGACGGGGTTCCGCCCCTGTGCGCCTACAACCCGCTGCACTACATGGAGCTGCCCGAGCTGTTCATGGAGTTCATCTCCTCCATGACCGGCAAGTCCCCCTCGACGACGGGCGCCGGCAGCGAGGGAGCCCTCACCAAGGCCCCGTTCAACGCCCTGCCGGCCATCTACGACCTCAACGCGGCCCTGCTGTCCTACGCCCTCAGCGGCTATGACGGCTGGCTGTCCTCGGCCGGCTACATCGGCCCGAAGGTGCAAGTGGCCCACGACATCTCGCTGCTCATCCCGGAGATCTTCTCGCGCATGAGCGCTGAGGAGCGCGACGCCCACCACCTCGTCGAGGGCGGCTACCTCGAGCGCATCGAGGACTTCGAGTACGAGGGTCGCACCATCCAGGCCTCGCGCCTGGGCTACCGCATGAACCAGGCTTTCACCTCGACCTTCTTCGGCCGGATCTTCCTGCACCCCGACGTCGTCTTCACCGAGCAGATGCTGCGTCCCGAGCTGCAGGATGAGGCGGTCTTCGCCGACTCGGTGGACATCATCGTCACCACCCACAAGGTGGTGGCCGAGCACTACCGGGCTGACGGCTCCATCGAGTGGGCCGTGCCGCCGCTGCGGGCCCTGCTGGAGATCATGATCGACGGCACCTCCCGCGAGGGCTGGGACCTGACGAGCCCGGAGTTCCGCGCCCTGTTCGAGCGGGAGAACATCCTGAGCTCGTCGTGGTACGCGGAGCGCCTGGACGCCAAGGTCGCCCGCGACACCCGCCTGGCCCACCAGGCCATCGAGGACCTCACCCGCTTCTACACCGCGGAGAACAACGAGGAGGTCGTCGAGCGCCTGGGCATCGAGGGCCGCCTGGCCGAGGCCCGCGCCTGGCTGGACAAGGTCAGCTCTCCGGCCTACCGCGAGCACCTCGTGGGCACGCTCGGCCTCCAGCCCTCGCTGGCCTGAGCGGACGTCGCGCCGGGCCTGCACCGCACTCCCGCGGGCCCGGTCGCGCACCCGCCCTCTCGCTGACGACGACGGAGCGCGTGTGGGGAACAGCAATCCTGTTCCCCACACGCGCTCCGTTCCTCACACTGCCTCTTCGTTCCGATGGACGAGGCTTGGCGGGGCGCCGGTGTCCATGGTGCTGACATCAACCCCGCTCCGGCACCGCGCGCCGAAAAGAAATCGCGGTATTGCAACGATCCTCGAGGAGGTCTTCGCCGTCGGACTCGTGAGTGTCAGCACTGCGGACACTGGGCCGCCGGTCAGCCGACGTCGGCGTTGCCGGACAGGTGCCAGGTGGCGTTGGCCCAGGGGAAGACGTACTGCATGAGCACGTAGACGACTCCGGCGATGAGGATGAGCGACTCAATGGCCTTAAGCCACGCGGGACCCGGTAGGTGGCGCCAAATGAATCCGTACATCAGTTGACCCCCGGATCGTTGAGCACGGACTCCGGACGGCCCTCGGAGCGATCCATCCAGTACTCGAACTTCGCGTGGACGATCCAGCGCTGGTCATTGCCGAACTCGCCGGCGGTCGATCCGTGGCAGGTGGTCAGCGTGATGTAGCGATCCTTGGGCTGGGCGTCCGGCTGGTCGGGGACCGGAGCGATGACCTCGACCTGCTCGGGCTGGACGAGCTCGTGGCTCTGCACCTTGAACACGTACCAGGTCTTGGCCGTGGAGACGATGATCTCGTCACCCTCATGGAGCAGGTCGATGCGGCGGAAGGAGTTGCCGTAGGTGCGCCGGTGCCCGGCGATCGCGAAGTTCCCGAGCTCTCCGAGCTGCTGGGTGTTGGTGTAGTGGCCCGCCGCCGCCTGGTCCAGGACGTCGGATCCGGTGCCCTCCATGATGGGCATGTTGTTGTTGGTGACGCCGTACCACTTGGGGACGACGAGCATCCCGATGGTCTCGCCGTAGCCGACCTGCTCCATGACAGGCGGAGCATCGTAGTGCTTCTGGCCTGTCTTCCTGGGGGACTCGACCTGCTTCTCGTGGAACTGCGTGGCCACCGCCTGCGCGCTGGCGTTGGCGTCAATGCCGGTCCACCACAGCTGCCAGCACAGGAAGAGAGCGACGACGAGGCCAGCGGTGATGAGCAGCTCACCGATTCCGGTCAAGGTGCCGTTGAAGATTCGAACAGCACGACTCTGGCCGGGTGCACGGTGTCGCACAAGACCTCCTCTAGTCATCGCCCCTCCTCAGAACTGGGACATCATCAGGTTAGCGGCCAGTCTAAGGGGGTACACCCCCCACATGACCAGCCGGGAGTGGTGGACTCATCACAGGGTGCACCGTGAGGAAGCTTCACAGCATGTCCTAGGCTAGGCCCGGATGTATTGCGGTGGTCTCATGCCACCATCCCCAACTAGTGAGGAGACCCAGGGTGGCCTTGGAGAAGAAGTCCACAGCGGACGACGCCGACAAGAGCTCGGAGAAGGTCTCGAAGAAGAGCTCGGAGAAGAACAGCGCGAAGAGCGCTGAGAAGGGCAAGAGCTCGAAGAAGGGCTCTGCCGCCTCTGAGAAGACGGAGACGAAGGACAAGGCGACCAAGGTCTCGAAGAAGAGCTCGTCGTCGAAGAAGAAGCACCCTGAGCGCTCCGGCAACCCGGCCAAGGCGGCCAAGGCTCTCGAGGAGGAGTCGCGCGCCGCGGCGAACCGGGTCTCGCGCACGCCCAAGAAGATCAAGGACACCGCCTCTCCGCGCTGGTACGCCCCCACCATGGTGACGCTCCTGGTCATCGGGCTGCTGTGGGTTGTCGCCACCTACCTCTTCCAGGGCAGGTACCCGCTGCCCTACTTCGCCGAGCACCACGCCGGAGACTGGCTGTACAACGGCAACCTCTACATCGGCTTCCTCATCATGATGTCGGGCTTCCTCGGTCTGCTTCGCTGGAAGTAGCAGGTTTCAGACACTCACACGATCAGGCATCCGCACAGGCCCCCGAGCATCGGCTCGGGGGCCTTGTCGTCACAACGGTTCGGTCCTACTTTCCAGGCGCCCGGCACAGCGGATTGACACAGCGGGTTGAGCGAGCCGACAGGACTGCTTGTTGATCGCATCACCGAGGGCCGCCCCACGAAGGGGCCCGGGCTGGATCCCCGGAGCCCGGCACGCATGGCCTCGGCCCGCTCCCTCTTCCTCCCCAGGCCATCTGTGGATCCGTGGACAACTGACTCCCCACAACCCACGTCGACTTTCCCCATATGTGGACAGGCCTGTGGATAACTACACGCTTGTGTTTCCACACCTGTGTCCACAGATGTGGATGAACCACAGAGGTGTTCTTTCAGGCTTGTCATTCATGGCCGCACGGGCTGCACGGGCTGCGCGGGGCTTCTCAGGGCCGGTGCGTCTCATGTGCCGTCTCCTCACTTCTGAGACACGTGAGTGTCATGACTTCTGAGACACCCGCTCGGGCGGGAACCCAGGGCAGGCTGGTGGTCCTGGAAGCGAGGACAGGACGAAGGGAAGAGGTCTGGTGGGGCGTCGGTGTCCACAGCGCTGACATTAACCCCTCATCGAGACTGCTCGCCGAGGAAAAACCGCAGTATTCCAACGATCTCCGTTGGGTGATTCGCCGGCAGGCTCGCTCATGTCAGCGCTGTGGACACCAGGCCGCGCAGGAGTGAGCCCGGGGTTCTTGTCGCAGAGCCCGGCGCCTCCGTCACAGGTCCTCCCCACCGCTCCCTGACCGCCGCCAGTGATGGGGTACGGAGGCTATGGCTCGACGCCGGGTCCGCCAAGAGTGGGCCCGAGTCGGCCTGCTCCACGAGGGTCGGGATCCACTGGCCAAGGGTTGTGCGTACTGCACGAAGGCCCCACCTACCCGAAGTGCACCCGACCCTCGTCCAGTAGCATCCCACCCTCGTGCAGTTCGCCCGGACGATGCCGGCAGCCACCACAGTGACCGGGGCAGCCCCTCTCCGGCAGACCGAAGCAGCAGAGCTCTCCCATCCGGCAGACCCGCCCCCGACCGGTGTTTTGAGATGTCATGACATCCGAAACTCTCAGAAGTCATGACGCAACACAGGGGCGGTGCGTCTCAGGAGAGGAGGGCCCGAAGCAGATCGAGCCCCACCAGAACCACCGCGACCGCAACGGTTCCAGCGATCCCCACGACCTGCCGCTTCCCCCGTGGCGCCCAGGCGTAGATCGCCGAGACGATCCCTCCAACGACAAGCCCACCGAGGTGCCCCTGCCAGGAGATGTTGGCCCCCAGGAAGGAGATGACGGCATTGATCGCCACCAGCGCCACGATCCCCGAGGTGTCTCGCCCGAAGCGCCGTTGCACGATGAACATGGCCGAGAACAGGCCGAAGACCGCTCCCGAGGCGCCCACCGTCAGCGTGAGCCAGGACTCCGTGTCCGGCCAGGAGAGCCAGTAGATCATCGTCGAGCCACCCAGGGCGCTGAGCAGGTAGACGCAGGTGAAGCGCCACCGCCCGAGCAACGGTTCAAGAGCACCGCCCAGCACCCACAGAGCCCACATGTTGAAGCCGAGATGCATGTAGTTCGCATGCAGGAAGGCGGTGGTCAGGAACCGCCAGGGCTCGTAGACGGCCAGCGCCGGCACGAAGCCCAGGCGGAGCTCCAGCGACTGCATCGTCACCTCGGGGATGAGGACTTGAAGCGCGTAGACGACGACGCACAGGCCGACGAGGATCTTGGTGACCAGGGCCCCGGAGGTGACGTTCCCGCCCAGCAGCGTGCGCGCCTGACGTCGGCCGGCCTGAGACTGACGAGCACAGTCCACACAGTGCACCCCCACCGAGCTGGGCACCTGGCAGGCGGGACAGGTGGGTCGGTCGCAGCGCTGGCAGCGCACGTAGGCCACCGTGTCCGGGTGCCGCGGGCACACCGGCGGTGCCTGCTGCGGAAACGAGTTCGTCGAGGTCATCGGATGCTCCTGTGCGGATGATCGGGGCTTGAGCGGGTTGGGACGGGTGAACCGGATACGACGACGCCGCCGGGACGCGGGTCCCAGCGGCGTCACAGAGGCGAATCACACCTGATTCCGGTGCTTCGGTAGCGGTGCGGTGGGTGACCCCTCGTTGCTGAGCGGCCACCCCTTGTCCTCGTGGAAACTACTCGGTGATGTCCACCGAGGTGATGATGACGTCCTGCACCGGGCGGTCACGCGGGTCGGTCTCCACAGCGGAGATCGCGTCGACGACGGCGCGGGAGGCCTCGTCGGTGACGGCACCGAAGATCGTGTGCTTGCCCTGGAGCCACTCGGTGGGAGCGGTGGTGATGAAGAACTGCGAGCCGTTGGTGCCCTTGCCCAGGCGGCGGCCGGCGTTGGCCATGGCCAGGACGTAGGGGGCGGCGAAGGTCAGGGAGGCGTCGATCTCGTCGTCGAAGACGTAGCCGGGTCCTCCGGTACCGTCACCCAGCGGGTCACCGCCCTGGATCATGAAACCAGGGATGACACGGTGGAAGATGACGTTGTCGTACAGCGGAGCGTGGGACTCCGCGCCGGTGCGTGGATCCGTCCACGCCTTCTGGCCGGTGGCCAGCCCCACGAAGTTGGAGACGGTCTCAGGAGCCTGCTCGGGGTAGAGCTCCAGGCGGATATCGCCGAGGTTGGTGTGAAGAGTCGCTTCCATGAGTGACATGGTGGCACGGTCGCGGGCCCATCGGCATGAACCCCTCAGTGGTGTGCGGTGCTGTTCACCCCAGGCAAAACGGCTGGACATCGTGTGGGCCAGGCCGCGCCGGGGTGCGACCATTGGTGCACGTTGCACAACGACCGTCTGTATCCGTTTCCAACCTGGGAGGCAACCATGTCCTGCCTGACGAAGACATGCTGCGATAAGAAGCTCGACACCACTCATCTGCGCAAGGAGGCAGCATCCCTTGCCGGATCCGTCGTCGGCCAGGCTGAGAAGGCCGCCCTGTGGGCTGCTCCGCACGTCAGCAAGGCCGCCGGGGGCGTGGCCCGCGCCGCCAAGGACGCACAGGAGCGTCTGGAGCCGGTGGTCCACGAGGCCCGCTACCGGGTTGTCGAGGACTACATCCCTCGTGCGCAGCGCGCCGCCGTGGCTGCCCAGGCTGCTGCAGGTACGGACGGTACCCTGACAGAGCGCGCCCAGCGCGTGGCTGTTGCCGCAAAGTCCGCCGCATTGGAGGTTCCCGTGAAGAAGCAGAAGAAGCACCGCGTGCTCAAGACCCTGGGTTGGCTCGCCGTCGCCGGCGCGGCCGCTGCCGGCGCCTATGTCGTGTGGCGTCGTAGCCAGCCCGTTGAGGACCCGTGGGCCGAGGAGTACTGGGCCGACTCCACCGAGGATGAGGCCGCCTACGGCATCAGCCCCGAGGATGCTCAGGCCTGACCGCCCCCTCTGAATTCACGACGGCGCCGCGCTGGGTCATGTCCAGCGCGGCGCCGTCGTTGTTCCAGTTCTCATCCCATGGCAGTTTCCATGGCACTTTCCATAGCGCTGCCGCAGCGACCGACGCCTGCCGGCTGCCGTGGCGAGGGCCAGCCGATCAGGCCCGGTGACGGTGGACGCGGAATCCGGGGCCGATGTCGCCGGCCGGGACCATCTCGGCCAGAGAGGCGGGGTCGCTCAGTGAACTCGCCGCGATGAAACCGGTGATGGTGTCCACGCCGTAGTCGAGGAGCACCGGGTTGAGTGGCGTCGATGGCCCCACCAGGACGGTGTGCGCCTGGCGGGAGAGCTCGATGAGGCGCGGCGCGGTCTTGTTGACGAAGCTCGATGAGGAGATGAAGACGAGGTCGCACTCGGGCAGGACGTACTCGCAGGCGCTGTCCGGCCAGTCGCCGGGCTGAAGGTTGCGCTCGAGGCAGATGTACTCGCCGGCGCCGGCCAGGGCGGCCTCGGCGAAGGGGAAGTGCCCGATGACTGCGACTCTCTTGCCGACGATCATCTCCCGGTAGGGGTCGAAGACCTGGCGCCAGGTCAGTCCCTCCCCGGTGGGTTCGAAACCGTTGTCAGCAGCCGTCTGCTCGCGCGAGTACCAGGAGTTGATGGCGGCCTGGCCGATGCTGGCCTCAGCCAGGTTCCAGGACTTCGCCAGGGCGCCGACGTCGCGCAGCGGCCGCCCGTCGAGTGGCCCGTCGTTGAGGGCCGGCCGGCTGCGCACATCCATGGTCCAGGCCGTGCCGACGCCGCCGGCGGAGTTGAGGACGCGGCTCCAGCGGGGCCCCTGTCCCGCTGTGCGCACGACGACGTCGTCGGGCAGTCCGTCAAGAAGCGCATCGTAGATCTCCCAGGGCTGTGACATGACCTCATCCTTCTGTAACCGGGCGGTGACTGAGCCTTACCTATCCTAAGCAGTCCTGTCCGATGGCGCAGCCCTTCACCCCAGTGCCTCAGCGACTCCTCGCGGCATCGCCTCAGCGCAGACAGAACCGGCCACCACTGCCCAAGCACCGCTTCCCGCACAATGAGCGCAGGCACAATGAGTGCACCAGAAGAATACTAATACGTCACTTTCCGACCAGGGACCCAAATTTATCGGCGACACTCAACCGTGACATTGATTGCTGTTGAGTTGCAGGAATCTCACCGTGATTCTCTGTGGAATTCCTTAATGCTACCGTGTCAAGGCCCATGACCCTAAAACTGAGGTAGCGCTTCATGCTTCGCAGATTCTTTGTCCGCTCACACCGGCGGGAACTGACGTCGTCACGTCAACCCTCACGCCAGTCTCGTCGGAGACTGAGGAGCGGTGCCGCCATCTCGACATTTGCCCTGATTGCCGGCGCATTGGGCACGACGACGCTCCCGGCTCCCCCGGCCAAGGCCATTTATGGTAATCCTGCCGGAGGATCGGGAAAATACACCCAGGTGATCGACTGGATCGACTGGACCGAGATGACCAATACCTTGCCCGGAAAAGGCACGAGAATCCTTCCCGACGGAAGCACCGGCGTGGTCTGGTCGACTCCCTCACGGATCTCCGGCGATAAGTGGCGAACCAGTCGATGCACCCTGTCCAATGTGCGCACCACCGCCGTGGGAAAGAACGAGACGGGGCTGCCCACGGACCGGGGCCTGAGTGTCGGATACTATCCGGGTAACTGGAGGGGAGACGGCCTGGCTCGCCTTTACAATGACGGCACCAACTACACCGCCGGGGTCGCCAAGAAGCCCTATACGACCTCATCGAACCTGCCTCTGGGCATTGCCAACCTGAGGGACTCCTCCACGCAGCAGTTCCAGATCGAGTGCAGCGCCTACCTGGTGACCTCCACCTCCCAGCCCGCGAAGAGCCAGCTGGAGCGCTTCCCCAACAAGGTGGAGGTTCCGATGGAGGGCATCGTCTTCGCCGATGCTGAGGCCTCGAGCTGGCACATACCGAACGGCCAGAAGGAGTACATCTCCGTTTCCCCGATCCCCTACGTCGCCTCCCAAGACGTCACCTACCGCCTGTTGGAGAGCGCCCGGACACCGGGATGCATCACGAACTCCGTCATCGGCAAGGTCTCCGTCTCCACCCCTGTTGGCAACCGGCCCGGCGTCAAGATGCGCCCGGACGACGCCGAGTGCAGCGCCAAGGTCCCCAACGGCTACGGCCCCTCCTCGGTCATGTTGCTGAGCAACATGCGCACCGGCTACGTCGAGATCCACGGGGGCGGTCGAGGCGCCGTCGCCTTCGGTGTCGTCTCCTACATGGACTACGGCGACGCGCCTGAGAGCTACGGTGTCGCGGGCAGCGCGTTCCAGCCGGCCTGGAGCGGCGGGGAGCTGTCTGACAGCGGAGAGCGCAACATCGCCCGCGGCAAGGCACCGTATGAGGGCGACGCCGGAGACTGGTACAACCTGAGTGCGGCAACGGACCAGGGGAACGTGGCCACCACGAACTCCGCCGTCGTGCGTCTGGGTGCCCTGACGGACCATGATGACAACATCACCCACAGCGCTGACGCCTCGAGGGACAACACCACGGATATTGATGACGAGGACGCCCTCCCCGCCAACTGGGACCGCGTCATCTGGACCGATATCGGCCAGAAGTGGAGTCAGGAGATCACCTGCTCGGGCAGCAACACCAAGATTGCCGGCTGGGTGGACTGGAACCGGGACGGAACCTTCTCCGCCGGTGAGCGCTCCGCGGTGACCTCCTGCTCCAGCGCCGGTAAGGCCACCGTGACCTGGACCGTCCCCCAGGACGCCAAGCGCAGCACCATCAATGGCAACGGTGCGGCCACCTTCATGCGTCTGCGCATCACCGGCGCCCCGCCCAACGGGCGGGCAGCCGAGGACCCTCAGCCCACCGGCATCGCGGTCAATGGTGAGGTCGAGGACCACCAGGTGCAGGTCCAGCTGCCCAACCTGTCCCTGGCCAAGCAGGTGGACAACACCGCGGCCGGTTCTCTGGGCCTGTCCGCCAAGGACTGGACGCTCACGGCAACTCCCAAGCGCGGTAAGACCGCCTCAGGCGCCGGCGGCTTCGACTCCGCTTACCTGCCCCAGGGCCAGACGGTGCTGTCGGAGTCCTCGTCGTCGCCCAAGTCGGCCGGGTACAAGGCCACGGTCTCCTGCGTGCCGCACCCGAACTCGGATATCAGGACTCCGTCGTCGACGGTCAACTCCGCCTCCAAGACCCTGGATCTGGCCACTGGTGAGTGGATGCAGTGCACGATGGTCAACACGGCTCAGCCCGGTCAGGTCGTCTGGAGCAAGGTCGACGACGCCGGCAACCCGCTGGCGGGGACCGTGTTCACGCTGGCCTCCCCGGCGCTCAACGGCGGTCAGAAGGAGGTGACCGACTGCGTCGTCACCGGTGGGAAGGCCACGTGCCCCAACGGCTCGGTGGATCAGGACCCTCGAGCCGGGTTCTTCAAGGTCTCCGGGCTCACCTGGGGCGAGTACTCCATCACCGAGACCCAGGCGCCGGCCGGTTACCACCTGTCCTCCACCACCCTGACCAAGACCCTGGACGGATCGGCGCCGGCCGCCGGTAGGGACGACGACACACCCACCCTTGACCTGGGTCAGGTCACCAACGCCCGGATCAAGGGGTCGGCCACCTGGACCAAGACCGATGAGCGCGGCAACCCCATCAAGGGCGCCCAGTGGTCGCTGATTCCCCTTGACTCCAACGGTCGGCCTCAGCCGGATCAGGCCCGCACCATCACCGACTGCGTGGGCACCTGCGCCCAGGGCGGCCTGGACACCGATGCGAACCCCGGCGCCTTCAAGCTGGCGGAGCTGGGCTACGGCTCCTACCGGCTCGTCGAGACCAAGCCGCCGGTCGGCTACGTCCTGGACGCCACCCCCCGCACCATCACCATCTCCTCCCAGGGGCAGGTCGTGGCGCTGGGCAAGATCTCCAACCGCAAGTCGGCGGTGCCCGCCATCCCCTTCACCGGAGGCAGCGCGGCCGACACCTTCCTCATCGCCGGAGGGGCGGTGCTGGGGATCACGGTGCCGGCCATGATGATCCAGGCCTACCGACGCCGGCGGGCCGGTATGGACTGACGACAGCCCCGTGAGGGAACGATCCTCCCCGCGGATGAGCGTGGCTGACGGGCTGCGGGTGCTTCGGCATCGGCAGCCCGTCAGCCGTTTCCGCACCCCTCTCCCTTTGATTTCAGTATCGATACTGATACTGTTCGGACATGGCCTCTTCCGCACTGCTGCACCCAGTTCGTCTGCGCATCATCCAGACACTGCTCGCCGACGGCGACCTCACCCCTCATCAGCTTCATACGCACCTTGTCGACGTCCCCATCGCGACGCTCTACCGGCACATCAACCACCTCACCTCGCACGGACTCATCGAAGTGGCCCGGGAGCGGCAGGTCCGGGGGACCAGTGAGAAGACCTATCGAGTCACCCCCGGAATGGCCAACCCGACCCCGCAGGACCTCAACTCCTTGAGCCGCGAGGAGCTCATGACGGTGTTCACGGTCTTCACCACCGGACTCATCGGCGACTTCTCCGCATACATCCGCGACGGCGATCATCCTGATCTCACTAAGGACCGGGTGAACTTCACCCAGGCCAGCTTCTGGGCGACCCAGGCCGAGGTCGACACCTTCCTGGACACCGTTTCCCAGGCCCTGCAGAACCTGCTGGGGAATCAGCCCGGAGGCGAGCGGCGTCGTCGGACGCTGACCACGGTCCTCATCCCACGGCCCGACGGCGAGCAAGGCTCCTGACCGCACTACCTCCTCCCCACGCACCCTTCACCGAGAAAGCGAGCCTCACCGTGAACGCTCCTGCCCATTGGGCCATCTGGATCCCCGTCATCGTCCTGGTCACCATCGTGGTCGTGACATGTCTGATCGATATCGCCAGAGGCTCCCGCGTCAAGCATCTGCCCAAGGCGGCCTGGGCTCTCATCGTGGTGCTCGTCATCCCTCTTGGAGCGGTGGCCTACCTGGCCCTGGGGCGGGTCAGGGGAACAACGCTGAGTGACGGAGATCTGTGATGCCTCCCGGCACCGCTGTGCGCGTCAGTCACCTGAGTCGGGTCTTCGCCAATGGAGCCGGGATCCATGACATCTGCCTGGAGGCCCGGGACCAGTCGGTCACGGCAGTCATCGGGCCCAATGGCGCCGGTAAGACCGTTCTGTTCAGCGTGATCGCCGGCCTGTGCCCGGCCGATGAGGGCGACGTCGAGGTCACCGATGGCCGGACGGTGGCCTACTGCCCGGATGTTCCTCAGTTCGAGTCATGGCTGACGGCAACCGAGATCGTGGAGACATCCTTGGCGCTCTCGGGCGCCTGCGGCGACATCAGTGTCTCCGAGGCGCTGGATCAGTGCGGGCTGGCCCGGGTCGCCAAGCGGCGGGTCGCCGACTTCTCCCGAGGGATGCTGCAGCGCCTGGGGATCGCGGCAGCACTCGTTCTGGACCCAGCTCTGCTGATCCTGGACGAGCCCAACAGCGCCCTGGATCCCGTCGGCCGCGCCGACGTGCGCCGTCTCATCCAGGAGCAGAAGCAGCATCGGAGCATTCTTCTGTCCAGCCATCTGCTCAGCGAGGTCGAGCAGCTGGCCGACCAGGTCGTCGTCATCAATGAGGGGCGCGTCATCTCCCAGGGCACGACGGCGGATCTCCTCACTTCGGGTCGTGAGCCCTCCTGGACCCTCAGGTTCCTGCACCCCTGTGAGCCCGGCGAGCAGGCACGTCTGACGACGAGGTTGAACGAGGCTTTCCCCAGCGGTTCCTTCACCACACCGACCACAACCACCTGCACGGTCCGGTTCCCGAGCCTCGAGATGGGTACGGCCCTGCTTGCCCAGGTCATGGAGCAGGTGGACCTCCCCATGCTCGAGGTGACGCTGACGGGCCGCGACCTCGATGCCTCCTTCGCCAGCCTCGTCACCGGACAGGAGTCCTGATGCCCACTTCACCTCGGCTGGCCTCGGCCCACCCCATCCGAGCCTCCGTCTTGAGCTCTCTCGTCGTCGAGCTGCGCCGGCTCATGCGTTCCGGGCTCGGTCTCGGGGTACTCGTGGCCTTCGCCTTCTTCGGGCTGTCCAGTCCGGCTCTGGCGATCTACATGCCTGAGATTCTCGGCGCCGCAGCGAGCAGCGACCAGCTCACGATCTCGGCCTCGCAGGCCACACCGGCCGATGCCGTGTCCCTGTTCAACCAGTCCGCCATGCAGCTGGGCCTCATTGTGACAGTCGCGGTGGCGATCACCTCGATCGGTTGGGACACGCGCCCGGGCTCCTCGATCTTCTACCGGACCCGGGTACGCCGGTTGAGCACCGTGCTGCTCCCGCGTCTGGCCGTCGACTGGGTCGTCGCGTGGGCAACGTACTCGTGCGGCCTGCTCCTCACCGTCGTCGTGACTGCCGGCGCGATCGGACGCCCACCTACCGCCATGGTGGTCAGGACGTGGGTGGCCAGTGGCCTCTACATCGTCATGGCGATGAGCATCGGCCACCTGCTTGCGGCCGGCCTGCGCCGGACGACGACGGCCATCGCCCTGACCACGCTCCTGGTCCTCGTCCTACCGGTGATGAACCAGGTACCGGGAGTGTCCCGCCGGCTTCCCACCGCGCTGCTCCTGCCGACGGGGCTGCATGCGATGCCGGTGATCGCGGCCCTGGTCGTCATCGCACTGTGCGCCGTCGGAAGCGTCCTCATCGCCAACCGGCAGACACTCCGGCGCGATGCCTAGCGGGACTCGTGAGTCAGAACGACCTTGATGGGCCGCATCAGGCCGGATGCCTCACAGGAGCGGCAGGAGGATGTCGGTGACGGCGTCGACAGGTGGAGTGGTCGCCGGGTCGGTGAGGTACTCCTCGATGATCGGATGGTCTCGCGGCTCCTCGCCCGAGCTCGGCAGCCACTGACCGTAGAGCCACCGGTAGGCGGCATGCATCGACGAGTACGGGCCGATGTAACGCATGATCGCGTATCGGCCGGCCGGCACCATCCTCTCAGCAAGGCCGTGGGGAATCTTCGTACCGGGGTCGACGGCGGTTCCAGCCGCCGAGCGCAGATCAGCCGGGGGAACGGCGTCGGGATCGTCCTCATAGATGGCAACCATCAGACTCCCTGAGCCCACACGGTCTCTGACTCGGCTGAAGGCCCGGCCGATATCCATATAGGAACCACGGTGCTCGGATACGGCAAGTCGATAGCCGCGGCGAGTCTCCACACGAACCGCCCACCCCGGGTCCTGACTCACCGACGACGTCGATCCTGAACCACAACTCGTCACTGGTGAGTCGATCGATGCCGGGCGTCCACCGATGCGGAATCGGCTGGGAGTCGTCCTATATGCGCGGAGAAAGGCTCGACTGAACACTTCGGTGCCAGTGAACCCGGCTTTCCAGGCGATCCGTTCCACCGGCCACGAGGTCTCTGTGAGCATGGCGGCAGCCCGCTCCAGACGGAGACGGCGTACGGTCTGAGCGGCCGTCTCCCCGCGCACCGCCCGGTAGATGCGGTGCCAGTGATAGCGGGAGAACCCGGAGACGTGAGCGAGAGTCTCCAGGCTGAGGTCGTCGTCGAGATGCGTGTAGATGTAGTCGGTGACGGCGTCGAGCTGGCGTTGGTACTGCTCAGCCCTCATGTGTCCGAAAGGATCCCGATGGACAGATGAATCGATCCGTCCGGAGCGTAGTACTCGTAGTCGGCACGATAGTCACGGATCAGGTCCTTACGGGCCCAGACATCCACCCACGCGTCATAGACACTCTCCGGCCGAGCATCGGCCAGCGTGACGATGTCGCGAGTGGAGTTCGGGATCGTCACAGTCACCTGGCCGGGGGGAACCGGACCTCCGGCCTCGATGCGCCTACCGATGACGAGGGTGTAGACACCGTCGACATCGTCACCGGGAGTCTCGTAGTCGGTGTAGACCGCATAGATGCCGGGGCCGACGCTGGGCTTCTCGGGTGCGAGGAGCCCAGCGTCGGCAGCGGCCCGCCAGTGAGGAGGAATGGTGCGGGCCGCCTCTCGGTTCGACGTCCGAAGAGGCAGGCCAACGACGTCGAAGGAGCCGATCGTTTCTCTCATGCGCTCCATAATGCCCGTATGGCGCCCAGAGCTCACTGACGAATCTTGCGGACCTGGACGGGTCGTCAGTCCTGCGAGTGGGTCAGGACGATCTTGCCGGTGGTGGTTCCCGCACGCACCGCGGCAACGGCCTGAGCGGCCTCCTGGATCGGGAGGCGGTCGGTGACGTGAACACGGAGCTCTCCGGAGGCCACGAGCTCCACCGCGCGCCTCAGGTGGCCTCCGACGAGCGCCGGGTTCGCCTGGCTGAAGGCCCCGAGGTTGAAGCCGATGACGCCAATGCCCCGCAGCCACAGCGACGTGGTACTCACCTGCTGGTCCTCCGCCTGGGAGGCGTCCCCCAGAGCCAGGAGCCGTCCTCCCGTACGCAGCAGGTCGAGGCTGCGCAGCCGGGCCGGGCCGGCCACCGGGTCGGCGACGACGTCGAACTGGGCGGGTTCAGCCTCGGAGAGGTCCTCAGTCAACCAGGCCTCGTCATAGCCCAGGTCCAGGATCTCCTGGCGCTTGACCTCGCTGCGGGTGACGCCGACGACGCGGCCCGCGCCAAGCAGTCGAGCCACCTGGCCCATCTGCGAGCCGAGGCCACCGGCGGCGGCATGGACCAGCACGCTCTCGCCGCGGCGCAGGTGGGCGATCTCCTCCAGGGCGACGAGCGCCGTCGTCGAGTTGGCCGGAACCGCAGCGGCCAGGACCGGGTCCAGGCCCGCGGGCAGAGGCGTCACGAGCTCGGCGGGAGCCACGGCAACCTGCCCGTAGCCACCACCCCCGGTGATGGTCAGCGCGACGACGGCATCCCCGACCCGGTAGCCATCCACACCGTCTCCAAGAGCACGGACTCGGCCACTCACCTCCAGCCCGGGGGTCCAGGGCAGGTCGATAGGCACGAGTCCTTCTGTGAAGAGCGCCTCGACGTAGCCGACGCCGGCATGGTCCACATCCACGGCGATCTGACCCGGTCCGGGCTCAGGGGTGGAAGCCTCCTGGTACCGCAACCCGGACGCCGGGCCATCGAAGTTGACGATCTGCATGGCCTTCATGAGCAACACCTTCCTGTATCAGTCATCAACACAGTATCAGATACCTGATACACGACAAGAGGCGGTCCCTCGATCGACGGCTGCCGGCAACCAGGCGAGCGTCATGAGGAGTCATCACAGGACCGGGAATGTCCAAATCGGTGACAAAGGCGTGGACCGTTCCCGTCGAGACGGAGTGAAACCGCATGATTCCAAGGTTCTCTTTGGTACGAAACGGAGGTCTTCGGTCCTTTGTCACCGATTTGGACACCACCGTGCCAATTTCCCCGAGAACCCGGCGCTGCCAAGCCCATCCGCAGCCCAGACGCAGCGACACACCCATAGGTTGAGAAGATGTGATGCCTCGCCTCACTCGCATGATCGGTACCGATCCGGGGCCGAGCATCCTGCTACTTGCTGGCCGCTACTCGGCAATGAAGTCGTCGCGCAGGAGGGAGGTGACGCGCCTGAGCATATCGGTGAGCTGCTGACGCTCCTTGGCGGTGAAGGACTCGGCCATACGCTGCTCGATGCGGCGTGCAACCTTGTCGGCGCGCAGTAGCAGGGCCTCACCCTCGGTCGTGAGCGAGGCGATGAGGACCTTGGCGTGGTCGGAGGAGGGGTGACGGGTGACGAGCCGCTTCTGCTCCAGCTTGGCGATGACGGTAGCCATCGTCTGCGGAGTGACTGCGGCAGCCCTGGCCAGCTGGGCCGAGGACTGCTCGGGCACGTAGTACAGGGAGAGCATGGCCGCGTACTGAGCCACGGTGAGGCCAAAGCCTCTGAGAGCCTCGGTCTTGGCGGCCATCATGGCCTGCTCGGCCGACTTGATGTGCAGGCCGAGCCGCACCCCGGTGTCCTCGACGAGCTCGCGACGTCCTCGCCTCGGGGGCGGAATGTCAACGGAGCGGCTCACGGCGTTCATCCTAAGAGGCCTCGTCATCGGGGAAGAAGATCTCCTCGATGGTCAGGCCGAAGACGCGAGCAATGTTGAAGGCCAGGGGTAGGGAGGGGTCATAGCGCCCGGCTTCCAAAGCGTTGACCGTCTGGCGGGAGACCCCCAGCTCCTCGGCGAGCCTGGCCTGAGTCCAGCTGCGCTGGGCGCGCAGGACCTTGAGATCGTTCCTCACCGGTACCGCCAGGTGGACCACAGCATCCCGACACCGAAGAACAGAGCCCACGCACCGCCGACCCAGATGAGACTGACGCGAGGAGCCCCTACCTCTTCCAACAAGCTGTAGGCGATCGATGTGATGACTGTCCCCGCTGTGGAAATAACAAGCGCTTCCATCACCTTGCGCGCCTGCATCTCATCCGCCTCACGCACTAAGCGCATCATCGCCCACGCGCAGATGAGGACACCAACCATGGGAAGCAGTGCCAAGGCGAATCGCCATGGGTCACCTTCCATGGATCGCGCCCATCTCAGGCCGACCAGAACTCCGACGGAGTAAAGAACGGCGCCGACAGTGAATCGGATGGAGTAGGCGATACCTACCTTGCGCTCGATAGTCATGGCTGCCTTCCGTCAATGGAGACATAGAATCGGCTCAGTTACTGGTGATCGACCAGATCAATCCTGACCACAACACACATGATAAAAAGACCTTCACCCTCGAGTCAAGGTTACTTTCCATCTCGACGACGTTCCCTCGACCGCCCCGTCGTCATCAGGTAGGCACTGCCCAGGGCCGTGCCGGCGATGACCGGGAAGGCGGGGATCACCCATCGGTGGGGGCGCACCTCGACCCCATGAGCTCGCAGCGTCCGCTTCGCGAAGATCCAGAAGGGCAGGACGACCGGCAGCGCCGTCGCCACCCCCGGGGTGTAGCGCCGGGCCAGGGCCGCTGAACCCAGGTGGCTGAAGGTGTGCATGCCGTAGCCGTAGAGCGCGGCCTGGTAGACGGGCGAGCGTCCACGGGTGCGGTAGCCGTCAATGGAGGCAACAGCCATGAGGACACCCATGAGACCGATCCCCAGGTAGACGTGCTCACGCGAGCAGCCGTGACGTCGGATGTCCTCGGGTAGGAAGGGAACCTTGTCGAAAAGCGGGTGCGTCCAGCCGGGCATCGTGGCCAGCTCTTCGAGGTCATGCGCCAGCCATGAGAAGAACAGCCCTCCGGTCGCCAGTGACACCGGATCCATCACGGTCACCTCCGGCACACATTGTACCGACGAGAGAATCCCCGAGGCGGACCACCATCATGGCCCATCTCGGGGAGCGGGGAGTATGAGAAATCAGTGGTGGAGCCAACGGGACTCGAACCCGTAACCCCCTGCTTGCAAAGCAGGTGCGCTACCAATTGCGCCATGGCCCCTCGGGGAGGATGCTCACCGGTTCCGTCAGCTGCTAGTCAACGGGGTCGGTGACCTCGGCCCACGCGGCCCGCTCCATACGGGCCGCCTCGAACCTGAGCCACGCGGTATAACCCGCAGCGGCCAGGAACGAAAAGACCGCGGCTGATACGACTGCACGGTTCCTCATGAAACCTCCTCATCGTCTCACCGCGGACGGTGGGCCTAGCTGGACTCGAACCAGCGACCTCATCCTTATCAGGGATGCGCTCTAACCAACTGAGCTATAGGCCCTTGCGACCGGAGAAGATTAACCTGTCCGGCTATCGCAGACCAAATCCGATCACTCGTCCGCAAGCGTGAGATGGATCCCACCGACGAGGGTGGCAGTGATGTTGTAGAGAAAGGCGCCCAGCGTGGTCAGGGCAGTCATCAGCACGATATCCACCACGGCGACAATCGTGGAGACAGCCAGGGCCCGCGGCAGCTCGAGGTAGGCCACGATCGCGGAGAAGGTGTTGGAGCGCTCACCGGCGACCGTCTTGACGAGCTCCTCGATGGTGGAGAACACATGCATGGCGTCGAGCATGAACCACACGACCGCCGTGGCGACGATGAGCATGATGCCCGCGGCGAAGCTGAGCAGGAAGCTCGCCTTCATCACTGACCAGGGGTCGACCCGGGTCAGGGCCAGACGCACGCGGCGCGGCCCGGCGATGGTCTTCTTGCTCTTCTTGCTCTTGCCGCCCGACGCGCTGCCGGAGGCATCCGCGCCACCCACAATGGATGCGGCACCTGCGGACTGCCCACCGTCAGGGGACATGGAAACCGGCTGGCTCATGCTTCGACCTCACTCTCGTTGTCTTCCAACGCTACCGTGTCCGCCGCTGAGTCCGCAGGAGAGTCGCCAGTGTCACCTTCCGGGGCCTGGAGAGCCTGGGCCTGGTCGGTGGAGTCCGCAGAGTCGGCACTCGGGGCGCTATCGGCGGCATCGACCGCCTCCTCCATGTCCCGTTCAGTGTTGCGGGCCACCGCGATGATGCGGTCTCCAGCGTCGGGCTTGGCGAAAGTCACGCCCTGCGTGGTCCGACCGGTCCGCGAGACCTCGACGACGGCGGAGCGGACCACCTTGCCCGAGGCCATGATGCACAGGACCTCGTCACCGGAGTCGGTCACCAAGGCGCCCACGAGGTTGCCTCGGGCCTCGACGAGGTTGGCGACCTTGACACCCAGGCCGCCACGGCCCTTGACGGGGTAGTCGACGACGTTGGTGCGCTTGGCGTAGCCGCCCTCGGTGACGACGAACAGGTCCGCGTCCTGCCAGGAGGGGTCGACGACGTCCATGGCCAGCAGGTAGTCGTCCTCACGGAAGCGCATGCCGGTGACGCCGCTGGTGGCCCGGCCCGTGGGGCGCAAGGTGTCGTCATCGGCGTGGAAGCGCAGCGACTGGCCGGCGCGGGAGACCAGCAGGAGGTCCTGCCCGGTGCTCAGGAGTCGGGCGGAGACGAGCTCGTCGTAGTTGCCCTCCTCGTCCTGGCGCAGGTTGATGGCGATGACACCGCCGGAGCGGTTGGAGTTGTACTCGCTCAGGCGGGTCTTCTTCACCAGGCCGCGGCGGGTGGCCAGGACCAGGTAGTCGGCCTGGTCGTAGTCCTGGAGCTCCATGACCTGGGCGATCTCCTCGCCGGGCTGGAAGGCCAGGAGGTTGGCCACGTGCTGACCCTTGGAGTCACGCCCACCCTCAGGCAGCTCGTAGCCCTTGGCGCGGTAGACGCGACCGTAGTTGGTGAAGAACAGCAGCCAGCGGTGCGTCGTGGTGACGAAGAAGTGGTCGACGACGTCGTCCTCGCGCAGCGTGGCCCCGCGGATGCCCTTGCCGCCGCGGTGCTGGGAGCGATAGGAGTCGGTGCGGGTGCGCTTGGCGTAGCCGGAGCGGGTGATGGTGACGACCACGTCCTCCTCGGGGATGAGATCCTCCATGCTCATCTCGCCGTCGAAGGGCACGATCCGGGTGCGGCGCTCGTCGCCGTACTTCTCGACGATCTCGGCCAGCTCGTCGGAGACGATGCCCCGCTGGCGCTCCGGGGAGGCGATGATCTCGCGCAGGTCCTTGACGCGGGCGCGCAGCTCCTCGGACTCCTCCTGGATCTTGAGGCGTTCCAGGGCGGCCAGGCGGCGCAGCTGGAGGGAGAGGATGGCCTCGGCCTGGGCCTCGTCGACGTCCAGCAGGCCCATGAGGCCGGTGCGGGCCTCCTCGGTGGTGGGCGAGCGCCGGATGAGGGCGATGACGGCATCGAGGGCGTCAATGGCCTTGAGCAGGCCCTCGAGGATGTGGAGGCGCTCCTCGGCCTTGCGCAGGCGGAAGCGGGAGCGGCGCACGATGACGTCGATCTGGTGGGCGACCCAGTGGCGCACGAAGCCGTCCAGGCTCAGGGTGCGCGGCACCCCGTCGACCAGGGCGAGCATGTTGGCCGGGAAGTTGTCCTGGAGCTGGGTGCGCTTGTAGAGGTTGTTGAGGACCACCTTGGCGACGGCGTCGCGCTTGAGGACGATGACCAGTCGCTGACCGGTGCGCCCGGAGGTCTCGTCACGGATGTCGGCGATGCCGGTGACCTGGCCGTCGCGCACGAGCTGGGCGATCTTGTCGGCCAGGTTGTCGGGGTTGACCTGGTAGGGCAGCTCGGTGACCACCAAGCACTGGCGGCCCTGGATCTCCTCGACGTTGACCACGGCCCGCTGGGTGATGGAGCCGCGGCCGGTGCGGTAGGCGTCCTCGATGCCCCGCCGGCCCAGGATGGTGGCGCCGGTGGGGAAGTCGGGTCCGGGGATCCGCTCGATGAGGGCGTCGAGCAGCTCCTCGCGCGAGGCGTCGGGGTGCTCGAGGTACCACTGGGCTCCGCGGGCGACCTCGCGCAGGTTGTGCGGCGGGATGCGGGTGGCCATGCCGACGGCGATGCCCTCGGAGCCGTTGACCAGGAGGTTGGGGAATCTCGACGGCAGGATGACCGGCTCCTGGTTGCGTCCGTCGTAGTTGTCCTGGAAGTCGACGCTGTCCTCATCGATGTCCCGGAGCATCTCCATGGCCAGGGGCGCCATCTTGCACTCGGTGTACCGGGGGGCGGCGGGCCCCAGGTTGCCGGGGGTGCCGAAGTTCCCCTGGCCGGCCACCAGCGGGTAGCGCAGCGACCACCACTGGACCAGGCGGGCCAGGGCGTCGTAGATGGCGCTGTCGCCGTGGGGGTGGTAGGTCCCCATGACGTCGCCGACGATGCGCGAGGACTTGGAGAAGGAGGCGGTGGGGCGGTAGCCGCCGTCGTACATGGCGTACAGGACGCGGCGGTGGACCGGCTTGAGTCCGTCGCGCACGTCGGGCAGGGCCCGGCCCACGATGACGCTCATCGCGTAGTCGAGGTAGGAGCGCTGCATCTCCATCTGGAGGTCGACCGGCTGGATGCGCTCGGGGGCGGCTACGTTCGTCGCTCCCTCGTCGCCGATGATCTCTTCAACTTCGTCGCTCACAGGATTCCTTCGTGTTCAGAGGAGGTCGCCGGCAGCGGGCCGGCGCTTCACGTGTGGCTCGGTACCGCTCAGATGTCCAGGAAGCGGACGTCGGAGGCGTTGCGCTGGATGAAGGAGCGCCGCTGCTCGACGTCGTCGCCCATGAGGATCGCGAAGGTCTCGTCGGCGTCGGCCGCCTCATCGAGCGTGACCTGCTTGAGGATCCGGGTGGTGGGGTCCATGGTCGTCTCCCACAGCTCGTGGTCGTTCATCTCGCCCAGACCCTTGTAGCGCTGGATCCCGCCGTCCTTGGGCAGGCGGCGGCCCTTCTCCTGTCCGGCGGCCAGGAGCTTGTCGCGCTCGGCGTCGGAGTAGGCGAACTCGTGCTCGGCGTTAGACCACTTGAGCCGGTAGAGCGGCGGCATGGCGATGTAGGTGTGGCCGTGCTCGATGAGGGGCCGCATGTAGCGGAACAGGAGGGTCAGCAGGAGGGTGGCGATGTGCTGACCGTCGACGTCGGCGTCGGCCATGATGACGATCTTGCCGTAGCGCAGCTTGGCGATGTCGAAGTCCTCGCCGATACCGGTGCCGAAGGCGGTGATGAGGCTGCGGATCGTGTCGGAGGACAGGGCCCGGTCCAGGCGCGCCTTCTCCACGTTGAGGATCTTGCCGCGGATCGGCATGATCGCCTGGTGCTCGGGGTCGCGGCCGCCGACGGCGGAGCCACCGGCGGAGTCTCCCTCGACGATGAAGATCTCGGAGTCCGCGGCGTTCTTCGAGGAGCAGTCGCGCAGCTTGCCGGGCATGGAGGCGGACTCCAGGACGCCCTTGCGGCGGGTGGCCTCGCGGGCCTTGCGGGCGGCCAGGCGCGCGGCGGCGGCCTGGGAGGCCTTGGTGATGATGGCGCGGGCGTCACCGGGGTGGGAGTCCAGCCAGTCGCCGAGCTGGGCGTAGACCGTCTGCTGGACGAAGGTACGCGCCTCGGTGTTGCCGAGCTTGGTCTTGGTCTGGCCCTCGAACTGCGGCTCGGAGAGCTTGACGGAGATGACGGCGGTCAGCCCCTCACGGATGTCGTCACCGGTGAGGTTGTCGTCGCGCTCCTTGAGCAGGCCCTTGTCCCGGGCGTACTTGTTGACCAGGGTGGTCAGGGCCGTGCGGAAGCCCTCCTCGTGGGTGCCGCCCTCGGTGGTGTTGATCGTATTGGCGTAGGTGTGGACCGACTCCGAGTAGGCGCTGGTCCACTGCATGGCGATCTCCAGGCTGATGGAGTGGTTCTCGCCCAGGGACTGCTCGGCCTCGAAGTCGATGATCTCGGGGTGGATGAGCTCGGCCTTCTTGGACTTGTTGAGGAAGGCGACGTAGTCGCGCAGGCCGTGCTCATAGCAGTAGGAGTCGGTGCGGAAGCCGACCTCGGGGGCGTCGGGGGCGGAGTCGTCCCCGGCGATCTCGTCGCCGGCGTCCTGGACGCCGAGGCGCTCGTCGGTCAGGGTGATGCGCAGGCCCTTGTTGAGGAAGGCCATCTGCTGGAAGCGACGGCGCAGCGTCTCGTAGTCGAAGTCGACCGTCTCGAAGATGGTCGGGTCCGGGTAGAAGGTCTGAGTGGTGCCGGTGGACTCGGTGGCCTCGCCCTTGACGAGCTCGGTGATGGGGCGGCCGCCGTCGGCGAAGGACATGCGCCACACGAAGCCCTGCCGGCGGACCTCGGTGTCCACCCGGGTGGACAGGGCGTTGACCACGGAGATGCCCACGCCGTGCAGACCGCCGGAGACGGCGTAGCCGCCGCCCCCGAACTTGCCGCCGGCGTGCAGGATCGTCATGACGACCTCGACGGTGGGCTTGTGCTCGGTGGGGTGCTCGTCGACCGGGATGCCGCGGCCGTTGTCGCTGACGCGCACGCCGCCGTCGGCCAGGATGGTGACCTCGATGTGGTCGCAGTAGCCGGCCAGGGCCTCGTCGACGGAGTTGTCGACGACCTCGTAGACGAGGTGGTGCAGGCCCCGCTCACCGGTGGAACCGATGTACATTCCGGGGCGCTTCCGGACCGCTTCGAGCCCTTCGAGGACGGTGATGTCCGAGGCTCCGTAATCGTGATTCACAGTGGCGTCCTGGTCAGACACGTGTCAGTTGCTCCTCAATCTGTGCGCATCGGGACCTCAGTGGTCCGATGTCTCCGTCCGGCCCCTTCACACGACGATCCTGAGGAGGATCGTGCGCACACGTAGGTGGGTACATCAGGACGGTCCTGGGCGCACCTTGGGCGGTTTCACCGCATTCTAGCGTAGATGGGCCCGTGAACCGTTGTGCCGTGAACAGCTGGGGGCGTGCCCGTGGTCACCTCTGTCTCGCCTGGATCACCGCATCGCCCGATGCCTGGCGCCCGCTCCGTGTCTTTGCGACGACGACGGCTGCGGCCGGCACGTTGCCGATGATACCTGCGCTGCCACTATCCGTAGGTATCGCGCGGACCACGGGTGCCGCGCAGGCCGACTCCGCGGCGCTTCCAGGATGGGCCGGCCGGCCCCAGGATCCGCAGCTCCACCGCGTCGCCGGTACTGATCCCTCCGGCCTGGCGGCCGCCGGGCCCCGAGCGCAGGGCCTCGACGATCCTGGCTTCGATGGTGGGCTGGAGGAGCCGGAGCTGCTGGGCCCAGCTCGAGGACGAGGCGCGCAGGGTGATACGCCCGGCGTCGAAGGACTCGATGGTGCAGTGCTCGGCGACCTGATCGCCCACGATGGCTCGCCACCGGGCGACGACGCCGGCCACCGCGAGCTTTCCCGCCCAGCCGTTGTCGGCCACCATGCGGCGCAGTTCGCGCTGCCCGGTGCGGGGGTCGAAGGGGGTGGGTCCGGGCCGGTCGCGTCCCCGCGCCAGTCCGGGGCCGCGGTCGGCCGGATCGTCGGGGTTCTGGCCCAGGGCCCGGGCCAGCTCGCGGCGTTGGTCCCAGGGCGCTGCCGGCTGTGCGTTCTTGCCCCCGGAACCGCCGGCCGGCTCGCGCAGGCGGCGGGCCGGCACGCGACTGTCGCCCTTCTCCCAGGCCTGGGCGCGCTGGCGGGTCAGGGCCCGCTGGGCCAGGACGTCGGGCAGTGGGCCATCGCCGGTGGACGCGGAGGGCTCAGCCACGGGTGACCTCACCGTCGGCCACGCGGTACCGGGCGCCGGCGAGCTCGGCGGGGACGTCGTCGTCGACGGCGGCGGTCAGCAGGACCTGCTGGGCGCCGGCGACCATCTGGGCCAGGGCGCGGCGGCGCTGCTCGTCGAGGGAGGCGAAGACGTCGTCGAGGATGAGGACCGGCTCGCCGTCCCCGCCGTAGGCGTCGATGTCAGTGCGCAGCATGTCGTAGGAGGCCAGGCGCAGTGCCAGGGCCAAGGACCACTGCTCGCCGTGGGAGGCGAATCCGCGGGCGGGCAGACCGGTGAGGAACAGGCTCAGGTCGTCGCGGTGCGCCCCGACGAGGTTGGCGCCGCGGTCGATCTCGCGGGCGTGGAGCTCAGCCATGGCGCTCTCCAGGCGCGCGGCCAGGGCGGTCTCATCGAGGAGCGTCTCCTCGCCGGCGAGCCAGGCCGTCTCGTCGTGGGGGTCGGGCTCCGGGACTCCCTCGTGAGTCAGCAGGCTGGAGCGGTAGGCGATCTGGGCGCGGGAACGCTGCCCGGAGGTCCCGGAGACGGTCTCGTAGGCGGAGGCCACCCAGGGGCGCAGGCGCCGCACGACGTCAACCCGGGCGGCGATGAGCCGGGCGGCCGCCGCGGCGAGCTGGGCATCCCAGACCTCCAGGGTGGAGAGCATGGAGGAGGTCGAGGAGCGGGCCGCGCGCGCGGACTTCAGGAGGCTGGCGCGCTGGGCGAGGATCTTGTCGTGCTCGGCGCGCACCCCGGCCAGGCCCGGGCGCAGCGTGACGACCAGGTCGTCGAGGAAGCCCCGGCGGACCCCGGGCTCGGCGCGCACCAGGGAGAGATCCTCGGGGGCGAAGACGACCGCGCGCAGCACCCCGAGCAGGTCACGGGGCCGGCAACCGCCCCGGTTGAGGCGGGCCCGGTTCGCCTTGCCGGCGATGATCTCGATCTCCAGGACGCTGGGTCTTTCCCCGTGAACGGCCCGGGCGCGCACGACGGCGCCGGCCGGCTGGGCCTGCCCCGGTGCCGCCCGTCGGACGAGGGCGGTGTCCGCGCCGATCCGGTGGGAGGAGAGGGTCGCCAGGTAGACGATGGCCTCGACCAGGTTGGTCTTGCCCTGCCCGTTGGAGCCGACGAAGGCGCTGGGGCCCGGCTCCAGGGACAGCACCAGGCTGCGGTAGGAGCGGAAGTCGTCCAGGGAGAGGTCAGAGACGTACATGCACCGTCGGGTCTCAGGCCCCGAAGCGGATCGGCATGAGCAGGTAGCGGAAGGAGGAGTCCTCGGTGCCCCCGATGGAGTCCATGCCGGTGAGCACCGCGGGCTTCGAGGCGTGGGTGAAGTCGAGGCGCACGTAGGGCTGGTTGAGAGCGCCCAGGCCGTCGAGGAGGTAGCCGGGGTTGAAGGCGGTGGAGATGTCGTCGCCCTCGAGGTGGGCGACGAGCTGCTCGGTGGCCTGGGCGTCGTCGCCCTGTCCGGCGTCGAGCTCCAGGTTGCCCTGGGTGAAGGACATGTGGATGGGGGTGGAGCGGTCGGCGACGAGGCTGACGCGGCGCACGGCGGCCATGAGCTCGTCGGTGCCCACGGTGGCGTGGATCGAGGTGGACTCCGGGAAGAGGCGGCGCACCGGCGGGTAGTCGCCGTCGGTGAGCAGGGAGGTGGTGCGCCGGCCGCCGGCCTCGAAGCCGATGAGGCTGGAGGCGGCCGACTCGCTGCTGAGGGCCACGGTCACGTCTCCGGAAGAGGTCAGGGACTTGGCGACGTCGGAGAGGGTGCGGGCCTTGAGCAGGGCCGTGGTGGACAGCTCGGTGTTGGACGGCGACCAGGTCAGCTCCCGCATGGCAAGGCGGTAGCGGTCGGTGGCCATGAGGACCAACGAGCTGCCCTCGACCTCGATCTGGACGCTGGTGAGCAGCGGCAGGGTGTCGTCGCGGGAGGCGGCGATGGAGACCTGTCCGACGGCGCGGGCCAGGTCGTGGGCGTCGATCGTGCCGGCGACGGCGGGCATGACCGGCAGCGCCGGGTAGTCGTCGGCGGCCATGGCCGCCAGGGAGAAGCGGGCCGATCCGCAGGAGACGGCGACCTTGTTGCCCTCGACCTCCAGGTCGACGGGCTTGTTCGGCAGCGCCTTGGCGATATCGGCCAGGAGGCGTCCAGAGACGAGGACGACGCCGTCCTCCTCGACATCGGCGGCCACCTCGCAGTGGGCGGAGACCTCGTAGTCGAAAGAGGCCAGGACGAGGCTGGAGCCCTTGGCCTCCAGCCTGACTCCGGCGAGCACGGGTACCGGCGGGCGGGCGGGCACGGATCGTGCAGTCCAGGTGACGGCTTCAGCGAGGATGTCTCGGTCAACCCTGAGCTTCACGGTAGGTGCCTCCGTCAATCGTGGTCGGTCGGCCGGTAGGCGTCGTGGCACTACTGAGCCGAGAAAAATACGTGGTGCCGGCAGGTCGCCGGCGGACAGTCGTCATGGGAACGGCGTCGCTGGGAACGCAGTCCTGGGTCGAGAGTGTAGACGGTAGTCCGTGGGAGCCACCCTGTCACCAGCGATCACCCATGCTCATCCCATGAGCCTTTCCGAATGACAAGCGCCCGGGGCCTGGTCCGGTCTCGTTGGCCGATCGTGCTTCGCGATTTCTTGTCATCTAGATCTGTAGGGGTAGTAGCACGTGTGGATGCTGGGGATAACAGGATTTTTCGCCGTCATGACGCCAGTGATGCTGGGGAATGACACGTGGGTGGTTCTGGTGAGTCAGGCAACGTCTCGGTGGAGAGAGCGAATGACATCCATGTCATTCCACAGCGGGGATGCGCTACCTCCACAGCGACACGCTCGCTCCTCCACGTGCCCTCCTCAGCACCGTCCACAGCGGTGGTTGACGTGGTCCGGTGAAGGCACTCTTGGCAACCATCCGCGCCGCTCGTTCCTCGCGGCGCTCCCGCCAGTCCCGTCCACGCCTTCGAGCACCTTCACCGGACCACATCTGTCAGTCACGTGAATGATGCGTCCCCTCGTCGGCTCAGGCGGGTGACTGGGCGGCCTGCTTGATGCGGCTGGTCAGCTCGGTGACCTGGTTGAAGGTGGAGCGCCGCTCGGCCATGAGGGTGCGGATCTTCTTGTCCGCGCTCATGACGGTGGTGTGGTCGCGCCCGCCGAACTCCCGCCCGATCTTGGGCAGGGAGAGGTCGGTGAGCTCACGGCACAGGTACATGGCGATGTGGCGGGCCGAGACCATGGTGCGTGAGCGGTTGGCCGAGCACAGGTCATCGATGGTGATGCCGAAGTAGTCGGCGGTCTGCGCCATGATGAGGGAGGTCGTGATCTCCTGGCCCTCGGGGTCGGAGATGATGTCCTTGAGGACCATCTCGGCCAGGGTCTGGTCGACGGGCTGCTTGTTGAGGGAGGCGAAGGCCGTGACCCGGATGAGGGCGCCCTCGAGCTCGCGGATGTTGGTGGTGATGCGTGAGGCGATGTACTCCAGGACGTCGAAGGGCAGATCGAGGCCCTCGGCGGTGCCCTTGCGGGAGAGGATCGCGATGCGGGTCTCCAGGTCCGGGGGTTGGACGTCGGCCAGCAGGCCCCACTCGAAGCGGGAGCGCAGGCGCTCGTCGAGCCCACCGAGGGCCTTGGGGGGCTGATCGGAGGTGAGGACCACCTGCTTGCCCGAGGAGTGCAGGGAGTTGAAGGTGTGGAAGAACTCCTCGAGGGTCGACTCCTTGCCCTGGAGGAACTGGATGTCGTCGACCAGGAGGATATCGACCTCGCGGTAGCGGCGCTTGAAACCCTCCATGCGGCCGTCGTCCTGGTTGCCGTCGCGCACGCAGGCGATGAAGTCGGAGACGAAGACCTCGGAGTTGACGTACTTGACGCGGATCCCCGGGTTGAGGGTCTGGGCGTAGTGGCCGATGGCGTGCAGGAGGTGCGTCTTGCCCAGGCCGGAGCCGCCGTAGATGAACAGGGGGTTGTAGGCACGGGCCGGGGCCTCGGCCACGGCCAGCGCGGTGGCGTGGGCGAAGCGGTTGGAGGAGCCGGTGACGTAGGTGTCGAAGGTGTATCTCGGATTGAGCTGGGAGACGTCGTGGGCCGCGGTGGGCGTCAGCAGCCCGGTGGGGTTCTGAGGGCCGGTGCCCCCGGGGCTGTAAGTGCCGGGAATTCCCGACCTGCCGGGAAGGGAACCCGACATCGTCGACGGCGCCGAGGCGGCGGAGGCCTGGGAGTGAGGCATCGGTGAGGGGGCGGTCGCCGAGTAGGGCGAGGGCTCGGCGAGCTGCTCGCCGTAGGCGGGCACCGTCGGTGGAGCGGGCGCAGCCGGCACGGCGGAGGGCCCCGAGGGCTGGGGCGGCATCGAGGGGGACGGGGAGGATGCCGGTGCGGGGGCGACGGTCGTCAGGTTGACCGGTTCGGGAGCCATGGGAGTCATCGGTGCGCGCGAGGCCTCCGAGGAGGTGTCGACCGTGACCTCCATGGGCATGGGGCGGCCCCAGACCTGGGTGATGGCGGCGCTGATGGGGGCACGTGCCTGCTCGACGATGTCCTTGGCGAAGGCCGATCCGACGACGAGGACGAGCGTGCCGTCGACGTCGATGAGGTGGGTCATGCGGATCATGGACATCTTGCCCTGGCCGAGCTCTCCGGAGCTGGAGAGCACCTCAAGGGCTGAGAGCCATTTGGTATTGGCGGCGTCGGGCACGACGGACTCCTGATCGGCATGGTTGGTGAACCCGGTGACTGCAACCCGACCGACGCCGGCCGGGGCCCTGTGTCGATGATGACAGGGTTGTGTGGAACTGGCGAACCGGAAGGTCTTGACCAGGCGTCCCATCATGCTGGTTCTCCACAGCCTTGTCCACACCTGGGGACACACCGAGCGATGCCTCACAGATAACGTTCAGAATAAACTCTGAAAACAGTTAGGTATCGATGGCCCGGATGATCTGCTGCGAGCCCGCGGAATGACAAATATGTTGTCATTGACGGGGCTTTCGAGGAGGTGTGAGCAGGTCCAGGAGTTATCCACATATCCGCAAGGGTGTGGACGGAGTCCTTCCCACAGCCGTGGACACGGACGACCCCGCTTGTGGACGGAGTGTGGAGAGGATGTGGATGACGCCACCGGTCACAGTGGTCACAGTCGGCCACATTCGTTTGACCGGCAAGAGGGCCAAACGTAGGCTATTGCAGACGTTCGCGCGGAGTCAGGTCCCGATCCATGGGGCAGCCGCACGAGCGACAGTGCCGCGAACCTCGCGATGCACTGTTCCGATCACCTCAAGCAGGAGTTAAGCCCGTGAGCAAGCGGACCTACCAGCCGAACAACCGTCGTCGTGCCAAGGTGCACGGCTTCCGTAAGCGCATGTCCACCCGCGCAGGCCGCGCCGTCCTCGCTTCGCGGCGCCGCAAGGGCCGCGTTCGCCTCGCCGCCTGAGGTGCTCGGCGCGACGCACCGATTAGCGCGGGGTGAGGACTTCACTACCGCGATTCGTCGGGGTACGCGCTGCGGGAACCGCAGGCTGGTCGTGCACTACCACGCCGGCGGGAGAGGGGATGACTCCCCGGCTCTCGTCGGCGTCGTCGTGCCCAAGAAGCAGGTCCCGCTGGCCACTCGCCGCAACCGCGTCAAGCGCCGGGTCAGAGCCCTTATGGCGCAGCGGGTCGGTTCCCTGGAACCGGGAGCTCGCGTCGTCGTGCGCGGACTGGCGGGTGCCGACGGCGCCGACAGCAGCACCCTGGGACGTGACCTGGATCGGCTTCTGAGCCGGTGCCGGGAGCGTCAAGCTGAAGGGCGCCGGCGGTGAGCCGGCCGGTTGCGGGCGTAGCGATGAGCGGATGGCTGACGCGCGTCCTCGTGGCACCGGTGCGTTTCTATCAGCGCTTCATCTCGCCCGCCCTGCCGGCCTCCTGTCGCTACTACCCCACGTGCTCGGCCTACGCCGTCACGGCGCTCAAGGTGCACGGTCCGATCAAGGGCCTGCTGCTGGCCCTGTGGCGTCTGCTGCGATGCAACCCGTTGACCCGCGGTGGAGTCGACCATGTTCCGGACAAGGGGCAGTGGCGGTACCACCATCCCCGTGACGTTCCGCGGTTCATGATCGAGGACCCCTGACCGACGCCGCTGAACCGGTGGACACGACGCCGGCTCAGATCCTGAGCCCACACTGATACCTCTCGCACGAGAACCCTCATACAAGGAGTACGGATGGACACGTTGCTGTGGCCGCTCAAGGTGGCCGTGGCCTGGGTCATGGTCACGATCCACAAGGCCCTGGTCCTCATCGGCTTCCCTGAAGGACCGGGTATTGCCTGGGTGCTGTCCATCATCGGTCTGACGATCGTGGTGCGGCTGCTCATCATGCCGCTGTTCGTCAAGCAGATCCGAGCCTCCCGCGGGATGCAGCTCCTCCAACCCGAGATGCAGGCCCTCCAGGCCAAGTACAAGGGCAAGAAGGATCCCGAGTCGCGCCAGCGCATGAACGAGGAGATGATGGCGCTCTATCGCAAGCACGGGACCAACCCCTTGGCCTCCTGCTTGCCGATTCTGGTGCAGATGCCCATCTTCTTCGCCCTGTTCCGGGTGCTGGCCTCCCTGGGTGCCGTTGCTACCGGCAAATACGGCCGCCCCTCGATCGGTCCGCTCACGCAGCAGCTGGCCGAGCAGGTCCAGGCCTCCAGCGTCTTCGGCGCCAGCCTGTCCTCCTCCTTCCTGGGCAGCTCCGACACGCAGGTCAAGATCGTCACGGTCGCCATGATCGTCCTTATGTCGGTGACGCAGTGGTACACCATGGCGCAGCTGTCGATGAAGAACATGTCGACGGACTCCCTCAACTCCGACAACCCCATGATCCGTTCCCAGCGGATGATGCTGTATGTGATGCCGGTGATCTTCGCCGTCTCCGGCGTCAACTTCCAGATCGGTGTGCTCGTCTACTGGGTGGTCTCCAACCTGTGGACCATGGGCCAGCAGTTCTTCACCATCCGCAACATGCCCGCCCCCGGCAGCGAGGCCGAGAAGAAGTACCGCGCCCGCATCAACGCCAAGCGGGCCCGCAAGGGACTGCCCTCCCTGGAGGAGGAGGAGCGAGCCGAGGCGATCGCCAAGGCCGAGGCCGAGGGACGCACCGGAGGTCAGCGGGTGCAGCCGGTGCGCAAGAACCGGCAGAAGAAGTCCGGCGGTCAGGGCGAGTCCCGCAGTGAGGACGTCGCCGAGGACTCCGACGTCGAGCAGCTCGAGGACGCTGATGAGGACAAGGACTCGACCTCGTCCAAGAGTGGTGGCCTCAGCGATGAGGAGATCGCTCGACGTCGTTATGAGCGCCGTGCCCGTCAGCGGCGCGAGGCGGCGGCCCGACGCAAGGCCCAGGCCAAGAAGAAGCGCAACCGCTGACACGTGTTCAGCGGCCAGATAACCCGGTTCCCATCACAGATACGGATGACATGATGAGTGAGCAGCACAGTAACGACTCCTCCCACCAGGCGGCGGATGAGGCCGTGAGCAGCCCCGTGAGCAACACCGTCTCGCGCCTCGAGGAGGAGGGCGAGATCGGTGCCGACTACCTCGAGGAGCTCCTCGACATCGCCGACCTGGGCGGTGACATCGACATCGACATCGATCACGGGCGCGCCTCGATTGCCGTGGTCGCCTCCGAGGAGGGTGACGAGCGCGAGCTCGCCGACCTCGTTGGACGCGACGGCGAGGTTCTCGAGGCCGTTCAGGAGCTGACTCGCCTCGCGGTGCAGGCGCGTACCGGCAACCGCTCCCGGCTCATGCTCGACATCAACGGCTACCGCGCCGATCGACGTACCGAGCTGACCAAGGTCGCCCAGGAGGCGGTCACCAAGGTCCTCACCTCGGGAGAGGCCGTCAGCCTCGAGCCGATGAACCCCTTTGAGCGCAAGGTGTGCCACGACGTCGTCGCCGCCGCCGGACTGGTCTCCGAGTCCGAGGGCGCCGAGCCGCACCGTTACGTCGTGGTCCTGCCCGCCGATGAGGAGGGCGTGGACGAGGACGCCGAGGACGCGGCTGACGACTCCGCTTCGGAGCAGGCCTGAGCATGAGTGAGGAGCAGCGGGCCCAGGTGGAGGAGCCGACGGCGGAGATGCGGGAGATCTTCGGGGTCTCCTTCTCCGCGGCGGAGCACTTCGCGCAGATGCTCGCTGAGGAGGGTGAGCTGCGCGGTCTCGTGGGGCCGCGCGAGCTTCCCCGCCTGTGGACCCGGCACATCGTCAACTCGGCGGCCGTGGTCCCCTTCCTGCCGGCCCGGGGAAGCGTGGCCGACGTGGGTTCCGGGGCCGGCTTTCCCGGCATCGTCGTCGCGCTGCTGCGCCCCGACCTCGACGTCACGCTCATTGAGACGATGGAGCGGCGTACGCAGTGGCTCTCCGACGTCGTCGAGGAGCTGGACCTGGACAATGTGACCATCCGCCGGGCCCGGGCCGAGGAGGTCAAGGACCGCTATGACGTGGTGACGGCTCGCGCAGTGGCGAACCTGTCCAAGCTCGTGCGGCTGACGGCGCCCTTGCTCCGACCGGGGGGCGCCCTGCTGGCCCTCAAGGGGATGCGGGCGCAGGATGAGGTCGACGACGCCAAGTATGTCATTAAGAAGGCGAAGTTATCAGTTGCTGTCGTTCATGAGGTCGTCACTGCCGGTGACGAAACGACGGCTGTGGTTGAGATTCGCCGCCCGAAGAGCCGTTGAGATACGGCGCGCGTTCGGTGTAACGCGTAAGGATCGACCTGCTCGCGTAGACTCGTAACTGCCCGACTGGCTCGGGCTGTTGGGTCGCCGTCCGAGGAGAAGCAGGTTTGTCCGGATCGTCTATCTTCGATCAGCTCCAGGCCGAGCACCTCGCGTTAGACGAGGTAGCGGGTGGAGAGTTCCCACATCCCGAGCGGACTCGTGTCATCGCAGTCGCCAATCAGAAAGGCGGCGTTGGAAAGACGTCGACCGCGGTGAATCTTGCGGCGGCTTTAGCTGAAGGTGGGCTGCACGTTCTGCTCATCGATGCCGACTCTCAAGGTAATGCCTCCACTGCACTGGGGGTGGAGCATGATGAGGACAGCGCCTCCATCTACGACGTCCTCGTTGACGCCATGCCGATCAAGGATGTCGTCGCCAAGACGCGATTCTGCGAGTCCCTGTGGTGTGTGCCTGCGACTATTGACGTGGCTGCGGTTGAGATAGAGCTCATCTCCACTGCTGAGCGTGAGTCACGACTGCGGCGTGCGCTGGTGGACTACCTGGTTTCACGTGAAACGGATGGTCTGGAGCCCCTCGACTACGTCATCATCGACTGCCCGCCGAGCCTCGGCATTATGACGATCAACGCCTTCGTCGCTGCTGACGAGGTGCTTATTCCGATGCAGGCCGAGTACTACGCTCTCGAAGGCCTCGCCCTGCTGACGCGCTCCATTGACAGGATCGCGCGTATTCACAATCCGGGACTGGGAGTCTCCATGATTGTGCTCACCATGTTTGACGGACGCACCACCCTGGCCCGTGAGGTGGAGTCCGAAGTTCGTTCCTATTTCCCTGATGCGACGCTGGACACCAAGGTGCCGCGTTCCATCCGTGTTGCCGAGGCCCCCTCCTTCGGTGCTCCTGTGGTGTTCTGGGATCCCCGGTCCACCGGCGCAATTGCATACAAGAAAATGGCTCGTGAGGTCGCTCTGCGGGGCGCTCCCCGAATTGAAGGCGAGGAAGCCTGATGGCTCAGAAACGGCGCGGACTGGGACGAGGTCTGCAGGCGCTGATTCCCGAGGCGCAGAAGGAGAAAGTACCTGCTGCGTCTCGTCCTTCCGATGTGTTCTTCCCCGACTCCCGGAAGGACGAGTCGCGTGATGAGGATGCGGCCTCGCAGGCCACGCATGACGCTCCGGAGCCTGAGCCGGCCGCCGAGGCGCGCAGTACTCGCGATCTGGCCGCTACTCTCCTGGCTCCGTCTCAGCGGAAGCGTGGATCCAAGAGTCGCTCGACTCGATCCACGACCGCATCCAAGACCGGTGCTCAGAACAAGCAGAAGAAGCCGGTTTCACGTGAAACTACGCCGGATTCGACGACTGATGCGGAGGTGACGGAGAAGAAGACCGCGAAGAAGTCGTCATCCGCCGGCTCAGCGAAGCGGAGTGCATCGGCCGCGCCGAAGCGAGTAACCAAGAAGGCAACGAAGACAGTCCCCGCTGTGGTGGAGGAGCCTTCGCATGAGGCCTCGACGGCTGAAGACGTCCAGGAGGAGAGCGCTTCGACGTCGGTTCCTCAACCGGAATCTACGCCCGTGGTCCCCGAGGTTTCACGTGAAACGGAGGAGGAGCAGCCTGAGGCTGCCGATCACGGGAACTCCGATGCCCAGAAGGAGAGGACCGAGGAGGACCTGACGGCGGCCTCGGCCGATGCTGGAACCGAGGCGCCCGACGAGACCGATGCCGAGGAGAAGACGGCGGATACAGGCGCCGATGAGCTTGTTCCCGTTCCGGGTGCCCGCTTCGCTGAGATTCCGGTGGAGCTAATCCACCCGAACCCTCGTCAACCCCGTCAGGTTTTCGATGAAGAGGACATCGCGGAACTGGCAGCCTCGATTGCAGAAGTGGGTCTGCTGCAGCCGATTGTGGTGCGTCAGGTGCCGACTGCTCCGGGAGAGGAGCTTCGGTACGAGCTTATTATGGGTGAGCGGCGTCTTCGCGCTTCCAAAGAAGCCGGGCTGGAGACGATTCCGGCGGTCGTTCGGGATACGGACGACGTCGATCTGCTGCGTGACGCGTTGCTGGAGAACTTGCACCGTGTTCAGCTCAATCCTCTGGAGGAGGCTGCGGCCTACCAGCAGCTGCTGGAGGACTTCCAGTGCACTCATGCGGAGCTTTCCGAGCGGATTGCCCGGTCTCGGTCCCAGATCTCCAACACCTTGCGCCTCATGAAGCTGCCGCCGCTGGTGCAGCGCAGGCTTGCTGCGAATGTCATTTCTGCAGGACACGCTCGTGCGCTTCTGGGTCTTCCCAATGCGGCGGAGATGGAGCGACTTGCTCAGCGCGTGGTGGCGGAGGGGCTGTCGGTGCGTGCCACGGAGGAGCTGGTTGCGCTGCATGAGGAGCCTGAGCCGGGACCGGACCAGCCGAGGGTCTTGCGTGCTCGGAGCACTCCTCTCCCGGCGCTTTCAACCCGGCTGTCCGATGCCTTCGACACTCGTGTGAAGGTGACACGTGGAGCGAAGAAGGGGCGCATCACCATTGAGTTCGCGGGCGATGAGGACCTCGCCCGCTTGGTCGATGCGCTGGCGCCGGGAACGTCTCTTGACGAGGAGTAGCCTGCTCTGATCCTTTGAGCGTGGTGGGGCCGAGACACTCAGTGTCTCGGCCCCACCGTCGTCTTTACTGAATAGCCATTGATGGGGCTCGTGGATGGGTCGACGGTCGTGTTTCACGTGAAACACGGTGGCACTCACCGGTGATCCCATGACTCGGGGTGAGCTCAGGGTGTCACTCACGGTGTCCAACGCTGATTGTGTCAGCCCAGGGTTTCACGTGAAACATGTGGATACCGAGTTACCCGTCATTGCTGAGGTACGTGGATACCGGCGAATGCTTGATGAGTTGAGGCGGAACGGTTGCGGATGCATGACGCGCCAGAATGTCGGGTATCGTGACAACCGAGCCGCTGGTTGAGGCGTCGCCTGGAACCATCGTGAAGCACGCACGAGGCCTGACCAATGCCTCTCGCTACTCGCAGAGTGGGTCGACCTGGGGAGGGGGTCGGAACCGGCCTCTACCGTCCGCCTCGCGCCTCTGTGCTGAAGTCTGGGGGCAGGTAGGGGAAGGTGCGGCCGACCCCCAGCTGAGAATGCCGGGCCAGGCCACCATGACGCCGCAGGGTCGATCAAGCTCGCGGCTTAGTGCCCGCAGCGTTGACTGTCATGGTTCCGTGGGCAAAGTGAGAAGGGAGCGTCGCTGGAATACGACCTCGGTTTCACGTGAAACCACCGGTCGCTTCGGGATCGCGGCGCGGAAGCGGGGGTTGATGCCACTCCATGAACGCCGCTGCGTCCTCAGATGCCTTTGCTTGCTCATCCCCGAGACGATGAACACCACCCCACGCTCCTACTCGAGCAGAGTCTTGGACGTGAGGAGATCAGATACAGACAGGTCCTGGTACTCCCAAGGTTTCACGTGAAACATGGGAAGTGGCGGTTGCATCGCTACCGAAACTGTGTGCGCGACCGTATCGAGGCGTAGCGGTACTGGAGGATGTGGTTCTCAGGCGGCGATAGAGGAGTGCCTATGGCAGGGATCGCGGAGTCACGACGCCTCCCGTGCGGCGTTGTATGGGCGATGACGCGGATGAGGCTGCACGCGTACGCCCTCTTCAGAGTCGTTGCTAGGGCCGCTCGAAACTGGCGTAGTCGCTCGCATGGATACAGAGAAACGGTCAATGTTCGCCGCGTCAGCGCTTCAAAAAGCGGGGCGGTGGGTCCTGAAATGCCGAGCTAGTCGTCATGAGCCTATGCGTTGCTGACTGCTCCAGCACGTCGGTCCCGACGGTAGCGGGGAGACTGGGGATCCACGTGGTTTCACGTGAAACCACAAGGCGAGTTCTTCCCCTCCCCGTGGGGTAGGGGTGGCGCTCTGCGGGGTATCAGTGTTTCGTCGTGGCCAGGTAGATCGGTGGCCGGAGAATGCCGCTTCCCGGTGGGACTCACGACCGCGGGGCCATGCTGACCTCAGTATGTCGGCCACGAACAGCGGAGGAATGTACACAGGGGAACTCATACCGAATACTCGTGATCGCTGGTTTCACGTGAAACCAGAAGACGGTCGATGGAGGGTGGCTTTCGTTGAGGGTCTTCTAGCGGACGTGGTGCTTGCGTACCTAGCCGATGAGTGGTCGGTGATGCCGTCGCAGTCCCTTCCCCCGGGGGAGGCATCGGGTTTGCATTCCAACAGTGAAGACTGCTCGTGTTGCTCACGTCCTCTGTAGCGCATCTGTTGGTGCACCAAGCGCGGCGTCAAGGGCGGAGTTCTGAATCGTGGCGCAGTGCTGAGGCATGAGTGAGGCTCCTGGCTACTCACAGGCGTCATGTGCGTGGCAGACACCGCGAAGAGGAGCACCGTGCTTACCTATCCTGGGAGAGCGGACCGCGGAATGACGTCGGCGCTGCCATGACGCCCGCGCCGTGTTTGTGAGTCGGTTTCACGTGAAACCGATGGTGAAGCGTCCGACGGCAATGCTCCGTGAGACTCTGCAGACGTCACCGAGCGCAGATGCTGTGATCTCAAGCTGTTGATGAGACGTGATGCCCTCTCCCTCCTCGGAGGCAGGTAGGGCGTATGCCGTAGCACATGAGGAGCAACGTGATGCCGTCTCCCAGTGCCCGGTAGCGGTCTCCCGTTCAATACGTCGTGCCCGACGGGATACGACGTACTGCTGCCGCGGAAGAACGGGGCAGATACATCTGCTTTGGGCGGGGCAGATCGAGTGCCGTCTGTTAGAGAAGTACTGCAAATCCGATCGTGACAACGTGCGCTGCCTGACTGGCGTGGGCGGCATGGCAGCCGTTTCTCGGGGCTGGGGCTGGTTTCACGTGAAACCAATGGCGAGGCCTCCGCCGGGAGTGTTCCATAAGACGCTGCGGACGGAACTGAGGACTGAGTCCGTGACTTCAAGTTGCCGGATGGCGTTGATGACTGATGGACTCTCCTTCCTGGAGGGAGACCCGTCATGTGCTGTAGCACGTGAGGACGAGCCGGACGCCGCTGCTATGTGGATACGGGAGGTCGGCCGTCGAGTACGTCGCGTCGGAAGGGATGGAAGGCGTTGTGCTGAAATGGAAGAGTGCGGAAGATACATCTGCTTTGGCGGGTGCTGATCGAGTGCCGTGCATTGGGGAAGCACAGCGAATCCGAGCGTCACGACGTGTACCGCCGCACTGAAGGGGCAGGCATGGTGTGCACTTCCTGGGGGCTATGAGCCGGTTTCACGTGAAACCGCCGTAAGTCGCTGAAGAGCGCTCTCGTTCCGATTGGGCCAGCGGTGTCGCGTCAATGTTCGTAGGGTTCATCCTGGCGTGCGGGAACGGGATGCTCAGGCCTCCCCCGGGGGAGGTACCGCTCGTCCCCGAGCGATGAGTACGACGCGAAGGTCCCGCACACGTTCCGACGCGAAGAACAGAAGTCGGTCATGCTCCTGATCGCATGTGCCGATAGTCAGTGTTGGGCACGGAGCCGTGCAGCAGACTACTCGACTCCTTCACTTGGATTGGAATGCATCTGCCTCCGCATCGGCGCATGAGGATGACGGAGCAGACGATACAGCGGAGTCCTGACTGTGCTGACGCTATACCAACGCAATGCAGAGCATGTTTCACGTGAAACCGCGAGATCAACAGGGTACGCGGAGCGCTCCGTTTCAGAACGGCTGTCTGGATTACGTGCTGATCGATCAGAGGTCATGAAGGGTGTCGCGGGCCTGCCCATCGATCCGATGTGTGGGAGAGGCGGATTGGCCGCTCCAGATACCGGAGGCCATCGGTGTTGAGCTTGTTCGTCAGGCTTCATTGGCAGAGACAGGAACCTCCGGGGCCTTCGACACCCCTCCCCACCTACCCGGCAGGTAATCCTCGCTGGTTCGGCCACCCACTATCAGGGCAGGAGGGGCAGAGAACGGCGGTCGTCATCGACCACCAGTAACGCGCCACGCGGTACGGTGGCTAGCTCCAGGGTATGGAGCCGGGGCTGTCATACATGAGCGTGTTCCATCCGAAACCGATCTATTGGGACGCCGCTTGCTGGCTTGGAGTACCGCTACCCCGGGAATGGCTGTCCCTTATGGGAACCGTTGGGTGTCAGGCTGAGCCGGGCCGTACCCGCATAGGGGCCACCGTCTCAGTTGGCATCGGCACCCCTCTCCCGCCATGAAGCTGACGCCCGTCTGCGCAGGAATCGAACAAGGCCGCAGCCAACAGCAGGTTTCACGTGAAACAAATGGACGCAGTATCGGTAGTCGGTCGCGGGTGCCTTTGCCGGTCCTACGTGGCTCTGCGTCGACCTCGCTGGTGGCATTGCCCCATGCTGACGATGAGAGCCGATTCGTGTCCTGCTCGTCTGAAGCCGCCTACTCCCGCGTCTCCTTGTAGCAGCCGTGCGGCACGCCTCATCGCAACGCTGGGTAGACCGGATGCGCTACCGCGCTTCTGACGCGCCACACGGTCTCTCAACGGCACACGACGACATACTGAATGGGAGAAGGGCCCGTGCGCCGTGGACCTGGCTGAGACGTGCTGATTTGGTCAGTGGCACCGTTGACGTCTGGTTTCACGTGAAACATGATCGCGTTGCGTTGAGCGTGCGTGCTCCATCTCCCGATCGGCTAGCGCTTGGGTATGGGCAATGACGTCCATACCTGTGACCCGGTGGGCAGCATTGTTTGCCGTGCGTTGCACTTGAAGCACATCAACGAGGGCGGCAGCGCCTTGCGTTCAAAGCACGCCGTTCCCCGAACGAAGGAACCGTCAACCCCCTCATCAGCACGAGAAGCGGGAAGCTCATAAGCAGGTTTCACGTGAAACGCTGAGGATTCCAAATGTCCCGATGCTCTGTCCTGCCGTTACGATGCCAGCACTGATCGTTCTGACGGGATATTGAGGCCGGTCCGAGCAACGCCAGCCCCTGCCCTGTTCCGAGAGCAGCGTGTCTCGATGACCGTACGGCAGACGTGTCTCACCAGGCGATGACACACGCACACCGCATCCGGTTCCAGGTGAAACCGCAGGCCCTCCGGTTACTCGTGATGGCGCGCCGTCGAGAAGAAGATGCTGATGGTGATATCCGCTCCACGGTCCTACGGAACGTCACATGAATACAGCGGTGGCTCCACTCGATAGGAGTGGAGCCACCGTTTCACGTGAAACCGAGCCGGTGTTACGGATGAACCAGTGGATTCCTCGCCAACGCGTCATACAGGTCGTCCAAGGAGCCCTCAGCCTCTGCGGCAATGGGTAGCAGGGAGGTCTCCGTCATTCCCGGAATGACGTTGACGTCGATGAACCACGGAGTCCCCTTGTCATCGAGAATGAGGTCGGTGCGCGAGAGATTGCCCAGCCCGAGAGTGGTGTGAACCGTGATAGCCGTCTTCTTCACCTTCTCGATGACCGCCTCATCCAGCCGAGCCGGCACGAAGTACTCCGAACGGCCCGGGTTGTACCGTGCATCGAAGTCATACTGCCCGTCGGTGACGACCTCAACAGGGGGAAGTGCGCGTGGCCCCTCTCCTGTGTCGACGACGGAGACCGCCAGCTCCGTCCCGGCGATGTAGTGCTCGATGAGGGCGCGCTCGTCGTAGGCGAAGCACGCCACCATCGCGGAGCGCAGCTCGTCCGCCGTCGATGCGTAGGAAACACCAAGTCCGGAGCCCCCCTGATGCGGCTTCACCACGACAGGAAGTCCCAGATGACCCGCCACGACGGTGAGAACCTCCTGGGCCCCCAGCTGACTGAAATAGGACTGTGGAAGCGTCAATGAATCAGGAGTAATCACTCCGCCGGTGCGAACACTCGCCTTGGCGGTCGGTTTGAATGAGGCCCGCTGGCAGCCGTCGGAGTGCGTGCCGACATACGGCAGTCCGAGGGAGATGAGCACATTCTGAAGCCCCCCGTCCTCCCCGGGGCCGCCGTGAACCAAGGGCCACACGACGTCGGGTCCGAAGGTCTTGAGCGATCCAATGGTGCGTGCGTCGATGTCCAGGACGAGGACGGTGTGCCCGAGGTGCTTGAGTACCTGGGCGACGCGATGCCCTGAGCGCAAGGAGATGTCGCGCTCATGGCTCAATCCGCCGGCGAGGACAGCGATACGGAGTGGAGACTGGTTCATCGTCAACCTCAGATCTGGTCGGGTGCGGGCGCGTGGACGCCCTCGGACGGATGGGGACTGTGGGTGGGCCCGAACAGGCTCAGCAGCTCGAGATCGCGGGTCACGACGCCGGAGAGCCGGCGCACCCCTTCACGGATCTCGGCGGGCTCGGGGTAGCAGAACGACAGTCGCAGGTGGTCCTGCCCCGCCCTGCCGCCGGCGTAGAAGGCCGTCCCGGAGACGTAGGCGACCAGGCTCGTGACCGCGCGCGGCAGCATGTCCTTGGCGTCGAGACCCTCGGGAAGCCGCACCCACACGTAGAAGCCACCGTCGGGCACGTTCCAGTGGCACATGGGCAGGAACTCCTCCAGCGCCGAGACCATGGCGTCGCGCCGCTCCTGGTACATGGCCCGGAAGTCCACAATCTGCTGCTTCCAGTCGAACTGCTCCAGGTACATGGAGATCGAGAACTGACCCACCGACGACGGGCACAGGATCGCCGCCTCGGAGGCCAGCTTCATCTTCTCCCGCACGGCCGGCGGGGCCACCGCCCAGCCCACGCGGTAACCCGGGGCGAAGATCTTGGAGAAGGAACCCAGGTAGACGACGTCGTCGGGCGCGAGGGTCTTGAGTGCGGTGTGGGTCTGCCCCTCGAAGCCCAGGAGACCGTAGGGATTGTCCTCCACGATGAGGATGTGGTGGCGTCGGCAGATCTCAACGACCTGTCCACGGCGCTCCTCGGCGAGGGTCACTCCGGCGGGGTTATGGAAGTTGGGGAGGCAGTAGAAGAACTTGATACGGCGTCCTTCGCGTTCGAGGCGGACGATCGTCTCTTCCAGCGCCTCCGGGACGACGCCCCCGGCATCAATGGGCACCTGCTGCACATCGGCCTGGTAGGTCGCGAAGATCGACAGTGAGCCGACGTAGGTGGGTGCCTCGGTCAGCACGACATCGCCGGGGTCGACGAAGAGTTCGGTGATGATGTCGACGGCCTGCTGAGAGCCGGTGGTGACGATGACGTCCTCGGGATCGGCTCTGATCCCCTCCAGGGCCATGACCTCGGTGATCTGCTCGCGTAGCCGCGGCAGTCCCTGCCCGTTCCCGTACTGCAGCGCCCGGCCGCCGTCCTCCCGGATCATCCGCGCGGTGGCCTCGGCCAGACGCTCCAGCGGGAGGTCCTTGAGGTTGGGCATGCCGCCGGCCAGGGAGACGACCTCGGGTCGGGAGGCGACGGCGAACAGGGACCGCGTCTCCGAGGCACGCAGTCCGTGGGCTCGTGCCGCGTAGCTGTCCAGCCACTGGTCGAGTCGGTTGCCCTTCACCTGGTTACTGCTCTCACTCACCTGCGGTCCTTCCTTGGTCGCCACTGATGCGTCCGTGGCCCTAAGTCTGCCACGGACCCAGCCGTGCTCAGCAGTCGGCGGGGGCAAGAGTATTCCGCGGTGTTTCACGTGAAACACGCTCCTCACCTCATCGCTGGGACGGCGCGCGCGCCGGACAAGGACGCGCCGCGCATCGTGGGTGCGATGCGCGGCGCGGTGAGGTGTCAGTAGCCCTACGGGCCGACCTCGGTCAGCGGGTCAGGGCCCGCTCCTCGATGAGGGCGCGCAGAGGGGCCTCCTCGTTGTCGATCGTCTCGACCTTCTGGGGCCGGGCGAGCAGATCGGCGACGACGTCGGGGGTCTCCGGCTCGCTCCCGAGCGCCTCGGCCACCGTCTGCGGGAACTTCGCGGCCTTGGCGGTCTCCATGACGAGTGTGGGGAACCCGGTCTCCATGACGCGCAGAGCGACCGTGACGCCGTCGGCCGTGTGCGGGTCGATGAGCCGGCCGGAGCGCTCCTTGACGGTGCGGATGGCCTCCAGTCGGTCAGCGTGTGAGGACGTGCCGGCCACGAAGCCGAACTCCTCGCGCAGGCGCGGGAGCTGATCGCGCAGGTCGAGCGTGCCGGTGGTCTCCAGCTCCGCCCAGCGCTGCACGAAGACCTCGGGGCCCAGCAGCGCCCAGATGAAGCGCTCCAGGTTGGAGGCCTTGGAGATGTCCATGGACGGGCTGGAGGTGGCCAGGGTGTCCTCCGCGGAACGGGGCCGGTAGATGCCGGTGGTGAAGAACTCCTCGAGCACGTTGTTCTCATTGGTGGCCAGAATGAGGCGGCGGATCGGCACCCCCATGGACCGGGCCAGGAATCCGGCGTAGATGTTGCCGAAGTTGCCCGAGGGCACGCACACATCGATGCGGTAGCCGGCGCGGCACCCCTCCTCCACGGTGTCGGTGACCCGCAGCCAGGACCACACGTAGTAGACGGCCTGCGCGGCGATCCGGCCGATGTTGATGGAGTTGACGGCGCCCAGGTGATGAGCGGCCTTGAACTCCGCATCGTTGCTCAACGCCTTGACCAGCGCCTGGCAGTCGTCGAAGACACCGCGCACCGCGATGTTGTGGATGTTGGCGTCCTGGAGGGTGTACATCTGGGCGCGCTGCACCGGACTCATACGGCCGGCCGGCGAGAGCATGAAGACGCTGACGCCCTCCTGCCCCCTGAAGGCGTGCTCGGCCGCCGAACCGGTGTCGCCGGAGGTGGCGCCCAGGATGTTGAGCACCTGTCCGTGCTTGGCCAGGACATAGGGAATCGCCTGCCCCAGGAACTGCATGGCCAGGTCCTTGAAGGCCATCGTCGGTCCCTCGGACAGGCCCACGAGGGTCAGGCCGTCGGCGACCTCGTCAAGCCCGGTGACAGGGACGACCGGCTGGGGGAACCTCCCCTCTCCATAGGCGGCCCGGGTCAGCTCCGCGAGGTCCTCGCGGGGAATGTCGGTGGCGAACAGGCCGATGACTTCCGTGGCCAGGTCGGCGTAGCCCAAGGGCCGCCAGACCTCGATCTGCTCAGGGCTCAGGGCGGGCAGCCGGCTGGGAACCGCCAGGCCACCGTCGGGCGCCAGGCCCGCCACAAGAACGTCCGTGAACCCCGCTGCCGCCATCTGGCCACGGGTGGAGATGTACTGGGTGTGCTGCATGTGCCGCCTTCTTGCCGTGTCGCATGCCCTGGTGCCGCGTGCGAATCCGGTGCGATTCTACGGGGCCGTGACGGCGGGTGACAGGTGCGGTGTCAGATGCTGTGTCAGATGCTGTGTCAGATACGGCCTCGCTGAGGTGACGGCCCACCCAACGACGGAACCAGACATCAGACAACCGGTGGGACAGAACATCGGCCCCGCCGAGACACCCGCGAGGGGCAGCACGGCGAGGCCGATGCGTGAGAGTGAGAGAAAAGGACGGGGGCTCGGGCTCAGGCCAGGACCTTCTCCACCTCGGCCTTGAACGAGGTCTTGGGGCGCGAGCCGGCGAACTGGTGGAAGACCTCGCCGTCGCGCACCACCGCGAAGGTCGGGATGGAACGCACGCCGTAGGAGCGGGCCGTGGCCGGGTTGGCGTCCACGTCGACCTTGACGAACTTGACCTTGTCACCGAAGTCGGCGGCGACCTCGTCCACGATCGGCGCCATCTGGCGGCAGGGCCCGCACCACTCGGCCCAGAAGTCAATGACGACGGGCACCTCGGACTTAAGGACCTCCTCCTCGAAGGTGGCGTCGGTGACGGCGAGAGCCTGGGACATGATTGTTCTCCTCGAACGTTGTGAATGGGTGAGTCGGGATTGGAGCAGGACTGGCTTGTCGACGTCGGCGGAGCCTGCCAGCCCTGTGCTGAGTGGAGGCAGCCGGCCCTCAGGCCTGCAGAGTGGTCAGGTAGTGCTCGGCGTCCAGGGCCGCTCGGCAGCCGGATCCGGCCGCCGTGATCGCCTGCTGGTAGGTGGGGTCGGCGACGTCACCGCAGGCGAAGACCCCGGGGATGCGGGTGCGCTGAGAAGGCGCTTCGACCTTGATGTAGCCGGCCTCGTCGAGCTCGAGGACGTCGGTGACGAGCTCGCTGCGCGGCACCTGTCCAATGGCGACGAACAGACCCGTGGCCTCGAGCCGGCGGCGGTCCCCGGTGACGGTGTCCTCCAGGGTGACGCCGGTCAGCGAGTCCTCACCGTCGAGCTCGACGACTCGCGAGTTCCAGGCGAAGGAGATCTTCGGGTCCTCCTGGGCGCGCTTGGCCATGACGGCCGAGGCGCGCAGCTCGTCGCGGCGGTGGACCACCGTCACGGAGCGGGCGAAGCGGGTCAGGAAGGTGGCCTCCTCCATGGCCGAGTCCCCACCACCGACGACGACGATGTCCTGGTCCTTGAAGAAGAACCCGTCGCAGGTGGCGCAGTAGGACACGCCGTGGCCGGAGAGGCGCTCCTCCCCGTCGATGCCCAGGTGCCGGTACTCCGAGCCGGTGGAGATGATGACTGTGCGGGCCTCGTAGACGCCGTCAGAGGTGGTGATGCGCTTGACATCGCCCTCCAGCTCGAGGGCGGTGACGTCCTCGTAGCGGATGTCGGCACCGAAGCGCTCGGCCTGCTCCTGCATCTGGGTCATGAGCTCAGGGCCCATGATGCCCTCGACGAAGCCGGGGTAGTTCTCCACCTCGGTGGTGTTCATCAGGGCACCGCCGGCAGTCACCGAACCGGCCAGGATGACCGGATTGAGCTGGGCGCGGGCCGCGTAGATGGCGGCTGTGTAGCCGGCGGGACCGGAGCCGACGATGACGACGTCGTGAATCATGACTCTCCTGACGAGCGGATAGGGGGCCGCAGTGCGCGACTGCCTAAGGTAACTGGTAATCAGTGCAGTCTGTTCCCAGGGAAGATCTTATTTAATTGTGACTTCAGTCACTGTCGCCTTGTAGGGGAACTCGGTGGGATCACTGTTCTTGGGCAACTGGGTCACTCTGATGACGATGGTGTCGACCTCCTGGGGGTTGTCGACCTTGAGGGTGGTGGTTCCCGAGGTGAAGGGACCCTGGGCGAGGAGCGTGCCGCCGCCCGCGTTGCTGAGGTCCGTGGCTCGGACCTCGACCTGTCCGCCGTCGTTGGTGCCCTGCAAGTCGATCTCTGAGACCTTGGCCCGGCTCTTGAGCTTGATCTCGATGTCGATCGGCTGGAGCAGCTCTTGACTGCTGCTGTTGTGGGAGAACCAGGCGTGGCTCGTGTCCCCGTCAGCCAGGTACTGCTGGTTGTTGGCCGCCTGCGTACTCAGGTTGTTGACCACGTTGACACCGGCGATCTCGGGCTTGGCCTCAGCCGGCTGGGGCGCGGGCTGCTGTCCGCCCCCGCCGCCGTTCTCCTGGGCACTGGCCGAGGGGACGGTGTCAGCGGCCGCGCGGTCCTTGTCCGCGAAGGGGATGCCGATCGTCTGGTACACGATGTAGCTGGCCACCACGAGCAAGACGATGACCATGAGGAAGAAGGTGACCAGGACCGAGCTGGTCGTGCGCTGCTCGCGGCGAGCGGCCTCGGGGTCGACCTCCTCATCCTCGTCGTCATCGAAGGCCGGGAAGCTGCCGGTGAAGGGCTCGGCCGGGACCGGGGCCGGCCCGGGAACAGTCTCGGAGGCGGTCGACAGGACGTTCGGGATCGGGTTCGTCGGTCCGGTGACCTGGACGTAGACGTCGTCGGTGGACTGATTCTGCGCGGCCGCCGACTCGGGCTGCTGCGGATCAGGGGCCTGCGTGACCGGTGCTGTGGCAGTCGAGGCCGCCTCGATGACGGAGGTTTGCTCGGCAGGCGCGTCGGAGGCGGTGGGCTCGACGGACGGTGCCGGTTCCGGCTGAACTGGTGCGGGTGCCGTCTGGCCCGCCGGTGCGCTGACCGTGGTGCTCTTGCCCGCACCGCTGCGCCGCAGCCGGTCCAGGACTCCGCGCGCCGCGTTGGCGACACCGGCTCCCGCGGCACTGACGGCGGCCGAGGCACCTGCGGCACCGCCACCAGTGGCGCCGCCGCTCGACGAGGGGTGCTGGGACGAGGGGCGCTGCGCCGGCCCGGAGTCGTGGTAGCCGGCCACCTGGTCCCAGGTGCCCAGTGAGCGCGCCACCTCAGCAGCGGAAATGGGGGGCTGGCTGCTCCAGGTGCGTTCGCACAGATCATCCAGGATCGGGTCGATTCCCGGCACGAGCGTGGAGGGCTTGACCGGGACGCCGCCCAGTCGAGGTGCGGAGGGAATACCGGGGCGCTTGCCCGGCCACCGGCCGGTCAGACCGTAGTAGAGGATCTCCACCAGGGAGCGGGCGTCGGCACGGTCGGCGGCCGATGGGTCATGGCCGGCGACCCGGCTCTCCAGATCGAGGGCTGCGGCCTCAATGCCCAGGCCACTGACCTTCACCGTTCCGTCGGGAAGAACGCGGATGGACTCCGGCGACAGGTTGAGGTGGTGCAGTCCCCGGCGAGCACCGGCGTCGAGCGCCTGCGCGGTCTCGCCGATGATGGCGCGCGCCTGCGCCGGGGGCATGCCCCGGGAGACCAATGAGGAGAAGGTGCGTCCGGTCAGCGGCTCGGTGACGATGACGGAGGGCTCGGCGCGCTCGACGTCATAGACCTGCTGGAGACGCTGGTCCTCGACCAGCACCGCCCTGCTGGCCGACTCCAGGACGTTGTCGCGATGAAGCGTCGCGTCGGTGAGAACCAGGATCGTGACGTCTCGATCCAGGATCGTGTCGACGCCACGGTGCCTGACAATACGCGGCAGGGTGGTGGACAGCGTTCCCAGGAGCCCGTAGCGACCACTGCCGATCGGCGTCGCCTCCGACATGCGTCTCCTTCCTTGGGATGGTTGTCCCTCTGAACCAGTTGACCCCATCGTAACTGTCCGCGGGCTCCAGACCGGGGTGATGTGGCCGGTGTGGGCAGAGCTGTGTGACGGGTGGGCGGCGGAGCGTCCTGTGGCCCCCCGCGACGGGGGAATACTGGCCGGCAGCGACGGCGGGATACTCCCGGGTGCGTTGGCTGGTACCTGCCCCGGGGTGGGCCAGTGGTGGGAGGAGCCGGCTGCGGCATCGGCGCTCGGGGGCGGAGGTGCGGCCGCGGCCTGCGAGGGTGCCGGGGGCGGCGGTGCGAGACGCTGGACGGGCTGCCCGTTGTGAGGGTGGCCCGCCACGGCCTGAGAGGGGTGGCCGCCCGCGGGCTGAGACCCCATTTGACCCGGCTGTCCCCAGGAGTGGGCCTGGGCCTGAGCAGGCGGCGGCGGTGCGGGCGGAATCGCTTGAGCACCCCCGGAGGTGTAGCCAACAGCACCATGCGCCGTCGTCCCCGTTGAAAGACCGGAGGGGCCTGAGGCCGCCTGAGCCGGTGGCGGCGGGGGTGCAGGCGTCTGGACGGCCGCCATCTGAGCGGTTGCCTGGGTCTGCGGCTGCGCCGGTGACAACCAGGCCGCAGCCGCCAGGACCGCTCGCCCGGGGGCGCCGGGCAGACGCTGACCGAGCGTGGACAGGATCCGCGAGAAGGGCCGGAAGGCGACTGTGATCTCCTCGATCCGGACAATGCGCCCCATCAGCAGGTAGATGAGTGACATGACGGTGGCGACCACGGCGATGTGTCCGAGTGCCGCGGTCATGTTGGCCAGGGAGGAGTCGGCGTCGATGTCACCGAGCATCGTGTTGAGCAGGATCCCGACGACGACCGCGGGCGCCACCGCCATGATGAGACGCAGGTGGGTGGTGACGATCTTGCGGCCGTCGAGGCTGGGCAGGTGGGAGCGCATCATGGGGATGACCACCACGCAGCCCCCGATCTGGCTGATCGTGTTGGCCGCGCCGGCCCAGGTCATCCAGTGGTTGGCCGGGGCGACGAAGTAGGCCAGGACGCACAGGATCACGGGGATGACGCCGACGACGACGTCGGCCAGCAGCAGCCGCTTGGTATCGGAGTAGGCCAGCATCACCCGCTGGGTCCCGAACCAGATCCCCTGCGGGACGATGCCCAGTGCCAGAGCGATGAGCATGGGGGCGCTGGCCTGGGCCTCGGGCAGGGAGATCGAGGGGGTGAAGAGCTGCAGGGCCGGGACGGCCAGGACGCAGATGCCCGCGGTGGCCAGCACCGTGAAGACGCCCGCCGAGCGCAGCCCCAAGGAGAGGTCCTCGCGCACGCCGGCCGCGTCCCCGGCCGCGGCCTTCTCACTCATCCGGGTGAACAGGGCCGTGATGATGGAGGTGACCACGAGTGACTGGGGCAGCATGTACACCAGGTAGGCGTTGAGCCACATGGTCGTGGAGGGCACGATGACGTTCGCGTACTCGGGCTGCTCGGAGGCCGTGACCGCGTAGGAGCCCAGGTTGGAGGTGATCCAGTTGCTCAGGCTGGCCACGCCCACCCCGGCCAGCGCCCACAGGGCCACCTTGACGGTCTTGCCCAGCCCCAGGCCCCGCACCCCGAAGATGATGCGCGGCCGGAACCCGGAGCGCACCAGGGGGATGTAGAGGATCAGCGCCTGGACCGCGATGCCCAGGGTCGTCGTCGCCCCGATGAGGGTGATCCGGCCCCAGTCCCAGACCTCTGCGCCTTCACCGGTGGTGTAGCGGCCGTAGATATGGAGGTAGAACAGGATCGAGGCGATCGAGATGATGTTGTTGAGCACCGGCGACCACATGTAGGGCCCGAAGCTCGAGCGGGCGTTGAGCACCTGCCCCCACAGGGCGTACAGGCCGTAGAAGAAGACCTGCGGCATGAACCAGAACGCGAAGGCGAAGGACAGCGCTCGCCACTGCCCCTGGGCCAAGGAGTTGGCGTTGAGGGTGAAGATGAGGGGCGCGGCCGCGGTCGCGATGCACGTGACCACCAGCATGAGCGTGGCCGCGGCGGTCAGGAGGCGGTTGACGACCTCCTCGCCGTTGCGCCGTCGCAGCGCCTGAACGATCTGCGGCACCAGGATCGCGTTGAGGATCCCGCCGATCATCATGTTGTACAGGTAGGTGGGCAGGTTGTTGGCCGTGTTGAAGGCGTCGGCGGCCCCCGACCCGGTGGCGCCCAGCGCCATGACGATCAGGGCGTTGCGCACCATGCCCAGAATGCGGGAGACCAGGGTCCCCGAGGCCATGATGGCCGAGGAGCGCGCCAGGGAGGCCTGGCTGCGCCCCTGGGAGGAGGATCGCCCGATCCGTACACGCTTGATGATGCTCATGCCGTCTCCTGTGCAGCCGGGGCCACAGCGGTGCGGCGGCCTCGTCGTACTGTCCTCACCGTACCGGTCACCACGATGGCGACCAGGACCCCGACGATGACTCCGGTACCGCGTCCCTCCCAGTCGGCGCGTACGCGCATGTTGACGGTGGTGGGGGTGCCCACGGTGGCGCCGTCGGCGGCGAGCACCTGCACCGTCAGGGCGACGTCGCCGGAGCCGACGGCCTGGATCGGCACTGTGACCTTGGCCTGCTGGTGGGCCGGGACCCGCACGGTGGTGGTGCGCGGGACCCGGAGTCGCTTGTTGTTCGAGACCAGGTAGACCTGAACCGTCACGTCCTGGTTCAGGGAGGAGGTGATGCGCACCGGCAGCTGGGCCTCGGAGCTGATGACGTTGATGGTCGACGACGGCACCGCGGCCAGCGAGGAGGTGACGCCGGCGCCGGCCGCCTCGGCATAGGGGATCTGGGCATTGCGGGTCTTGGGGTCGGAGCGCCAGGACGCTGAGGAGACCACCGCCTCCAGGCTGGTGTAGTCGCCCAGGAGGGCGGCCGGCTCGGAAAGCACTGAGGAGATCGACTGCAGGGTCGCGGCGGTACGGCCGGCGGCGGCGAGGGTGTCGGCGGACAGCTCGTCGACGTCGATCACCGTCTCCGGCATCTCGGAGCGATCGATCCGAGAGGTGCCCTCAGCCACGGCCGAGACCTCCTGTTGGGCGCGCTCCTGGAGGGCGGACAGAGGCTGGGACTGGGTCCAGGGGACTGAGCGCAGGGCGGCCACCCGCTCGCGCACGACCGATGACTGCACGGCGGAGGCGGCCCGGCGGGGCATCGCCACGACGATGTCCCGCTCCAGCGCCGGGGCCTGGCGGGCCAGGATGGCACTGTCGCTGCGCAGCAGCTGGCGGGTGTCGAGCGCGGTGGCCTGGGCGCTCTGGGTGGTCGGGGTGCCCTGATCGGAGGCAGTGGGTTTGGCGTCCTCACCGGTGAGCGCCCCCGACAGGGACTGCTCCGGGATCAGGATCGCGTGGTCCCCGGAGGCGCCCAGACCGGAGGGGGTGTAGGTGAGATCGTCGGGCGGAGGCAAGGACTCCGGTGAGGCGATGATGGTCGAATCCGGCTGCGCCAGCGCATTGACGGTGGTGGTGTCCGCGACGCTGGAGGCCAACCAGGACACCGATGTCGGGGCCCCCACCTTGACGATGGCCGACTCCTGGGTGCGCCGTGCGGCGGTCTCGATGAGGCTCGTCTGCTGCAGGTGCGCCAGGGCCGCGGTGTCGGAGTCGCCCCACGGCAGAGCCACGAGGCTGTCGGTGTGGATGGCCCGCGCGAGAGCCGCGGAGAGCTGGATGACCTCGTTGGAGACTTGAGACGTCTTCTTGTCCGACGGCGACGTTGCGGTGCCCCCCGCCTGCGGGGACGGGGCGGCGCTCGCCGAGGGGGCCGGCGTCGACGGCGTGGTCGGGGCCGACGACGCGGAGGAGTCGGCGCTCTGGGGCGCCTGAGGGGAGGCGTCCGGCGTGGAGGGCTGGGAGCTGCTGTTGCGGGCGGCCTGCTCGAGGCTGGCCGTGGTGACACCGAGGGCCTCGATCAGTGCCGGGTCGACGGCGACCACGACGCCGTCGCCGGCCATGCTCACCAGGCCCAGGACCCGGTTGTGGATGCGACTGAGGGCCTCCGTGCGCTCCTGGGTATGCGGGGCGGACAGCACCGCCATCTCCTGAGCGGAGGCGGTCACCGGCAGGAAGACGGTCATGCGCACCGGCGCGACGGAGGTGCCGCTGTCCCACACGAGGATGCTGCGGTCCTGGGCCAGGGAGACGTCCTGGGTCGCCAGGGTGACGGAGACGCCGCGCGGCCCCCACTGGTCAGTGCTGACCAGCGGCAGCTCGTCGGCGGGAATGGTGATGGAGAACTGGGAGACGCCCCCCGGCTGGAGGTCGTGACCCAGTGGGACCGTGAAGGGATCGGACAGTCCCGACTCGTCGGTCCCGGTCAGCCACTTGCTCAGGCCCCGACTCGTGGCCTCCGTGGATCGCTGCACCCGCGTCACCAGGTCCGCCCCGGTGATGGTCTGAGCGGTTCCGTTGGTGATGGTGCCGGTCAGGTTGAGGTCCTGGTCGCTGTGGAGCACCTCGGGGGCCATGGCGTCGATGCTCACGGTCACCTGGTTGGTGGTCTTGTCCTTCTCCGCCGGGGCGGATGGGGCGGCCGTCGTCGAGGCCGACGTCGTGGACGGGGTCGCCGGGGCGGCCGGGGCAATCTCAGCGGAGAGCCTGGCGGACTGCGCGAGCGGGAGTGTGCCGGAGCCCTGGTCCGCCTCGGCCACGGGCAGGGCGGCCACCGGCCACAGCACCAGGCCGGCCACCCCCAGTAGGGCGGCAATGGTCACCATCGCCCTGCTCCGCAGCCGGGAGCCCAGCGTGGTGACCACCTTCGCGTACACAGAGGCGGCGGTGCCCGTCATCCATCCCCCACCAGGATGTCCCAGGCCGCGGCCACGATACGGCGCTCGTTGGGGTAGGCCAGGCGATGGGAGACGTCGTCGAGGGCGACCCACTCGACGTCCTCGGCCTCATGGTCCGGGTCGTTCTCCGTGGTCAGCGTGCCGCTGACCGCCTCCAGCAGGAAGTGGTGCACCACCTTGTGGACGCGGTGCTCGTGGCCGGCGAACCAGTAGTCGATGGTCGCCAGGTGGCGAAGAACCCGACCGGTGATCCCGGTCTCCTCCATGATCTCGCGGACCGCGGCCTGCTCGGGGGTCTCGGCGCCCTCCAGGTGCCCCTTGGGCAGGCACCACTCCAGGCGCCCGCCCCGGTTGCGCCGGGCGATGACCGCGGTGAAGGCCTGCCCGTTCTGAACGTCGACGACCAGGCCGCCGGCACTGGTCTCATTGACGATGGGCAGGGCGCGTGCACTCGCCCGGTGGGCCGGGTTTCCGGCGCGGGGCGTGCGAGTGCGTGGAGAGGGCATGGGGACACTCTAGGGCGTCCGGGCCGCCGGGCGCCGCTGGCCGAGTACGTCGTCGCACACAACTGCGCCATCCGCAGACGGACGTGAGGGGGCGACGGCGGTCGGTGGCGGCCGTGGCCGGGGTGCGGGATGGTCCTCACCACAGGGCGGCGGAGGCCGAGGACGACGGCGCACCGGTGAGGGTTCATGGCAGGCTTGGGCCGATGACTGCGCACCCCGCTCCCGCTGACCCTGCCGACTCCCCGGAAGCCGCTGAGAACCGCGGCCTGACGCCCAAGGCCCGTCAGGCACTCGAGGGCCTGCCCCCCGCCCTGGCGGCCCTGGGCCACGCCTTCGTGCGCGCCGGGCACGAGATCGCCCTGGTCGGCGGGCCGGTGCGGGACGCCTTCCTCGGCGTCGCCCCCCACGACCTGGACCTGACCACCTCGGCCCGCCCCGAGCAGACCGAGAAGATCCTGGCCGCCTGGGGCGAGACCACCTGGGACGTGGGCCGGGCCTTCGGCACCATTGGCGCGCGCAAGGGATCCACCATCGTGGAGGTCACCACCTACCGTACCGAGGCCTACGAGGTCGGCTCGCGCAAGCCCCAGGTGACCTACGGTGACACCCTCACCGGGGACCTCACCCGCCGCGACTTCACCGTCAACGCCATGGCGCTGCGCCTGCCCGACCTCGAGCTCGTCGACCCCTGCGGCGGCCTGGCCGACCTGAACGCCGGCGTCCTGCGCACCCCCGTCAGTGCCGAGCAGTCCTTCGACGACGACCCCCTGCGCATCATGCGGGCCGCCCGCTTCGCCGCCCAGCTCGGCTTCGACGTCGAGATGGACGTCATGACCGCCATGGAGGAGATGGCCCCCCGCCTGGAGATCGTCTCCGCCGAGCGCGTGCGCGCCGAGCTCGAGCGCCTGCTCATCAGCCCCTGGCCCCGGCGCGGACTGGAGCTCATGGTCCACACCGGCGTGGCCGACGTCGTCCTGCCCGAGCTGAGCGCCCTGCGCGAGACCGTCGACGAGCACAAGCGCCACAAGGACGTCTACGAGCACACCCTGACCGTCCTGGACCAGGCCATCGACCTGGAGACCGGGCCCGACGGGCCCGTCCCCGGCCCCGACCTGGTGCTGCGCCTGGCCGCCATCCTCCACGACATCGGCAAGCCCGCCACCCGCCGCTTCCTGCCCGACGGCACCGTCACCTTCCACGGCCACGACCACGTCGGCGCCCGGATGACGGCCAAGCGGCTGCGGGCCCTGCGCTTCGACAAGCAGACCATCAAGGACGTCTCCCGGCTGGTCGAGCTCCACCTGCGCTTCCACGGCTACGTCGACGCCGCCTGGTCGGACTCGGCCGTGCGCCGTTACGCCACCGACGCCGGCCCCCTGCTGGAGCGCCTCCACCGGCTCACCCGGGCCGACGTCACCACCCGCAACCGCCGCAAGGCCGCCATGCTGGACCGCGCCTACGACGACCTCGAGGAGCGCATCGAGGCCCTGCGCGCCGCCGAGGAGCTGGCCGCCATCCGCCCCGACCTCGACGGCGGCCAGATCATGGTCGAGCTCGGCGTGGCCCCCGGGCCGGTCGTCGGCGAGGCCTACCGTTTCCTCATGGACCTGCGCATGGAGAAGGGGCCCATCGGCGAGGACCTGGCCCGCCAGGCACTGCGCTCCTGGTGGGCGGCCCGCCAGAAGAGCTGAGGGAGACAGGGTGCTTGAAGCCTCAAGGGAGCTGCGGGTCGGTGTCGTCGGCATCGGGGCCCGCTGCTACCTGGCCGCGCTCGCGGACTCCTCACCGGTGTCGGCCCGCCTCGTCGCCGCGGCCGACACCGCCCCCGACGCCGTCGAGCGCGCCCGGCGGCTCCTGCCCGAGGGCGTGGCGGTCGTGGCCGACCACCGCGACCTGCTGGGGCACGGGATCGACGCCGTCGTCCTGACCACCCCCGACGACACGCACGAGGAGCTGGCCTGCTTCTTCCTCGAGGCCGGCATCCCGGTCTACCTGGAAAAGCCCCTGGCCATCACCATCGAGGCCGCCGACCACATCCTTGAGACCGCCCGGCGCACCGGCACCCGCCTCTACGTGGGCCACAACATGCGCCACATGGAGGTGGTGCGGCTGCTGAAGTCGATCATCGACTCCGGGCGGATCGGCGAGGTCAAGGCCATCTGGTGCCGCCACTTCGTGGGCAACGGCGGCGACTACTACTTCCGCGACTGGCACGCCGAGCGCCGCCACGTCACCGGCCTGCTGCTGCAGAAGGCCGCCCACGACATCGACGTCATGAGCTGGCTGGCTCACTCCGCGCCCGCCCGCGTCGTCGGCATGGGTGGACTCATGGTCTACGGGGAGGCCGAGCGGCGCCCGGCCGGGACGAGCGCCGGCACCGTCATGCAGGACTGGTTCAGCCTCGAGCACTGGCCCGCCGACGAGGTGGACGGGCTCAACCCCGTCATCGACGTCGAGGACCACTCCATGCTCATGATGACCATGCGCAACGGGGCCATGACCTCCTACCAGCAGTGCCACTTCACCCCCGACTACTGGCGCAGCTACACGGTCATCGGCACCCGCGGCCGGGCCGAGAACCTCGGTGACGGGGCCGGCGACGTCGTCAAGGTGTGGACCGAGCGCACCGAGCACTACGCCGAGCGCGCCACCCAGGAGTACGTCATCGCCGAGGAGGGCACCGGGCACGACAGCGCCGACCAGCTCGCCATCGACGAGTTCCTGCGCTTCGTGCGCGACGGCGGGGCCACCGAGGTCTCCCCGGTCAGTGCGCGCGACGCCGTCGCAGCGGGGGTGCTGGCCACCCGGTCCCTGCGCTCGGGCTCCGTGCCCTTCGACGTGCCCGAGCTCGACGCGGAGCTGGCGGACTACTTCCACCGTGGGCAGCACAATCCTCACTGATCAACGGAAATCTCATCAACGACGCGGCTCCGCGTCATCTGTGAAGAAAATGTCGGTCTGTACGGTCGGTAGCACGTACAGTGCGAGCCGGCGGTGCCGGTGCCTCGCGGGGGACCCGAGCCGCGGGCAGGACAGGCCGGAGCCGAGGAGAGCGCATGATTCACCACATCACCCTGACCGGGCGGAGCATCGCCCTGGCCTGCGACGGCACGGTGACCACCCAGCACGGGGCCGGCGGCGCCACCGGTGCGGTCTATGTCGAGGCCTCCCACCTGACCCTCCTGCATGACATGCGCGACGGCGAGTTCTACCGCACCGGCCAGAACTCCTGGTCGCCGTCGGGCTGGCGCCGCCTGAGCGAGGCGCCCATGCGCATCGCCGACGAGCAGCGCCGTCGGACCGCCGACGACGCCCCCTGGGATGACCCGGCCCGCCACCACTCGGCCTGGATGGCGGTCCTGGAGGACTCCGCCGGGGCTCTGCTCGTCGGCTGCCTGGACGGGCGCACGCCGCGGCTGCGCGCCGACACCGCGGTCCTGGAGGCCTTCACCGAGTCCGGTGACCCGGCGCGCTGGGTGATCCTGCCCGGCCCGGCCACCGCCGTCATGGCCCGCTACGCGCGCGAGCTCGGCGAGAGCCTGGGTGGCCGGGCGATCGAGCCGCAGAGCGTCTGGTGCTCCTGGTACTCCTACTACGAGGGCATCTCGCAGGAGGCCCTCGAGCGCGAAATCCCGCAGGTCGCCGAGCTCGGCTTCAAGACGCTGCAGATCGACGACGGCTGGGAGGTCGCGGTCGGCGACTGGGAGGCCGGCGAGAGCTTCGGCGACGGCATGGAGGCCGCCGCGACCCGGATCCGGGAGGCCGGCATGCAGCCGGGCCTGTGGGTGGCGCCCTTCATCGCCCTGCCCGGCTCACGGGCCGTGCGCGACTACCCGGAGATGTTCGTCCACAACGCCGACGGCGGACTGGCCGTGGCCGGCTCCAACTGGGGCGGCGACTACTACGCGCTGGACACGACCCACCCCACCGCCCAGACCTACGTGCGCAAGCTCATCGCCAAGATCGTCCACCGGTGGGGCTTCAGCTACCTCAAGCTCGACTTCATCAACGCCGCCGCCATCCCCGGCTACCGGCACCGCCAGATCGACCGGGAGGAGGCCTACCGCACCGGGCTGCGCCTCGTGCGCGACACCGCCGGGGAGGAGACCTTCCTCCTGGGCTCCGGGGCGCTCATCATGCCCTCCATCGGGCTGCTCGACGCGGTGCGGGTGGGGCCGGACGTGGCCCCCATGTGGGAGAACTACGCCTCCGACGACCTGTCCGACGCCAAGGCCTACAACGCCCTGCACGCCGGCATCAACCGGCTCTGGCTGGGGCGGGTCATCGGGGTCGACCCCGACGTCGTCTTCTTCCGTCACCGCCGCAACCTCCTGGACGACACCCAGATGCAGTGGCTGCGCGACGTGGCCGAGGCCAGCCGCTACCGGTGCCTGTCGGACCAGATGACCTGGCTCGATGAGGAGGAGAAGGAGGCCGTGCGCGCCTTCCTGGCCACCGAGGACGAGCCCCTGGAGATCCTGGGCCGCTACCGCTTCAGCCTGGGTGAGCGCGAGATCGACCTCACCGAGGCCATCGAGGGGGCGTCGTCGGCCTACCCCCTGTGAGGCGGGGCTGGGACGACGTCGGGGCCGGGAGTCGGCTGAGGTCCTACGGCCCCAGCAGGGCGGCGGGCACGACGGCGATCCCGTCCTCGTCCCGGTAGGCCAGACGGCCGGTGGTCACCAGGACTGCGTCCGCGAGCCTCGGCCCGATCTTCTTGCGCAGCCAGCGCAGGTGCTTGGTGTCCTCCGGCTTTGGGGTGGCCCTCGCCTTGATCTCGAAGGCGACGACCCGACGGTCGGCTCCTTCGAGGATGATGTCGATCTCCTGGAGCCCGCCTTTGGTGCGCAGGTGGAAGACCCGGGCGCTGAGGACCTCTGCGTAGACCTGAAGACTCTGAATCACCAGGGACTCGAATAGTGAGCCGAGTACTCGGGGGCGGCGTGGGGTGCCCCGAGGGCTGGTGAGGATCGGGTGTCCGACCCCGAGCACCTCGGAGGGGCCGTATCCGAGAAGGCGAGCGGCCAGGGCCGGGTCGCACAGCTGGTGCTTGTCGGTCAGGTTGTTGCGGGAGAACTCGTTCTCGCTGGGGCTCCAGCCCGGAACCGGGTCCAGGAGCCACATCCCGCTGAGATGGTCTCGGTAGGAGCGTGCTGTCGCCAAGCCCATGTCGGTGCTCAGGGGTCTGGTCGCCAGCTCGGCGATGGAGGTGAAGCTCGCCGTTGTGGCCACCGCGCTTGCGTAGGCCGTCAGCCACTCCCTCACGGTTCGTGAACGTCGCCTGCCGCCCGTCGCTTCCGGTAGATCATGTCGGAGTGTTTGCTCGATGTATCCGTCCAGCTGGGCCTTGCGCCCTAAAGGCGGCTGCTCCCTGATGGCGGGGAAGCCCGAGCGGCAGATCTCATCGACGTACTGGTCGATCGTGACACTCGTGTACCCCTCGATCGGGGTCAGGGCGGAGGGGTCCTGAGTGCCGAGGCCACTGCCTAACAGGCGCCCCACCGAGACCGTTGGGGTCTCGATCGCGCGCTCGGCCAGGCTGAAGGGACGCATCCTCAGAGTGATGATCCGTCCTGCGCCGGTGTGGGTGGGTGCCTGGGACGGTGTGGAGGACCCAGTGAGCAGAAAACGGCCGGGAGAGGGATCGTCGTCGACGGCGCGACGTACCCGGTCCCACAGCTCGGGCATGCGTTGCCACTCGTCGATGACGAGAGGACTGGGAAGAGCGGTGAAGCGCGATCCGATGGCGGCGAGCTGGGCGCGTTCATCAGGATCGTCAACGGCAATGAAGGTAGTGCCGTGGGCCCTGGCGGTGCGGGTCTTCCCGACGGCGCGGGCTCCCTCGACGCTGACCGCCGGGACCGACCGCAGCAGCTCCTCGAGGCGCTGGTCCATGAGACGCGGCTGGTAGGTGGTCATGAACTGATCGTAAGGGCCACTTTGTGCTGCCGTACAGCCAAAAGAGTGGGTCTGTGGATAACTCTGGGGTCCGGGAGCTGCGGGTGACGATCAGATCGGTCGTGCCTTCATCGACTATTTGGTCAAGAGTTAATGATCGGTTTGGTCAAGTTCGATGTTGACCGCAGTGCCCCTCTGGACCCTCGGCGCAGCAGCGGGCAGTGACAGGGGGGCTCACCAAGTATAAGATGAGTCTCATCATCGCCGTGCCTCTCATGGGACGCATCGGCTCCACAGCTGGTGGAGGTAGCGGATTATCAATGGTCCGCACGGAAGTGCTGGCGATGCTGCCCCAGGGGACTGGGGGTTGAACTTATCTATGGTTAGAACAAGTTCTCAGGAGTGTTGATGTGAGCGGCCTGGACTTCACAGACCTCTTCCGCGAGATCACTGGGCATGAGCCCAGGGACTACCAGGTGCGCCTGGCCGAGCGACTTGCCCAGGGAGAGCCGCCGTCCCACCTCAGCGTCCCGACCGGGATGGGCAAGACCCTCGCGGTCCTCATCGGATGGTTGTACGCGCTGGCCCAGGATGCCGAGCAGGTAAGCCGACGTCATCGGAGGCGGGTGGTCCCCCTGAGACTGCATCTCGTTGTCGACCGGCGCGCCGTCGTCGATGACTCCTTCGAGGCGGCGCAAAGGATTAGGAAGGCGCTCGGAGAAGGTACGGGTGATCGGTCGACGGTGAGATATGTGGCCGAGGTGCTGCGCTCGGCTTTCGCGATCCCTGCTGCGGCGGAGGTGCTCGAGGTGCGTCGCCTGCGCGGCGGGCTCGCTGATGCTGATCGGGACCTGACGGAGCACACGCGCTACCCCTCGCGCCCAGCCATCATCGTGGGAACACTCGACATGACCGTGTCCCGTCTGCTGTTCCGCGGCTACCAGCTCTCGCCCTACCGCCGCAGCATCGATGCGGCGCTGACGGGGATGGATGCGTTCTGGGTCCTCGACGAGGCGCACATCTCCGAGCAGGCCCTGACTACCTTGTTCGTGCTCCGCAGCGAGGAGAGCAGGCTCGAGGATCGTTGTGGTGGCAGCGTCCCGGGCCTGCAGGTCATGCCGATGACGGCGACACCCATGACGCTTCCCACCCTCCGCCGGGGGACCGGCCAGGAGCCGACTCCCGGTCTCAGTCTGGACTGGGAGGAGGAGTGCCGCCTGGATCCGCAACTGGCTGCGCGGCGGGCGCTTCGTGACGGTGTCCCGGTGGATGTTCACTGCGTGGAAGGCAAAGCGGCAGTCGCTCTCACGGAGCAGGCATGTAGCCGTGCGAAGGAGCTGAGCCGGGGAGAGTCGCTGGTCGTCTTCTGCAACACCCTGGACACCGTCAAGAGGGTCGTGGCCGGGTTGAAGAAGCAGGCCCGAAGGCTGAAGGATCAGGCTCCTCACGTGGACGTCATGGTCGGCGGGATGCCTGCTCGCCGTAGCGAGCACGCCGTGGAAGGACTCTCCCCTTATCGGACGGGGGCCGAGGGCCGTCAGGACGCGCAGGCCACCGTTGTGGTGGCCACATCGACTCTGGAGGTTGGTGCCGACCTCGACTTCACCCACCTCCTGACGGAGAGCTGTCAGGCGGGCTCCCTGGTGCAGCGCCTGGGACGGGTCAACCGGGTCGGTGCCCGCTCTGACGGCAGCGTGACCATCGTTCACTCCACCACGAGTAGGGACCCGATCCACGGTGCGGCCGCAGACGCCGTCGTCGAGCTGATCGGCGGAGCCACCACCCTCGGTGAGGTGGTGAAGCGGCTCGACGACGCTGATGGGCGGGAGGAGCTGGTGAACGCGGATCAGGTTCCGGTCGTCATCCCTCCGAATGTCTTCGCCGCCTATCTGCGCACCCTGGGGTCCCGCAACGACGCCCCGGTCCACCCGTGGATCCGGCCGCTGGCCGATCCACGGCCGGACACATTCATCGTCTTCCGTAAGAGTGTGGGAGACCTCGCCGGTGTCAGTTCCGATGCCCTCCAGGAGGACCTGACTCGTTGGCGGCCCGATCTTCGAGCCGAGGCCTGGAGCATCCCGCTGAACGATGCTCGGGAGGTAGCGAAGCAGGCGGTGAAAACGCAGCCCCTCGTCATCATCGATCCGACGTCGCAGGAGTCGAGCGTCCTTGAGGCCGGGGACTCTCTTCCCGATCTGGTTCCCGGTCAGATCCTCGTCTTGGCGCCGAGTGACGGCAGCAACCCCTATGGGCTGGAGAACGCCGGCCGTGACTACTCCGGGCAGCACGTCATGCCCGGCGCCACGGCTGAGGAGGTGTCCAAGGAGCTGGTGTCCCTCGCGACGGGGACGGACCGGGGAATGATCCGGAGGGAGGAGGTCATCCTCACGGACCTGTCCGGGGGTGACCTGCGAACTGACGACCCGTACGCCGACCTCCTGGAAGAGGCGGCCCTGCTCGCAGTGCCACCGGGCGGGCAGATCGTCGACGACGTCCTTGGCGCCGACAGTGGTCACCCGTGGCTCCGCCTGCGGCTCGTGGAGTCCGCCACCGAAGGTCCCGCGAGCACCGAGGATGACGCCGACGAGCGCACCCTGTGCGGCCACGGAGACCGGGTGGGTGAGCGTGCAGGACAGTGGGCCCGAGCCATCGGCCTGCCCGAGAACCTGGTGGAGGACCTCGTCACAGCCGGGTGTCACCATGATGATGGCAAGGATGATCCCAGGATGCAGGCCGCCCTGGGCGCAGCCGTGGATGAGAGCGGCTTCCTCGTCCTGGAGGAACCGGTTCAGCGGAAGCATCGAAGGCAGCTGAGCAAGTCTCGGCTCCCTCGCAGGTACTGGAACCGCTCCATGCGCATGGCCGGCGTTCCTTCCGGCTGGAGGCACGAAGCGGCCTCAGCGGATCTCCTCAAGGAGCAGCTGGAAAAGGGTGAGCAGACGGCGCACGATCCTGACCTGGTGATGCATCTGGTTCTCAGTCACCACGGCCGCTTCCGAGGCCCAGGACCAGTGTGCTTGCCCGAGCACGGACCAGCTCCACGGCATCAGGACCCGTGTGGCTCTTCTTGGGCTGAGGCGATGAATCGTTTCCACCGTCTCAATGATCGCTACGGTCCCTACACCCTGGCGCTGATCGAGACGATCCTGCGCCTGGCTGACTGGGACGTCTCGCAAGAACTGGAGCAGAACCATGAGTAGCGTGCAATGCCCTGATGGGGCTGCCGAGTACCGCCTGACTGCGCTGCCGGGAAATCGTGCAGCCTATGTCCTGGCTACGTGGGGACTGGTGTCGCTACTGCCGGGGGCGACGCTCCGCTTCGAGGGGGAGGCAGTTCCCGTCGTCGGCTATGGCGGGGATACGGATGAGCTGGTGAATGTGGCCGCTCGTGGCCTGGTGGAGCGGACCTGGGGCCTCGGGGAGCGTGGGTTGCGCGGCATCACCACGACGACGCCCGCGCGATCTGCGGTCAACGTCCTGTCACATGCCGGCTGGCAGGCCGCCGACAAGACGAGCGACCTCAGCGCATGTGGGCCGGTAGCCGTCTTCGATGCGTCAGCGACGTCAGCCGAGCGGTTGAAGAGTACTGGCATGCACGATCTCCAGGTCCGCTCCTCGGCGTTGACCTTGCTCAGCGGTAAGAGCCATACCGCCAAATCGGTGCAGGACACCTGGAGGCTGATGGGGGCGTCACTGACCACTGCCGACGATGCCGTCGCTACGGGGGCGGCACACCTTGACCGACTGGTGCACGGCGACCTTGCCGTTGCTCGGGCCAAGCCGGGGCTGCGCTTCTCCGCCAGTCAGGCGACCCCGCGTATCACCAGTGGATCGGAGGAGTGCGACGTGTACCCGCTCGTGGATCTCCTGGCCTTCTGCGGTCACCTGCTCCTCCAGCCGCAGCAGCGCGAGATGGCGCGAAAAAGTCCGGCCAAGGCCCTCACGTGGGTGCTGAATCCGGTTCCCTTCACGATGGAGGCAATCATCGATCTGCACGAGTCCCCGCCGCCTGACCTGCCGTGGCGCCGGTGGACATCCCTCATTCGCGGCACCGGTTCCACGGCCAAAGTGACATCGTTCGGGCCCGCCCGCCCCGGGGCATGAGAGAGAAAGAGGTGACAACAACCCATGCCTGATCAGATCGCAGTCCTCCCGCTGGCGAAGGCGCTATCGGACCTGGAGACACCTGATGCGGTCCATCGTCTCGCCATGTCGTACTTGCCCGATCTCAGAGGCGCTTCGCGGTCGATTCGCGCAGACCTCGGTGTCCTGTACCGCCTGGCTCTACCAACCGAGTACGGCGGGCAGAAGGGCTCCCTGGTCATCAGATTCCGGGCCGATCTCGATCTGCCCGGAACACAGGCCATCGAGGCGCCGTCAGGGTTTGCCGTCGGTCAGCGCTTCACTGTTCGAGTGGTGGCAGAGAAACGCCATGCTGACGAATCGGGAAGGAATCGTGTCCGCGCCGTCCTCGACGAAGAAGCTGACGGATGGGCCACCGATTTGCTGGAGCGCCATGGTCTGGGGGTCAGTGAGCTGGCGGTCTCACCGAGGTGGTTCGTGGGCAGGCGAGGCGGACGCTCCTTCACCCTCCGGGACCTCACCGGCACGGTGAGCAGTATCAGTGAGGCTGGAACATCCGCCTACCACCAGGGCATCGGGAGGGGGAAGGCCTACGGCTACGGAATGCCCCTGGTGTTGTGAGGACGCGGATGAAAGCTGTGCTCGGCCAGCATGACCATAGATATGCGGATAAGGAGATTGAACGATGACGACGGCCCAGGAATTTCGCTCCACCATCGGTGCTCTCATGGAGGACAGTGCGGTGGCTGGAATTAGCGTGGCCAGCAAATATGATTCATTGGCGGGAATGACTGTGACACCTCCGGCGGGCACGATCCGTCAGGAGGGAGAGGTTGTCGGAGTCTTTGAAACCTTCGACGGTAAGAAGGCGGCCACAATTGATAGCTGGGGCTCTCAGGCCTCGCGGTGCGAGGCACTTCTGGCCAGTCGCTTCAGAGGAGGAACCTCCACTCTCGCTGAGGTGCTGGGGTTCCCCCTGGTGGTCCTCGTCGACGAGGAAGGAGAGGTGCTGACCACCTCCGTGGAGCTCTCGCACCGGCAAGCCGACGCCACCTGGAGGCTCATACGAGGTGAGCTCGCCGACAAGGGCGTCGATTTTGAGGGGATCCAGAATGCCACCCGCTCCCAGCCGGATGCCCTGCTTACTGGATTCCCCACAGCGATCCCCTTCGGATGGTGGCACTCGCAGACGAAGCGCTCCCAGAAGGCTGCTGACAAAGCCAACCAGGGAGGAAATAAAGAGGGGGGTAAGAATGCCCGCGAGCTGAATGCGACGCGAGATGAATATCTCGGTTACTACGTCATGAACCCTGCGGAGTCGCGTTCTGCGAGGTTGTTCACATCGGAGATTATCGCGACCGGAGTGTCTGAGCGCCGTCGTATGGCCGCGAAAACAGACCCGCTTTTCGCGGCAGTGGGTAAAGAAGTGACGATTCAGGGAGTGAAGCTGTCCAATTTAGGGCTGGGGTCGATGCCTCCTGCAAAGGTCGCTAAGGCTCCTTCTGACCTCACTTATGAACTCATCAAGGGGAAGGCTTTCTTCTCCCTCGCGGGGTTGAGGACATTCGCCTTCTCTCGCCCGGAGCCTGCACGAGCGCTGGTGGTCAGTCTGACCCTGCTGCTGTACCGACTGCTTCAGGAACGGCTGGACCTGCGAGCAGGGGCGGAACTGCGCCTGCGCGAGCCGGGCCTTGAAGTCAAGGTTGAGAGGCACGGAGCACCCTCTGAGCCCCTCGCACTGCCGGAGGTCGACGAGCTGGTGGACCTCGTGCGTGACCTGGGCCAGGAGATCGGTTGGAACGGCGCCACCACGGTCACGATCACCCACGGCTCCCCGCTGGGAAAGATCATCCTGGACGTCGACGGGCGCAAAACTGACGGACGCAGCGATGAGTGATCTGACCATCACGGCCTCGTTCCCCCTCGGAGAGTTCAACGCGCACGACGGAGAGGGGTGCGCCGAATGGCCGCCGGCTCCAGCGCGCGTACTGGCCGCGATGCTGTCTGCCGCCCATGGCCTCGGAGAAGGCGTTTCCGAGGTCGAGGTTCTCTTCCGATGCCTTCCTCCACGAATCACCGCCCCTCCGGCTGGTGAGCGTCGGATCGGTTACCGGCGGTGGGTTCCCGTTAACAATGAGCTGAAGATGGACAAGAACGGTTCGCCGACCGGGATTGTCGACCGAAACGACCGCCTCCTGGAGAAGCAGGCGAAAGATCCCGAGTGCGGCATGATGGTCGGCACCGGTCCGAGCGACGTCGTGCGTTGGACCTTCGCCGCCGATGGCCCGGTCGATCTGGCCGTTCTGCAGAAGGTGGCGCGGTCCGTGGAGTACCTCGGGCGTCCGACCTCACCCGTGCTGCTCGACGTCGTCGACGGTGCTGGTGAGGTGCCACCTGGTCATTTCTGTTGGGAACCGGACCCGACGGGCTGGATTCGGCTGCGGGTGGGGACGGAAGGACTCCTGGCTGCTTTGGACGCCCGAGAGGAGGAGCGGCGCCGCAGCACCGTGACGGGGACGCATCCGTATATGAGCGTGCGACCCACCTATCTTTATCGGTTCATGGGTGGGAGGTCGGGTGACGGGGCTGCGCCTGATACTCGGGAGCTGCTGCGCACGTGCTCGCTCTACCGAATGCCCCACAGTGGGAGACAAGGGGCAGTTCTGGTGCATGCCGTCGACGCTGCTCTCGTCATGGAGCAGCTGCGAGACTCCCTTGGGGAGGCGGGCTGGATGCTGCCACTCATCGGCGGGCTGGGTCGCCGTCACCTGCCCGTCCTGCGGGGGGTGCTCGTGGCCGGGGGTTCTCGGCTGCCCTCCGTGGGACTCGCGGTGAGGACGGGGGTGGTTGAGGCCAAACTCGCCGAGACCAGGACGATGGCTTCTCTGCCTCGAGTTCTGCGGGCCGCTACGGCTCCTTCGTTACGGTGGACCACCGTTGTGCCGACGGCGGAGGAGCCTGAACACATTGTGTCCTTGTTGGAGGAATGCGCTTCGGGGCTCGGTTGCAGACTCGTTGCGGCTGAGCGTCACTCCGACTCACGAAGCGACGGAGGTATCGATGTGCAGGAGGACAACGGGCGCTGGCACGTCTCGGTCACCTTCGACGCGAAGGTGCCCGGGCCGGTGGTCTTCGACGGTGCGCTCATGGTTCCCCTGGGCGCCACCACCTTGGCAGTGAACCCACGGCGACCTCGAGCCGACTAACATCGCAGGTCAGCAGGTCAGCAGGTCAGCAGGTCAGCAGGTCAGCCCCGCGTATGCGGGGGTAGAGGGGCGGTGAGCTTCGAGCCGTCGGAGAGGAGGAAGTTAGCCCCGCGTATGTGGGGGTAGAGGCTAGCCAGCGAGCGAGGAGGTACCCATGAGATCAGCAGTCAGCCCCGCACACGCGGGGGTAGAGGCGTCGCCACCACCACCCACAAGGCCAGCGAGTTGCCGGCCCTGCGCATGCGGGGTAGAGGCAGGTTGCGCAGCACCATCACGAACAGCAGCACGTCGTCCCCGCGTATGCGGGGGTAGAGGGGAGTTCGTCGCCGAGGCGATCACGACGCGGCGTCCGGTCTCAGTCGTGGTGTTCCTTCCCGAGAGGCTTACCCTGACCAGGAGGGCGGGGATTGAAGATGCTTGGTTCATTTTCAACCCCCGCCGTCTCTCACTTCCGGTGCTTGCCGTTACCGTCCGGCGGCCAGGTGAGCCGCAGTGCGTCAGCCCCGCGTATGCGGGGGTTCACACGGACCTGCGGCTGACGTTGTCTTGGAGTGGGATCCGGTGAGGGCGCCCGGCCCCGGGTGGGGCCGGGTCCCCGTCGGGATCCCTTCGGTGGCCCAGCGCCCTACTTGGTGGGGGTGCGGCCCAGGGTGAGGTAGCCGGGCAGCGTCTGGTCCTGGCCGGCGCTGGAGAAGCGCAGCGGCTGACCCGAGTCCAGCGGGTTGACCACGCGCACCAGGATCGTGTTCTGTCCGTCCGGGTCCGCCGGGAGCTGCCCGGAGAAGGTCTGGGACTTGCCGACCGCGACCTTGCGCAGGTCGCCGCTGAGCGTGGTGCGCCCGACCTCCATGCCGTTGGAGGTGTTGATGGCCACCGCCTCCACGTTCCAGTTGTAGTAGAAGGGCGCCACCCCGTTGTTGGCGATCTGCACCTCGACCTTGCCGTTGCGCATCCGCCAGCGCGCCACCGCCAGGTCGTAGCCGGTCTCGGCGGAGGCCTGCACGGTCCGCTCGCGCTCGGAGCCGTTGAGGGTCGTGGTGAAGGCCCAGTTGTCCACCAGCCAGCTCGCGTGCGTGGCCTTGATGGAGGCGTTGATGTCCACCGTTCCTCCGTTGGAGCCCGAGGCCATGCAGCTGCCCGGGTTGCGCACGGAGCACTCCTGGATGCCCGGGTAGATCTCGCCGCCGATCGGATGCTGCTGCCAGGCCTGGTCCGCCTTGGCCTCCTTCAGCTTCGGCAGGAAGTGCCAGTCGGCGGTGTCCATCGTCGCGTAGCCGAAGGAGTCATCGTGGTAGCCGACCCCGTGCTTGACCGTCTCCGCGGACGGGTAGCGCGCCAGCGTCGGCGTCACCTGGAAGGCGCTGTCCCAGGTGTCAACGAGGGTGTTCTGGTTCGCCGCCGACGGCATCCAGTTCTCGCCGGAGGGGTTCTCGCCGGAGACCTTGCCGTTCATCGGGTAGGTGTGCCCCTCGCCCCAGAAGCCCACCAGGCCGTGGGTGATGAAGGCCAGGCGCGAGTCGCCGTCGTACTGCTGGCCCAGGGCCGAGATGAAGCCGGTGAGCATCGACATCATCTCGGGGTCGTTGTAGTCCGGCGCCAGCGACTGGCCCGGCGCGTTGCCGTGGAACGTGTAGTCGTGGGTCGGCACCGCGTGGGAGCTCAGCAGGTAGGCTGGGATGCCGCTGGGGCGCCCGGGGTAGTCGACGTAGAAGCGCAGCACCGCCTGGTGTCCGCGCGAGGCGATGGCATTGAGGTGCGCATCGAGCCTGTCCCACGAGTACGAGCCGGGCCCGGCGACGACGTCGCTGACCGGCAGCGTCAGCCACTCCATCGTGTGGGGCGGGGCGTTCTCCTGCAGCGCCGGTGAGTGGGAGGCGTCCGCCGGCGCGAAGGGCATCATGCCCTTGAGCGGGTTGGCCTCCGGCGTGGCCGCCGCGGAGACCTCGATCCAGGCCCGGTTGCAGTTGCAGGCCCGGAACCCGGTGGCCAGGGACACCACGGCGACGAGCGCCATGAGGATGGCGCCCAAGCGCGGCTTGCGCCCCCTGCGGAGCCGGTCGAGCACCTGGTGTCCCAGGGAGGGCGTGCGATCGGAACCTGGGCCGTGCGATTGCTGCGCGGCCGCCGACGTGGAGCCGGAAGCTGCTGCAGAAGTGGTCTCGTCGTGCTGTGAATCGATCATAAAAACTTGTCAGGTAGGGACTTGGGCGTGGGTAAACCCTACCGGCCAGTTGAGCGGTCCACCTGTGCTATCGCTGACAACGTGCTCGGTTGACGGGGTGAAGGGCCTGTGCCACCCGTACTTTTGGAGGACATGAGAATTTCGTGTTGTGCCGCGTTCCGGCCGCATGCCGGCCGCATGCCGGCAGCGGTCCGGCTGCGTTCCGACGTCGGCGGGCGACGCCATGCGGGACGACATTGCCGCCGCGCGCATAAGCGGCCATGATGACTCCGTGCGCGTTTTCAATTTCTCCGCCGGTCCCGCCCAGCTCCCCCTGCCCGTCCTCGAGCAGGCCGCCTCCGAGCTCACCAGCTGGGGCGGATCGGGAATGTCCGTCCTGGAGGTCTCCCACCGCGGAGCCGACTTCGTGGCTTGCGCGGCCGACGCCGAGGCCACCCTGCGCCGCCTCCTGTCCGTCCCCGACAACTACCGCGTGCTCTTCCTCCAGGGCGGGGCCAGCGCCCAGTTCGCCGGCATCCCCCTCAACCTGACCGCCCCCGGCGACACGGTCGCCTACCTCAACACCGGCCAGTGGTCCGCCAAGGCCATCAAGCAGGCCGGCGCTTACGAGCTCGACGTCGTCGTGCCCGCCGACGAGGCCGCCTCCTCCTACACGACCACCCCCGAGCCCGGTTCCTTCACGGTGCCCGAGGCGGCCCGCTACCTGCACTACACGCCCAACGAGACCATCGGCGGCGTCGAGTTCGACTACGTGCCCGAGGCCGGCGAGGTCCCGCTGGTGGCCGACTTCTCCTCCACGATCCTCTCCCGGCCCATTGACGTTTCCCGCTACGGCCTCATCTACGCCGGGGCTCAGAAGAACATGGGGCCCTCGGGCCTGGCCGTCGTCATCGTGCGCGAGGACCTGCTGGGGCGGGCTCGCCCGGTGACCCCCACCGTCCTGGACTACCAGAAGATGGCCGACGCCGACTCCATGCTCAACACGCCCCCCACCTTCGCCATCTACCTGCTGGGGCTCATCGGCCACTGGATCGAGGACGGCGGCGGCCTGGAGGCGATGGCCGAGCGCAACCGCGCCAAGGCCGAGCTCCTCTACGGCTACATCGACTCCTCCGACTTCTACGCCAACCCCGTTCAGGAGCGCTCGCGGTCCTGGATGAACGTGCCCTTCACCCTGGCCGACCCCGCCCGCGACGCCGACTTCCTGGCCGGCGCCGAGGCCGCCGGGCTCACCAACCTCAAGGGGCACCGCTCCGTGGGCGGCATGCGCGCCTCCATCTACAACGCCATGCCGATCGAGGGCGTGCGCGCCCTCATCGACTACATGACCGACTTCGCCGCCCGGGCCTGAGCGCCCGCCGGCTCGCCATCCCGGCCGTCTCGCCTGGCCTGTGGGCCCGACCGGTTTGTGGGCCGGCCATCGGCCCGTGGGCTCGACCACCTGTCCGCCACGACCTTCCCCCACCCGGACCGCTCTGCAGAAAGTACTTCCGTGACCACCAGCAGCGTTGACCACAAGTTCCGTATCCGCACCCTCAACGCCATCTCCGGGGCCGGCCTGTCCCGCCTGCCCGACGAGCTCTACGAGGTCGGCGGCTCCGTGGAGGAGCCCGATGCCCTCCTGGTGCGCTCGGCCAAGCTCCACGACACCCCCATCGAGGAGTCGGTCCTGGCGGTGGCCCGCGCCGGCGCCGGCACGAACAACATCCCGGTCGAGGCGCTCACCGAGCGCGGTGTGCCCGTATTCAACACCCCCGGCGCCAACGCCAACGCCGTCAAGGAGCTGGTCCTGGCGGGACTGTTCATCGCCTCGCGCAACCTCATCCCGGCAGCCCGCTTCGCCCACACCCTCGAGGGCGACGACGCCGAGATCGCCAAGGCCGTCGAGGCCGGCAAGAAGCAGTTCGTCGGATTCGAGCTGCCCGGCCGCACGCTCGGCGTCATCGGCCTGGGGGCCATCGGTGTGCAGGTGGCCAACGCCGCCCTGGGGCTGGGGCTCAACGTCGTCGGCTTCGACCCGGGAATCTCCGTGGAGCACGCCTGGCACCTGAGCGCCGAGGTCGAGCGGGCCGACTCCATGGAGGAGGTCTTCCGCCGCGCCGACATCCTCACCGTTCACGTGCCGCTCATCCCCGCCACCCGCGGACTGGTGAGCACCCAGCGCCTGGCCCTCATGAAGGAGACCGCGGTGCTGCTCAACTTCGCGCGCGCCGAGATCGTTGACACTGACGCCGTCGTGGCGGCCCTCGACGAGGGCACGCTGCGCGGCTACGTGTGCGACTTCCCCTCCACGCAGGTCCACAAGCACCCCAAGTGCATCTCCCTGCCCCACCTGGGCGCCTCCACCAAGGAGGCCGAGCGTAACTGCGCCATCATGGCCGCCGACTCCCTGCGCGGCTTCCTCGAGGACGGGCAGGTCCACAACTCGGTCAACTTCCCCGAGGCCGTCATGGCGCGCCAGGAGGGCACGCACCGGCTCGTCATCGTCAACCGCAACGTGCCCAACATGGTCGGCCAGGTCTCCACGATCGTGGCCCAGCACGGGCAGAACATCGCCAACCTGCTCAACAAGTCCCGCGGCGAGCTGGCGGTGACGTTGGTCGACGTCGAGGGCGAGATCGAGCCCAAGGTCCTGGAGGAGCTGCGCGCGATCGACGGCGTGCTGTCGGCGCGCGGCATCTGAGCCGACGCCCCGCGCTGCTGGGACCCCGCGCGGCCGGTGACGTCTCGCGCGTGCGGGGACATTTCTGTGCGGTCGGGGACAGGTGACGCATTCGGGGACGGGATTGCTGTCCCCGACGGCGTCGAATGCCCCTAACTGGAACGAGACGCACCCGGCCGCGTGGAATGTCCCCGCCGTGACGACGTCCTGTCAGACGTCCGCGGGAGCCTGCCGGCGCCCGAGTCCTTCGGCCACCTCATCCATGAGGTCCAGGACGTCCTGAGCCCTCCAGGCTCGGCGACCCCGGGAGACCTGGTAGCCCCGAACGACGCCGGCGTTCTCCAAGCGCTCCAGCGCGCGCCGCGCCGCCTGCTCCGACACTCCCACCGCAGCGGCCGCCCCGCGAACATCCGTCACCGGCTGGGAGACAAGATGACGTACGAGGTCGCGGTCGGGGGTCCCGGCACGGGAGGACACACGATCCTGCATCTGCCTGTGCACGTCGTCGAGCTCCCGGCCCGCCCAGGCCCCGAGCTCCGCGGCGCGCTGCGCCGCATCGATGAACAGTTCGACCACCGCCAGCGGCGCCCCCGCTCGGTACTTGTCCAGGGCTCGGAAGTAGGTCCCCACATCGGTCAGGAGGATCGCCGACAGCGGCAGCGGCGCGTTGAGGGACAGCCCTTCCCCCGACAGGACGACGTGAATCAGCGCCCGCCCGGTGCGGCCGTTGCCATCTGCGAAAGGATGGATCGTCTCCAGCTGGGCGTGCGCCAGCGCCGCCTTGGTCAAGGGCGGCAGATCTGAGCGCCGCAAGAAGGAGAGCAGATCCTCCACTGCGCTCGGCACCCGTTCATAGTGAGGAGGGACGAACATGGCGCCTGCCGGGGACAGGTCCGAGCCACCGATCCATACCGGCTCTTGCCGGAGACGGCCTGCGATGGTCGGGGCAGAGTCCCCCAGCAGGGCCTGATGCATGGACAGCAGGGAGCCGAGGCCCAGAGGCCAGGGTGCTCCGGTGGCCGTCTCCATCGCCCGGGTGTTGGCCACGATGAGGGCGGCGTTTCCACTGCTGCGGTCGCCGCCGAAGGTCTCCTCTTCCACGATGCGGCGTGCCGACGACGTCAGGCGCTCAATGCGCGAGGACGCACTCGACTCGCTGCGCAGAAGCAGGGCAGTGAACGGAAGCAGGGCGCAGGCCGCAGTCGCATCGAAGCGCGCTACCGCCGATACCGTAGCCGCTTCACGTGCCATGACCTCGGTGGGGAGCTCGACCGCGGCGTCGGCGATGTTCGGTACGACGGCCGAGTCGTAGGAGCGTGGCAGACGAGAGCGCTGCCGAGCGCTGAGGGCAGCACCGTCCCGGGGGCGCCAGGGCAAGGTCTCCCAGGTCACGCGCGGCCATGAGGAAGTGGCGGCTGCATGAACCATTTCTGACACCCCCGGACAATCTGTTGACAGTTCACCACCATAAGTGTCAACAGAATGTGTGTCGAGTCTTGTTCGTTCGACAGCTGGGGCACATCCCGCGCGTGCGGGGACATTCTCTTCCGGCCGGGGGCATGTCGCGCGTGCGGGGACGGGATTGCTGTCCCCGACGGCGTCGAATGCCCCCGGCTGGGACGAGACGCACCCGGCCGCGTGGAATGTCCCCGGCCGGTGGGGTCCGCACGTGCCAGATGCACCTGCGGACCCCGTGGGATGTCAGAGGTTGTTGATCCAGGCCCGGCGGTGCCCGAACAGCGAGAGTGTGGGCTTGTAGAGGAGCACGTACTGCCCTCCGGCCGACACGTCGGCATCGAAGCAGACATCGCCGCTGACCGAGCCACCCGCGATGAGCGTGGATGAGGACAGGTGGTTGCTCGACCCCAGGAAGCCGCTGTTGCTGATCGCCCCGGCCGGGTTCTGCAAGGTGAAGTCCAGGGCATTGACGTCCAGGGTGTTCTTGGAGCCGTTGGTGATCGTGATGGTCGAGCAGGCGGTGGGGCCCAGGGTGGCGTCACCCGCGGCCACAGGCGTGGCGCTGACCTTGATGCCGCCGTCGTCGATCGTGTCACCGGCGTTTCCGACGACGTCGTCGCTCTGCTTCCCGGGGAAGCTCAGTGCGGAGTCCGACTTCTCGGCATCCTTTGCCGGCTCCTGCTGCTGAGGGCTGGGTGCGGCTGCGGAGTCCTGGCCGGCGGTTGCTTGAGCGGGCGCGCTGGCCATCGACTGGATGGACGGCAGGGTGGCGGCGGTAGTGCTCGAGTTCCCCGAACCCCCACCACCGTTGAGTGCGGAGGCGATCATGCCGACGGCGATGAAGGCGCCGATACCGGTGAGGATCTTGTGCCGGGCGAACCAGGAGCGCTTCGGCTCGGGGGCGGGGAAGCCCATGCCTGCGGCCGGGGCGGGGAAGCCCGCGGCGGGGACACCGGCGGGTGAGGAAGGGACTGGGTTGACGGGGCTGGTCATGATGGGTCCTTCGAGATGCGGGAGGTGAGGCACTGAGCGGGATGCGGCAGTGCCCATCACGGTGTGTCGTCACCGGAGCTGACGGGATCAGCTGACGGGAACAACGATGGCCCCGGCCGTGCGGCGCGCACATCGACCGATGAGTCCGAGGCGGCCGTCCGAAAGGGCACTCATCGCGACTGTCCAAAAGGACGATGCCTCCCGTGCTGTAGCGCCCGAATCGTGTCCTATCGGGCGATCATGCGTGTCAGTGCCCGGTTCTACAGTGAGCACATGTCAGTCCCCACCTACCCGCCCACTCCTGGACCCGGCACCCCACCCGTGTCGGGCTGGAGCGGTAGCCCTGGGGGTGGTCGGACTGAGCTCACTGCGCCCGCCTTCGGGGCGCGGGCCCTGCCATACCCGCCGATCCCACCGGCCTACCCCTCCTATCCGAGATATCCGGGATATCCGGGGTACACGGGGTACGCGGGACTCTCCCCGCATCCCTCATACCCCGCTCCTTCCGCTGCTCCCGGTACTCCTGCGGCGTCGGACCCGCGCCTCCGCCCCCCGATGACTGCGGTTCCCTCCGCCCCTGTGCCGTACGCGCCTGTAAGACCGGCTCCGTCGTTTACACAGTCCCTGTCCCCGTCGCAACGCCATGCCCTGCGCGTCACCCTGACGATCCTGCGATCCCTGGGCCTGTTCGCCCTGTGCGCCATGGGGTTCCTCATTGCGCTGGGAACACGTTTCAACCATGAGCAGGTTCTCAAGGAGAGCCACCACCCAGTGCTCGAAGCCGCTGGAATCCTCACGGGGCTGGGGCTTCTCGTGGCGTTCTTCCTGCGCCGGCGCTGGCCGGTGCCAATCACGGTCGTCTCGGCGCTCGCGAGTGTTATCGCTGCCCTGGACACCACGGTGGGACTCATCGCCTTCACCACCGTGGTGCGCCGGTCCCGCTCCCTGCGCGACCCTGTCCCGTGGGCCACGGGCGCGCTGCTCGCCGTCGGCACCCTGACGGCGCTCTTCCGGGACGCGAGCTACGGGGCCACCGGGAGCTCGATGATCGGTGCCTTCAACTCATCCTCCCCTGACCCCCATGCCGTGACCCATGTGTCGGTGCTGCAGGTGCTGTTCCTCGCGGTGGTGGCCATGTCCCTGCCGGTCGGCGTCGGACTGTGGCTGCGCGCGCGTGACGGGGAGATGAAGGCACGACGCCGAGCCCGGGAGGCGGCCGACGCCTCAGCCCAGGCCGAGCGCACCGCCCAGGAGCAGACCCGGACCTCCAGCCGGTTGGCGGACACCGTCAGCCTGCAGGCTGAGCGTGAGCGGGTGGCTCGCGAGGTGCATGACGGACTCGGCCACCGCCTGTCGCTGCTCGCCCTCCACGCCGCCGCCCTGGAGCAGGGCGTCCTGGAGACGTCGGAGAGCTCGAATGCCCCAGAGGGCTCGCAGGCCCCGGACTCAGCCGGCGCCGTCGGCGAGGACGATCCGCGGGCCGCCGCCCAGCGCGTGCGACAGGAGGCCCAGGGCGCCATGCGGGACCTGCGTTCCCTGCTCGCCGTGCTGCGCGAGCCGGTGGGCGCGGTCGAGCCCGCCCCGCGCCTGGAGGACCTCAGAGAGGTGGTGGACGGGGTTCTTGCCGCCCGTCAGCCGCTGAGCTCCTCGATCTACCTCGACCGCGCTGCGCAGGCCGATGAGGTGCTCTCGCGCGCCGTCTACCGGATCGTCCAGGAGTCCCTGACCAACGCCCGCAAGCACTCGCCCGGTACGAGTGTGCAGCTGCGCGTCGAGGGCGGTCCGGACACCGGCATCGACATCACCTGCTCCAACCGGATCTCTCGGACCGAGCCGGAGGCTCAGGACCCCGAGTCCTATGAGGTGCCTCAGGCCTCGGGTGCTGGCCGAGGCGCAGCGTCAGAACCCGGAGTCGTCGTCGGTGACGCCCAGGGCGGCTCGGGCCTGCGCGGCATGGCCCAACGGGCGGCGATCTGCGGCGGTACGTTCCATGCCGGCCCCGACGGCCAGGGCAGGTTCGTCGTGAGCGCGCACCTGCCCTGGCGCTCGGCGGAGTCACCCCGCACCAGTCGCTGAGCGGCCGCCAACCAGTATCTGCACAGCCCGGTCGGGAGAAATCGGCCGGCGTGCAGCTCACGGGGCTGTACCATCCGGGGCCTGGGCCGTTGGGATGGTGATTGTGTCGGCGCACGCACCTAGGCTGGGCTCCGTGCCCGATCCCTCCGCCGCCCCGGCCTCCTGGTCCGCGTCCCCCGCACCGGCCCGCCCGGTCCGTGTCATCCTCGTCGACGACGACCCACTGACGCGCGCGGCCATCAAGCCGCTCCTGCGGCCCGGCCAGGACTACGTCGTCGTCGCTGAGGCCGGTGACGGCCGTGAGGCGATCGACGTGGTGGGCCGTATCGAGGCCGATATCGTGCTCATGGACCTGGGCATGCCCGTCATGGACGGGATCGAGGCCACCCGCCAGATCTGTGCCGCACCGCGCCACCCCCACGTCGTGGCGCTGACTACCTGGGACGTTGACGACGCCGTCGTGCGCGTCATTGAGGCCGGTGCTGTGGGGTACCTGCTCAAGTACTCCGCCTCCGAGGAGCTCCATGCCGGGCTGCGTCGGGTCATGGCGGGCGAGTCGGTGCTCTCACCGGGGGCGCTTGCCGAGCTGCTGCGATACGTGCGTTCCCAGCCGACGGCACCGGCGGCGGCGGCCTATGACCTTCGCTCGCAGGAGCGTCAGCACGCCGTGGCCCAGGCTCAGCAGGCGGCGGCGGGGCTCAGCCGGCGCGAGCTCGAGGTCATCGCCGCGGCCGCCGAGGGACTGACCACTGAGGAGATCGCGAACCGGCTGTACATCTCGGTCTCAACCGTCAAGGCCCACCTGCGCAGTGCGCAGGAGCGGGTCGGTGCCCGTAACCGGGTGCACCTGGCGGTCCTCGCCGAACGCGCCGGGCTGCTGGGATAGGGGTGAGCCACCCCGACCGGTGAGGGCCGGTGGCGAGAACCCGCCGGACTCGGGCACCCAGGGCCGCAGGCCTGATCCACTCCGCCCGGTCGTGGCGGCGAATCTGGGCGTCTCACCCTGGGGGCCGCCCCTTTCCCCGGCCTGGTCCCTTCTAGCGTCTGTGTGGGGTCCGGCGGTTGTGGTTTCGACGCCGGTTCCGGCCTGGGCCGTCTCCGGCGCGGTCTACTGCACGAGGGTGGGGATCTACTGCCCGGGGGCATCCTGCGCGTGCGGGGACGGGATTGCTGTCCCCGACGGCGTCGAACGCCCCCGCCCGGGACGACACGCCCCCGGCCGCGTGGAATGTCCCCTTCGGTGGCGGGGGCGTGTCAGGGTGGGGTCTGGTGGTGGATGCACCACTCGTGGGAGGGGTGTTTTGTGTCTGGTTCTGGGGTTGGTCAGGATGTGCG
>NZ_JBGEVE010000010.1:0-137154 GCF_048514265.1 Actinomyces sp. SKVG-SVH-4(1) | reverse complement strand
TCGACTTGCATGTGTTAAGCACGCCGCCAGCGTTCGTCCTGAGCCAGGATCAAACTCTCCAAACAAAACCAACAAAAACAAGCCCCAACCAACCACAAACAAATAGTCAGCCAGAACCCAAAGTCAGTACAACAGTCCAGAAAACCAGACCAGGCCCAACCCAACCCCACAACAAGGGCCAGGCAAACCAAAACAAAACAAAACCCCAACAACCACACACAACCAACATCATGCGCAGCCCCCAGGGCCATGGCATAAAAAACATGACACACTATCGAGTTCTCAAACAACACACCCACCGAGATTTAAGACCAGGAAGAGTTCCTTACTTGCCTCTCGAAGGCGACCGGACTAGCATAAGCAGGTTGTCGTTCGGGAATCAAACTCGGATCGCGTGACCCTGATCTCTGAACTATTCTGCTTTTTCCGTACCGGTAGGATCACTCCTTCCGGTTCGGCGTTTCCGCCGTCCGGTACCGCCGTCGAACCGTGCGGTTGCGTCGGCAGCGAGGAGTACTATAGCCAGGCCTGACCGCCTCCTGTCAAACGACTTTCGCGCGACCTGCGTCACACCTATGTTCCCAGGGTGTCAGGTCTGTTCTCCCCGCTCCGACGCCTGGCTTCACCACTGCTCCGCTCGGCATTGCGGGGCGCCGAACCACGCAGCCCCTCAGGAGGCGCGGGCGCGGGAGGCCTGGTAGGCGGCGCCCACGATGCCGGCCGTGTTGAGCAGCTGAGCCGGGACGATCGGGGTCTTGAGATCGAGCAGCGGCAGGTACTTCTCGTGCTTGCGGGAGACTCCACCACCGACGACGAACAAGTCCGGGGAGAAGAGCATCTCCACGTGGGAGTAGTAGCGCTGGAGACGCTTGGCCCACTTCTTCCAGGACAGCTCCTGTACGGTGCGCTGCCCGGCGGAGGCCCGGCTCTCGGCGTCGTAGCCGTCAATCTCCAGGTGCCCGAGCTCGGTGTTGGGGACCAGGGTTCCGTCAACAATGACAGCCGAGCCGATCCCGGTGCCCAGGGTGGTGACGATGATGGTCCCGGGCACATCTTTGGCGGCACCGAAGGCGACCTCCGCCAGGCCTGCGGCGTCGGCATCGTTGAGTCCGGTCACCGGCCGGCCCAGGTGCTCGCGCATGAGCTCGGTGAGATTGACGCCCGTCCAGGACTTGTCGAGATTGGCGATGAAGGGGACGGTGCCGTGCACGATCGGAGCGGGCAGGGCCACGCCAACCGGGACGTCGTCGCCCACCTCGAGCTGTTCGAGGAGCTCGCGGCAGACCTCGGCAACAGCTGCGGGAGTGGACTCCTCAGGGGTGTCGATGCGGACGCGCTCACCGATGAACGTGCCCGTGGCCAGGTCGACCAGGGCGCTCTTGACGCCCGATCCGCCGATGTCGATCCCGCATGCCACGGAAACTGCTGGTGCTGTCGAAGTCATGAGGTCCTCCTGGTACTACGCGTCCTCGCGGCCGCTGCCCAGCCTAGTGCAGGGACGGCGACCGCGAGGACGGTCGGAGGAAACGATGGCTACCAGAGACTCCAGCAGCGCCCCTCAGTCGCGAGTGCTCTCCTGGCGGGCGCCCCGGTAGAGGTACCACAGAGTGCCGACGAACAGCACCACGCCCACCCAGGGAGCGATGCCGGCGAAGCCCTCGGGCATGATGGCCAGCGGGTCCGCCTTACCACCGAAGGCCACGACGATCCCGGCGTAGACCACCCCGGCGAGGCTCTCGCCGACGATGAGGCCGGTCGCCATGAGCGTGCCCATGCGCTTGGCCCGCTCCGGGTTGGCGGTGCGCTCGGCCCAGCGGTCGTAGAGATGACCGAGAGCGGCACCGATCGGGATCATGACGGTGACGGCCGTGGGCAGGTACATGCCCATGCCGACGGCAAGCGGCGGCAGGGAGTACTTGCTGGTGCGGCGCAGGATCTCGTCGATGGCGATGACGACGGCGCCGATGAGAGCGCCCAGCCCCAGCAGGCTCCAGTTGAGGTCCCCGCCGAGGACGCCCTGGACCAGGTGCTTGATGAGGTTCGCCTGGGGTGCGGCCAGAGCGTCGTCACCGGCATCGGGGGCGCCGGCGAAGCCGAAGGCGCCCTGCATGAGGGTGAGCACCGGCGGGATGACGATGGCGCCGAAGACGACACCGATCACGAGGGCCACCTGCTGCTTCCACGGGGTGGAGTCGACGAGCTGGCCGGTCTTGAGGTCCTGGAGGTTGTCGTTCGAGATGGTGGCCACGCCGAAGACGACCGCGGTGACGAACAGGGTGTAGGCCACCAGGGTGCGAACGTCGTCGGGCGAGGAGGTCGTGGCGATGGTGCGCACGAGCGCGGCCGCGGTGACCGCCACGAGGATGCCGACGCCGGAGATCGGCGAGTTGGACGAGCCGATGAGGCCGGCCATGTAGCCGCAGACCGAGGCGACGACCAGGCCGGTCAGCAGGATGAAGAGGATGGAGACGATGATGAGGCCCGTGGCGTGGTGAGCCATGGAGGTCCCGTGCAGGAACAGCCACAGGAGCACACCGATGGGGAGCATGGAGCCGACGGTGACGCCGATGACCGTCTTCATCGACAGGTCTCGCTCGGTCAGGGGGATCTCCTCGCCGGCGTCGCGCTTGGCGCTGGAGGCCAGGGACTCGCGGATACCGGTGACGATGGGGCCGAGGATCTTCAGGAAGGTCCAGATGGCGGCGATGGCGATGGCGCCGGCGCCGACGATCCGCACCTCGCTGGCGAAGGTGGCGCCCACGAAGTCGGCGAGGTCCTTGTCGGCGACTGCCGTGCCCCAGGTGCGCATCGGGAGCAGCACCCCGTAGGAGATGAGCAGGCCGACGATCATGGCGATGCCGACGCCCACGCCGACCAGGTGGCCCACGCCGGCCAGCGCCAGGGACAGGGAGGTGCCCGCCATCGTGGCGCCGGCACCGACCCGGAAGACCCCGGAGATGTCGACGCTGATGGCCTTGAGGGCGTTGAGGAAGTACAGGGCCGCCGAGGCGATGGAGCCCCGCACGATGACACCCAGTCCACGGCTGGACTCCTCAGCCCCTTCACTGGTGTCGCCCACGCGCAGGACCTCGGCGCCGGCCACGCCCTCGGGGTAGGGCAGGTCGGAGTTGGTCACGAGCGCGCGCCGCAGCGGGATGGAGTAGGTGACGCCGAGGATGCCGCCCAGGATGATGACCAGGACGGTCTGGAGGTAGGGGAATCCGGTCCACCAGCCCACGATGATGAGCCCGGGCAGCACGAAGATGATGGCGGACAGCGTCCCGGCCGCCGAAGCGATCGTCTGGACGATGTTGTTCTCCTGGATCGTGTGATCGGAGAAGCGGCGCAGGATCGCCATGGAGATGACGGCGGCCGGGATCGAGGTGGCGAAGGTGAGTCCCACCTTGAGGCCGAGGTAGACGTTCGCCGCGGTGAAGATGAGCGTGATGATGCCGCCGATGATGATGCCGCGAGCAGTCAGCTCCTTGACCGGGCCGGAGCCGGCACTGGACGGCTTCGCCGCAGCGGAGCCGCGTGAGGTTGTTGTGGACATGGTGAGATCTCTCGAGGTCGGGATGATTCCGGGGCGAGAGTAGCACCGTGTCCGAAAACGATCGTTAACAGCTCATTCGATGCACAACGGATCAGGGCGGCCGTCGTCGGCCTCAACACTTCGACCGAATCTTCAGAAAAGACGCGGCTCCGGGTCTTTTCTGAAGATTCGGTCGAAGTGTTAGTGGGGCACGGGTAAAAGTAAGCGAAGTAGGACGTGAGCAGCGGGCGCGGCCGCCTCACTGCGAGGTGACCTCGACCTGCTGGCGGGTGTTCCACCCCATCTTGGCGCTGGTGACCATCCCCCAGACGCGCAGGGGACGCAGGATCAGTGCGGACCACAGCGTCGCCACCGGGGACAGGAGGAGGCTGGCGTACCTCTGGGGGCCGGTGGTGTCCGAGCGCCACACGGAGATGTACCGCGAGCCCTGCGCCAGCCCAATCGCCAGAGGCACCAGCACCACCGTCGGCGGCACACCGCCGCCCAGGACGAGCGGACGCCACAGCAGCAGGTAGACGAAGACCGAGATCACCAGCCAGATCTGCATCCACCCGGTGGCCTGGCGCCACCAGCCCCACGAGAGGACCGGCAGGAAGCGGATGCGCCAGAGCCCGCGGATGAAGGAGCCGCGGAACCAGCGCTCCTGCTGGCGGTAGTGGTGGCTCCAGCGATCGGGCATCCATGCGAAGGCGAAGGCCGAGGGCTGCTGGACGGTCCTGCCGTGCAGCAGGGCGAAGAGGGTCAGCATGGAGTCGTCGGAGAACTCCACGTGCCGCCCCAGGTAGCTCTCGCTCAGGTAGGTGTCGATGTTCTCGGCCAGGATGGAGCACCGGTAGGCGGCCAGGCCGCCGGAGTTGACCATGACCGAGCCGAGCTGAGACATGAAGGAACGGTCGATGAGCTGCTGGCCGACGAAGATCACGTCAGTGACCCGGGCGAGCAGGTTCTCCCGGTTGTTGATCGCCAGGATGACGCCGGCCACCGACATGACCCGGGGGTCACTGAAGGGCTGGACGATCTCATGGAGGGCCTCGGCGTCGAGCATGGAGTCGGAGTCGACGGTCACGAACAGGTCAGCGTCACGGATCTTCCTGAAACCGTGCACCTGCGCATGGCGCTTGCCCTCATTGGGGGTGCGCTGCCAGCTGGCGTAGATGCCGGCCAGCGCCGCCTGCCGGATGAACCAGTCCCGCTCTGCCACATAGGCGCCCTGGGTGGAGCCGTCGTCGACGACGTGGATCTCGGCCGGCGGCGAGCTCTGGTGCAGCAGGGCGGAGAGCATCCGCACCACGACGTCGGGATCCTCGTTGTAGAGCGGTACGAGCACGGCGACCCGATGCGCCTCGCCGCGGCCGATGACGCGCCCCTCGAAACCGGCCACCACGAGCTGCACGGCCACGATCACGAAGAGGACATCGAAGGTCCACACGATCCACGTGTCCAGGACGTGGTGCCGGCTGACCAGCATCCGCCAGCAGAGCCACCCCACCACGCCGAGGGCCACGACGACGGCGGGCAGGGGCCCACCGGCCCGCATGAGCGCCCGGGGCAGCCCGGTGGCGTCGGCCGATCGCTGAGCCTCATCCGGCGTCGTCACCGGGCTGCGCACAGTGACCACCCCACCGCGCCCTGCGCCCCGCCCCTCGCCGTGCTCCTCTCTGTGGACCGCCCGGACCACCCGGAGCCGTGTCCTGCGCTTGAACAGCAGCTTGACCGCGAAACAGGCCACCAGGATGACCAGGCAGACCAGCAGCACGAGCGGGCCGAAGGACCAGGTCATAGTGTCAGTCTTTCCGTATCGGGGTGGCGGTTCCGCTCCAGGAGGCGACGGCGCCTCAGGCCAGGGCGGGCGACTGGCTGCGCATGACCTCGGGAACCGTCTTGACGGGCAGGCCGGAGTCAGCCACTCGCCTCATGAAGCGCTCGAAGCTGTCCGCCTTGATCGACTCGGGAGCGCCGTCGGTCTGCTCGTCGATGCGGTGGAAGACCATGTGGGTCCAGCAGCGGTGCTCCCGGCAGCGGGCCAGCGCCTTCTCAACCTGGGACTCGGTGGTGTAGGAGCCGCAGTAGAAGACGCGCAGCCGGAACGGGTCCCCCGGCGCGAGGGTCTCCGGGGCGTTCTCGATGGTGCGCATCGAGGTGAAGTAGTCCTGGGAGGTGCGCAGCACGAGGTCGTTGTACCGCCCCATGGGCAGGGCGAAGTGGGCGGCGCCCTCTGGGTAGCCGTGCTCAAGGAGGAAGGACCTGATGGTCTCCAGCTCCCGACGCACCCCCGTCTCGTCGAGGGTGGTGAGGTCGGCGGAGGCGTGAGCGGCGATGTCCCAGCCGTGACGCTCGCGCATCTCGGCGAGCTGGTTGGCACTCATGCGGCCGGGCAGCCCGACCTTGTCAGCGATGACGTAGGAGGTTGCCGCGCCGATGCCGCAGTCCTGCAGAATCGCCCGGGCCGTCTTGTAATCGCTGTCGTAGCCGTCGTCGAAGGAGATGGAGACGATGCCGCTGGCGGCAGACGGCAGGGTGGCCAGGTAGCCGAGCCACAGGCGACTCGGCGCCGAGTCGGAGGCGGGGACGACCTTCAGGCGCACTCGCGTCACCCGGTCCAGCCGGGGGTGTCCGACGACGGAGCGCTCGGCGGCCCGGTTGACGGTCACCCGGCACCAGCTTCCGGTGCGCAGCGTGCGCATGTCGGGAGCCACGTCCAGGCGCAGGCAGTCCTCACCTTCCCCACCGAGCTCGAGCTGGATGCTCTCGATCTGCCGGTAGTCCTCGGCGCGCAGCCACAGGTCCCATTGGCAGTCAGTCATGTCAACGCCAGACAGGGCCAGATCCGCGCTGGTGGGACGGCGGGAGTCACCGGTGGTGGCGATCTCCAGCGACTGAGTCCCGTGGGAGTGGGTGGAGGTGTCGGGGCGGATGGAGCCATCCCGGGAGGAGAGGGTCCAGGCGCGCGGGTCCTGCATATCCGATAGCACCTGCGAGGGCGCCGCGGGAGGGCCGGCGGCCGGGGCCGGAGAGGCGTGAGCCGCCGTCTGCAGCTCAGGTAGAAGAGTGCTCGAGGCGGCCAGGGCGAGACCGCCCATCAGAAAGCTGCGACGCCTCATCCGATCATGCTGCGGCAAGGTACTTCTCCCATTAACAGTCCACTCGGTTGGTTTCCTGTCCAGGATACGCACGAGATCGCCGTCACCGCAGACAAAAGTCTCGAGCACCCACCCTCGACGGTCTGCCACATCGTGCTGCCAGCCCGTCACGTCCCTGCAATTCCGCGCACCTCCACCACCTGACACCTAACGCCCGTGACGGAGATCACTTTCGCACCGCCTTCGCCCGCGTCAGCCACGACAAAAGGTCTGCCCCGCCAGTTCCCTGGCGGGGCAGACCTTGGAGGTGGTGGAGCTAGGGGGATTCGAACCCCCGACCTTCTCATTGCGAACGAGACGCGCTACCAACTGCGCCATAGCCCCAAGTGCGGACCGATCCTAGCATCGCCGCCGGGAGTCCTGGCAAGTTCGGGTGCGGTGAGCCCGCCCACCGCACCCGGGTCGCCCGGCGGCGTGCCGCGGGAGCGCCCGCACTACTCGCCGGCTGCGCGCCGCCCCTCGAGGATGGCGTCGAGGTCGATGGGGTGGAAGAGCTCCTCCTCGTCCTCCACAGGAGCGGGAATGTAGCCGCGGGCCGTCTGCGGGCGGGCGGGCACCGGTGCGGAGGTGCCCGGGTCGACCACCGGGTCGGCGTAGGAGCGCCGGGGTGCCCGGGCCGCCAGCGTGTAGGTCGGGGCGGGAACGTGGACCGGTCGCCAACCCTGGGGCGGGGTCGACGTCGTCGCCTCCTCCTTGACGACTCCCTCCGTCGCCGCCGGGGCAGCGGCAGCAGGGGCCTGCGGGCGGGCGGCCGTGGAGGCAGGCTCTGAATCCGTGCGGGAGGCGGGCTGAGGAGTGGCCGCGGCGGTGCGCCGGGCCGGCTCAGCGGCGACCTGCGGGGACGGGGCCGCAACGGCGCGCTCCTGAGCCTCCTGCTCAATGGCGCTCGTCTCGGCGAAGAGCTTGCCCCAGCCGGACAGACTGCGGGAGGTCGAGGCAGGCAGGGAGGCGACGAAGTCCTTGGTGCGCGGCGAGCTCTCCTCGTCACCATCGCGGGAGACCGCCTCGCGCACGCCCATGTCCCGGGTGACCCGGCCGGCGTGGCGGGAAGGCACGTACACCGAGGCGCGGCGGGTCGCCTCACGCTCAGCGGCGACGGCGGCGGCGGTCTCGTCATCAAGGTCGGCGTCGAGCCTGGCCAGGCGCTCCTCCTCGGAGTCGACGGCTCGGGAGGGACGGACAGCAGCGGTGGCGGTCGCCTCAGCGGGGCTGCCGGCGACGGACTCAGTGGACGCAGCCGACTCGGCAGACACCGAGCGCACAGCCGGACGCTGGGCGCCCTCGCGGGTGAGGCGCTCGATGAAGGAGTCCTGCACGCCGGAGTCCACGGTGGACTCGACAGACTCAGCCGACACCGCGGACACGGCCGGCGAGGCTGCACTGGCGCTGACAGCACTGCCCGCACCACTGGAGGCGCTGCGAGGACCGTCGACGACGGAGCGGGGCGCAGCCACGACCGAGGCCGAGGAGCGCCGGCCGGTCAGGGTCACCAGGGTCTGCTCGAGCTCGGCGATGCGACGGCGCTCACGGCGGTCCGCCGCGGCCGAGGCCAGAGCGGCGCGGCGCCCGGCCACCATCGAGGCCCCCAGCAGGGCGGAGGGCAGCAGGGCGGGCCACCACGGCAGCGCGGTGACCAGACCCAGCACCCAGGCGCCGAGCGTGACTCCGAGCAGGACGCTGGCGACGATCCCGCGGTGCGAGGCAGCGACCCGGCGGCGCTCACGTCCCTGGGCGTGAACCTGGCGGGCACGGTCGAGCTCGCGCTCGGTGCGCAGGGCGCGCACATTCCTCACGGCGGGCCTGTTCATCACCCTCACCTCCGGTCGACGTCGAAAGAGCTCCGCATGCCCACTGTTCGCGCAGGTGTCGTCGCGTTCGACGGCGGCCGCACCCGTAGCCAGGACCCGCAGCTCAGCCGAGTAGCGGTCCTGGACATTGGAGCGGCGAGCCATCTCGCGGCGCCCCACTAAAAGCGGAAGGAGGTACACGGAGAGAACCGTGATGAGGGCGATGACTGCCCAGATCTCGATTCCCACACAGCAACCGTAAGCGTGCCCACCCTCGTCCCCGAGCAGGAACACTCCGACTTTCCTTCGAAATACCTGGGATTCACGACGTCACACAGTCCGCATGACACCCCTGTCACCACATGAGTCACACAGGTTCCTTCCGCCTCTCTGGACACGCCGCGACCGACCGGCAGACAGCCTGCCCGAACGCGCCGTCGGCACATCCGCCGCACCCCCGCGAGCGCCCCACCCCTAACCGGCGCGACCGCCGTGACAAATCGTCACCCTCGCGCCAGTCGCTGCTCGAAGCCGATGCCATCGGGCCCGTGGGCCTCCTCGGCGAGGGCCGCGAAGGAGACGTGGTCGGCCCAGGCGCCGTTGATGTGCATGTAGCCGCGGCGCAGCCCCTCCTCCCGCAGCCCGAGACCGCGGCACAGGGCCAGGCTCCGCTCATTGTCGGGGCGCACGTTGATCTCCACACGGTGCAGCCCCACCGGCCCCAGCAGGTGGTCCAGGACGAGGGCCACCGCCAGGCGCATGATCCCCCTGCCCTGCCAGGCCGAGCCGATCCAGTAGCCGACCTGGGCGCTGCGCGTGGCACCCCAGATGATCGGGTCGACGGCGATCTGCCCGGCGAAGGCGCCGTCGACCTCGACGACGAAGGGCATTGCCTCGGCAAGCCTGGCCCGACGCGTCTGGCGACGCAGGAAGACAGGGAAGGTGCTCAGCGTCTCCCCGCCGCCGGCAGGCAGGGTGGCCTCCCAGGGGGCGAGCCGGTCGTTCTCCGCCAACCGCAGCGCCCTCCAGGGCCCCTCATCCTCGGCTCGCAGCTCACGCACGACGACTGAGGGGCGCTCGGGCGACTGCGTGGCACCGGGTGCCCGCTCCCCCAGGGCGGCCTCGGGCTCGAGGCGCACCGGCCACGTGAAGCGCGCCGGCGCCCCGGCCCCGAGCAGCAGGCCGGCGATGGCCCGCCGCAGTTCCCCGCCGAGGGAGTCGGCGGGCGTCGTCGGGGCCGAGTCGGACATCAGGCGTCCAGGAGGAGGCAGTGGAGGGTGTCACCGGCCACCACGGTGCTCGTGTCCTCGGGCACGACGGCGATGGCGTTGGCCTCGGACAGGCCGTGCAGTCGGACCGTGCCCGGCGGAGCCGTCGGCTCGGCGCGGTATCCGCGGGAGGGCGAGCCGCTGACGTGCACGGGGACGAATTCGCGCTTGCCGCTCGGGGAGTGCCAGCCCTCGGAGATGGTGGCCGCCAGGCTGGAGCGGTGCAGGGAGGTGCGTCCGGCGATCTGGCGCAGGACCGGGCGCACGAAGGTCTCGAAGGCGATCTGGGCGCTGACCGGGTCGCCGGGCAGGCAGAAGATCGGGGTGCCCTCGACCGTCCCGACGCCGAGCTGGCGGCCCGGGGACATGGCGACGGCGTCGAAGCGCACCGACCCCAGGGGGGCCAGGACGTCTTTGACGGTGTCCCCCTGCCCGACGCTCAGCCCCCCGGTGGTGATGAGGACGTCGGCGCGCACGAGCTGGTCCTCGATGGTGTCGGCCAGGGCCCGCAGCTCGTCGGGGACGGCGGCCACCCGGAAGGCCTGGCCGCCGGCGTCGGTGACCGCGCAGGCCAGGGCGTGGCCGTTGGCGTCGAAGACGTCCCCGGCCTCGCGGGACTGGCCGGGTTCGACCAGTTCGTCCCCGATGGAGACCACGACGACGCGTGGGGCGGGGCGCACGCGCACCCGGTGCATCCCGAGGCCCGCCAGGAGGGCCACATGGCGGGCGCTGATGCGTGAGCCCCGGGTGAGGACGGTCGTTCCGGACTTCACGTCCTCGGCGCGGCGACGGACGTTGTCGCCGGCCGCGACGGCGTGGTGGATGGTGACCCGGGACTCACCGCGGTCGGTGTCGGCCCAAGGGATGACGGCATCGGCTCCCAGCGGCATGGGGGCGCCGGAGTCGATGAGGACGGCGGCCCCGGAGACGAGGTGGCAGGGGCGCATGTCACCGGCGCGCACCGCATCGACGACGTCGAGCACGAGCGGGTTGTTGCGATCGGCCTCGGCGACATCCTTGGCGATGACCGCATAGCCGTCCTGTCCGGCCAGGTCCACGGCCGGCAGGTCGATTCCGGAGACGACGTCCTGGGCCAGGACGCATCCGACGGCGTCGGGCAGGACCACGTCGAGGGGCGCTGCCGCCTGGGCGATCTCCAGGCAGGCGGCCAGGTGCTCGGCCACTGTTCTCATGACACTCAGGTTACCGTCAGGTTGACGACACGCGCCGTGCCCCGCCGGGACGAACGATTCAGGTGCAAGGTGTCATCACCTGCGAGGATGGGGCCATGACGACCGGCGCGCTGGACCTTCCCGATACGAGCCGACTCGAGGACGACGATGCCAAGGACGAGCTGCGCAAGGTGCTGCGGGCTCACCGCCGCACCCATCACCACCACCCGGCCCAGGGGCACACGGCGGCCTGCGAGGCGCTGACCGAGCACGCCCTGGAGGCGGTGGCCGACGCGCAGAAGGTGGCGGCCTTCGTGTCGGTGGGGGCCGAGCCCTGCACCCGGCTGCTACTGGAGCGGCTTCACGAGGGCGGCGTCCAGGTCCTGCTGCCGGTGCTCGGCCCTCGCCTGGCGCGCTGCTGGGGACTGTTCCAGGGCAGTGCGGACCTGGCGGAGCGGGCCCCGAGGCGCCCCCCGGAGCCCAGTGGCCCCAGCATGCCGGCCGAGGCGGTCGGCCAGGTCGACGCCCTCATCATTCCGGCACTGGCCGTAGACAGCGCCGGGCGCCGCCTGGGACAGGGCGGCGGCTGGTACGACCGGATGCTGCCGCTGCGCTCCCCGGAGGCCCATACCTTCGCCATCCTCCATCCCGAGGAGCTGGTGCCCGGGCCGCTGCCGATGGAGGAGCATGACGAGCCCGTGGACGCCGTCATCACGGCCCAGGAGTGGTTCCTGCTGGCTGCCGGCTCGCCGGCGCACGCCATGTCACCGGAGTCCTGAGCCCACCGACGCCGCCGGCCTCCGGGGGCCACAGGCTCACCGGAGGCGACCCCTGTCCACAGCGCCGAGGAGCGGGCGTGCCAGGCCGCCGCCGGCCGCCGACCCTGGTGGCATGAGAGCTCGCCATGGACTGCCCCGTCGCCCCTCCCTCAGCACCTCGCGGGAGCCTCACGATCCCCGAGGAGGGTCGTCTCGCTCCTTCGCACCCGACTCCCGTCCGGCCCGTCCAGGCAGGCCGGCCAGGTGGGTCGGGGGCCGCCCCTCGCTCCTGCTGTGGCGACATCGCCACCTCGTGGTGGCCCTCTGCCTGGGAACCGCGGTCCTGGTGGCCCTCAGCGTGCTGCGACCCGGCCCCCAACGCGGGCAGCAGGTTCTTGTCGCCTCGCGCACGATCAGTGCCGGGGCGCTTCTCACCGACCGGGACGTCTCGATCAGCACACTTCCGATCGGAGCTCTCCCCCAGTCCCCGTTGACCTCCACGGAGCAGGCGGTGGGAAGCCGGGCGGCCATCTCCCTGGAGAAGGGCACGGTACTGACGGCCTCGATGACCAGCGGCTCCCTGGCCCAGCAGCTGGGAGACGACGAGCGACTGGTCCAGGTGGCCATCGACGTCGGCGCCGAGCTGGCCCGCCCCGGCGCACGGGTGGACATCATCGGACAGGCCTCCGAAGGATGGATACCGCCGGGGCAGAACGACGCCTCTCAGGGCGGGACGACGCAGAGTCCCGGAGAGCAGTCCGAGTCCCCCACCGCACCGAAAGACCCGGGGAACACCTCGACAACGAGTCCCACTGGAAGCCCCGACGCGCCTTCTTCACCAACCGACCAGGGATCACCAGGATTTCAGGAGTCTTCTCTGAGCATTTCCCAAGGAATACCTGTCGCGCCTTTCGAAACTCGCAGCACAGTTCTCTGTTCTGGAGCCCGAGTAGTGATGATTCAGCAGGTCGGAGAGGGTGGGCAATGGACAGGACACAAGAAAGTAACACTTATCACACTGGCTATTCCTGCAAGTAGCGCTACTCTGGTAGTTGGCGCGGCTACGAATAGCACGCTCGGCATTGCGCTGAGCCCGTAATGCCGCTGCGACGTCTTACGCGAATGATAAGACGCTCTCAATTCCAGCCCCCGATGGCGCACCCCCGGCAGACGTCTGCCCGCGCCGCTAGAAAGGATCGCCATGATTAAGGGATTCAAGGAGTTCATTGCCCAGGGCAACGCCCTCGAGCTCGCCGTCGCCGTTATCATCGGTGCCGCGTTCAAGCCGATCGTCGACGCCATTACCGACGTCATCATGACCATCCTCGGTCAGATCATCGGCCAGCCGAACTTCGACTCCGTCGGTCAGTTCAAGATCACCGCGAGTGCCACCGAGTACGTCCAGCCCGGCACGATCGTTACTGCACTGGTGAACTTCCTGCTCGTGGCCGCGGCCGTCTACTTCGCCATCGTTCTGCCGATGAACAAGCTCAAGGAGCGCCTGGCCAAGCAGAAGGCCGCCGACGAGGCCAACGAGGTCACCGACGTCGAGCTGCTCACCGAGATCCGCGACCTGCTCGCCACCAAGCGCTGAGGCCCGCAGCGATCTGAGCATCGCATCACCGGAAGGCCCCGCCGATCATGAAGATCGGCGGGGCCCTCCGCTTTCCTGCACCGCAGCATCATGTGCTGCTCATGACTACTGGAGCTTTCGGGCGTCACGACATCTGAGACAGAGGCCGGACGCGCACTCCTGAGATCGCTTGCTCGCCTCAGCCCGAGCGGACGTGGTCGTTCATCGATACTTCGGTGGTGTTCTGCGTGTACTGCACGAGGGCGGGGTGCTACTGGAGGAGGGTCGGGAGTACTGCAGGTAGGTGGGGCCCTCGTGCAGTACGCACAACCTTCGGCCAGTAGACCCCGACCCTCGTGGAGTAGACCGACTCGGGGCAGGATGAGGGGCCGGACCGGGAACTGGGCGTCGAACCATGACCTTCCAGTCCCACGCAGGCATCAGAAGGGGCTAGGCAGGAAAGGCGAGGCCGGCCCCGAGATGAGGACATCCGGCCCCGCCCCCAACCCCACGGAGTCAGTCCCGACGCAGTCCAGTGTCCACAGCGCTGACATCAACGATCCCGCCATCGAAACGCCCAGTGAGAATCGTTGGAATGCTGCGGTTTGTCTTCGGCGTGCAGCGCCGATGCAGGGTTGATGTCAGCACCATGGACACCGGCGAGCCGACAGGCCTCCCCCATCGGCCCACCATCACCTCCAGGACGATCAGCCCCAGTGAGGGGGCACGTCGCGTCGGAGGCGGGCGTCATTGGAGCCCGCACCGCCGGGAGCAGGGGCGTCGAGGCCCTCTGCGGGGCCGCTGAGGGCGTCATGCTCGTAGTCCGCCCGCGCCAGGTCCTCCGGCCTCTGACCTCGGGCCACACGTTCCTGGTCCCGGGGCGAGAGGGCCACCACCCGACGACGACGCCGCGTACTGCCCCGCTCAGACGTCACGCCTCCGTCTGCGGCGGGTTCCGTCTCCGCGGCCCGCACGCGGCCCGATCCACCGGTCACGGCGGCGTCATTCACGATGTCGTTAACACCGTCACTCACGGCATCACTCGCGGCATCACTCACAGCAATACGGTCGTTCACTGCGTCATCCAGTACCGCTCGGGCGGCTTCAGCGGGTGCGTCGCACGGCGTTGGCCAGGACCGCGTCGATCCCCGAGCCGCGACGGCGCAGAGCCAGTGCGCTTCTCAGCTCCTCGACCTCCCCGGCCTCGGAGCGATTCACGCCGTCGGAGCGGATCCAGGCCATGAGGTCATCGAGCTGGTCGTCGGAGTAGGCCTGCAGCGGCAGCCCCTGGGCGATGCGGGGGCGCTCGGTGCGCTCGTGGGCCTCGGCGGTCTGCGGAGCGGGCGCCTCGGGGACGGCGCGCACTGAGTCGTCGACGCGCTCGGGCACGGCCTCCATGTCCGGGGCAGCCTCGCCCTGACGCTCCACCAGGACGGCCAGGACGAGCTCCTCGACGGCCTTCGCCTCAGCCTCCGGGTCCACGAACACCCCGGCGGAGAAGGCCATGTGGACGCGCCACCCGCGCCGCTCGAGCCGTTCGACGCGGTGCCGGTCGCGCCGGCGCAAACTGGGCTCGCTGATGTAGTCGACGTCATCGGTCAGGACCGCCACGAGCAGCTCATCGGGGTAGTCGGGGTGGCCGATGGCCAGCGGGATGCGCACGCCGCCGTCGGTCCCGTAGCGGGGCACGACCGACAGGCCCTTGCGCCACAGGTGCTCGGCCAGGTCCACCAGGAGCCGGTCGGGCACCTTGCCGGCGGAGTTACCGGACTGGGAGGAGTCCTCGGCTCGGGCCAGGACCTCGCGCAGCAGGCGGGCCCCAGGGGCGCGCAGCCGGTCGCGGTCGATGTCTGCGGCCGCCAAGCAGGAGACCACCTGGGTGCTGCCCCGCGAGGCGCACAGGGCCTCGACGAGCCCCACCATGCCGCTGTGGTCCGAGACGGGCCCGAAGTTGTGGATGGTGCGCCCGTGCGGGGTCTTGGCGTAACCCACCGAGATGATGATGTGGTCGCGCTGCAGAGCACGGGCCTCGGCCAGCTCGACGACGGTGAAGGGCTCGGCCGCCCCGGGGGCGAAGAACTCCTCCAGTGCGGGAGCGCCGGCGGCCGCCCGGGTGATGGCCGAGCGCAGGGCGTCGGCGTGCAGGCGGTTGAGCGCGATGACGGCCAGGGACTCCTCGGGCCGGGTCAGGGCCCGGTCGATCACCATGTCGACGACGCGGGAGACCTCGGCCTCCACTGTCTCGACCGCGGTCTGCCCGGGGGCCGGCATGCCCCGCCCGTCCACGAGCTCCAGGGTCAGGGAGGTGTCCCCCGGCGGGGAGGGCACGGCCTCGACGACCCCCTCGTAGCCGTTGGCCGCCAGGAAGGAGGCGATGCCGGCGTCGAGGCTGTTGCGGGCCGTCGGCAGGGTCCGCGAGGGCAGGAGCGGGCCGAGCTCGGCGGCCAAGCCGGTCGTGGCGCGCCGGGAGTCGCCGACGACGAGCACCTGCTCGGCGCGCACGAAGGCGGGCAGCACCTGCGGGACCGGCATGGACGTGGAGGCATCCAGCACAGCCAGGTCCACCACCGCGGTGGGCGAGAAGATCTGGGGCACGAGTGTGGGCGGGACGATCCAGATCGGCCGAGCCAGCAGGGCCATGGGGTGGGCGTCGATGATCTCCCGCAGCGGGACCCCGTCCTCGCGGGCCAGGGCAATGTATAGGGCGCGCGCGTCGGCCTTGTCCTGCTCGACGGCGGCTCGCACCCGCCGGGCGCAGGCCTGGGCCACAGGGCCGGACAGGGAGCGCGTGTGTGCGGCGTCGAGCTCGCGCAGCGAGACGGCCATCTGGGACAGGGCGCGCGCGTCAAGACCACCGAGGTCGGGGTCGGCGGCGAGGGTCTGCGCCAGCAGGGAGGACCACCAGCAGTAGGTGAGCTCGGGCTCGAGCTGGTCGGCTTCGACGCCGCGGGCGGCCATGTCGGCCACGAAGTCGTTCAGCCCCAGGGTCTCGAGCTCGGTGCGGATGCGGTTGACCTCGGGGAGCTTCTGGGCGGTGAGGTCGTCGGCGGCCAGGGAGCGGGCCAGCTCCAGGAGATCCTCCAGGGGCATCTCCATGAGCACCGGGGAGTCCTGGGCGCGCCCCAGCAGCGGCTGCACCTCGGTCACGGCGCCGCGGGCCCGGCCGGCGGTGCGCCGCATCTCGTCCAGGCCCTGGGGCAGGCGGGGCCAGCCGCCGTCGGGATCGTGGCGGCGCCACACCTCGCGGCGGCGCTGGACCTTGACCAGCTCGGCGTGCAGGTCGTCAACAACACGGCCCGGCCGCACCAGGTCGTTGGCTTGCCGGGTGAAGCGCCGGCGCCGCGAGCCGTCCATGTGGATGCCCCGCTCGTCGCGCCAGCGCTTGGAGGCGGTGGCGATGACCATGTCGGCGGCGGAGCGCTCGAAGACCTCGGGCAGGAAGACGTCCAGGGACTCGCGCACGCCGTCGAACATGTCGAGCTGCTCGATCCACTGGCCCAGGTTGCGGGCCCGGCTCAGGCCGGTGGTGCGGGCGACCACGGCCGTGTGCTCCTGGATGGTGGGCAGCAGGTCGTTGGCCAGGGCGCGCAGGTGGACGAGCGCGTCGGTGGCCTCGTCCATGTCCTCCACCGGGATCCCGTTCCAGGCGCTGGAGGAGACCTCCGGGGTGAACAGCCCCAGGGTGTGCCCGCGGCGCAGGAGGGTCAGAGCCTGCTCCCGACCGTCCTCATCGAGGCGACCCAGGTGCTCGGCGGCGATGCGGGCCCGGGTGGTCGCCCGGTCGCGACGGCTGGTGAGCTCGGCGAGCTTCTGCAGCGCCTCGTAGGCGGAGACCGACCAGGGCTCGCGGGGCCGGTGCAGGGCGCGCACGTAGCGGTCCAGGCGGGAGCGGACCGAGGTGAGGCGATCGCGTGAGGCAATGATCCCGGCGACGTCGAGCTGGGGCGGCTGGACGCCCAGGCTCTCGCGGATGCCCTCGGAGGCGTGCTGGCGCCAGGCGGCGTCCTCGGTGAGGTCCAGGACCATGGAGCCCAGGCCCTCTTCACGCAGGGCTGCCGCGACGGCGTGCCCGTCGGCGCTGGTGGCGGGCACGTGCAGGACGGTGCGCCCGGAGGCGGCGGCGTCGGCGAAGACGGCGGCCAGGGTGCCGGCGACGTCGGAGCCGGGGGGCGCGTCAATGAGGAAGCTCGCCCCGGTGCCCACCGCCTCGATGACGTCGAGCTGGGCGGGCTCCAGGTCGCCCACGCCGCGCTCGGCGCCGGGGACCCGGTCGGTGGGGACGGCGGGGGGCAGCTCGACGCTGAGGGCCTCGCGAGCGCCCTCGTCCCCGGCGATGGCGGCAACCAGGGCGGAGGTGCGCGAGCGCTCCAGGACGGCGTCGAAATCCTCCACCAGGGCCTGGCCGGGGTGGACGAAGGCGCCGACGACGAGGCGCTCGTGAATCTCGAAGCCGGGCAGGAACTGCCGGCCCAGGGCACCGATGCGGGCCAGGGCCGCGCGCGGCGTGAAGCCCGCCGAGGACAGGGCGGCGCGGGCGATGTCCCCGATGTCGGTGGTGCACTGGTAGCGGCGCAGGGCGCGGGTGAGGACCGGGTTGACCTCGATGGTGGGGTCCAGGGTGAGGGTGGCGTCCGCGGTGGCGGTGGTCAGGCGCACGGGGCGCAGCAGGACGGGGGCGTTGACCGTGCGCACGCGCGGGGCCGAGGGGGCCTCGGGGACGGTCAGTCCGGCGGCGGCCAGGGCGTTGCGGGCGGCGTGCTCGGCGGCGATGCGTTCGACGTGCGGGATCTGGGCGGTCAGGTCCGCCTCCGGTGAGGCGCCGTCGGCCAGGTGGATGCTGCCATCCTCCTCGCCGTCCTCGGGGACCGTCTCGTTCCAGGTGGCCACCCCGATGGCCAGGTAGACCGGGGCGACGCCGAACTGGCGGGCCAGCACATCGGTGCGCGCCGAGACCTCGCGCAGGGACTGGCGGGCCTCGCCCAGGGCGTTGCGCTCGCGCACGATGCTGGACAGGTTGGTGGGGCGGCCGGCGTAGAGCTGGGCCAGGCCGGAGGGGTGGGCGGCGGTGAGGTCGACGACGCCGTCGAGCAGGGAGATGTCGTCCAGGCTGGCCACTCCCCCCAGGTCCACGAGCTGGCTGCGCCAGGTGGACAGGGCCGTGTCAATGCGTTCGCGCCGCTCGACGTCCGCCGCGCTCAGCGGCGGTGCGGGCGCGGGGCGAGCAGGGGCGGGAGGCTCCGGTGCGGGGGCGGGCTCGGGCTGGCGCGGTGCGGCGGCCACAGCCCCCAGATCCGCGGCGAAACGCCGTCGGCTCGCGGTTTGATCCGAGCCGGTCGAGGATCGGGCACCCTTGCGTTCATCCTCCCGCAGGGCAGCATCGCGCCGTTTGCGGCCGAAGGAGAAGAACGAAGGCGTCATACGCTCAAGATATAGGCCGATCGACCCTTGGGCGTGGAGACGCACCGCGGCGTGGCATGCCCCATGGGCCGGCGTCGGCCGGCGCCCGCCAGCACCGGTATCTGCCGGCCGGCATCGGCCGACGCGCAGTGCGCCAGCCACCGGCGTGCAGGGACACCGGGTGGAATCGATCGGGTCCGTCGGGCGGCGAGGCCTGCCGAGCGGACCCGGTGGTGTCAGTGCCCTCGATTGGATTCGAACCAACGACACCCGCTTTAGGAGAGCGGTGCTCTATCCCCTGAGCTACGAGGGCCTGGAGTGAAGACTACCAGCGGATCGCCCCACCCATGACCACTCGGGCCGCGGGGTGGCGCCGCGGCGAGCGGAGGCGTGCTCGCCGCGGCAGGTGGGGCCTCAGGCCCGGCCCCACGGGGTGGAGGTGCGCGAGGTGCGCCGCTCCCCCTTGGCGTGGTGCGTCGGCGCGACCAGCACGGGGCAGGAGGCGTGGGACAGGACGGCCTGGCTGGTGGAGCCCAGCAGGAGACCGGAGAAGCCCCCGCGCCCACGCGAGCCGACGACGATGAGATCCACGGCGGTGGAGAACTCGGCCAGGAGCTCGGCCGGATTGCCGTCCAGGGCGTGGCGGCGCACCGTGACGCCCTCGTGGCCCTCGAGGGCCTCGTTGATGGCGCGGTCGAGTCCGGAGCGGACGTCGGCCAGGACCTGCTCGCGGTCGACGGCGGCCGGCAGCCAGGCCAGCGCCCCGGCCCCGGAGGCCATCGGCACGGCGGCGATGGCGGTGAGCTCGGCGCCCCACGCCTCAGCCTCGGTCACGGCCCACTTGAGGGCCCGGCGGGCCGAGGAGGAGCCGTCGACCCCGACGACGATACGGCGCACCGGCGTGTAGTCGGCTCCCTCATTGTGCTGGGGCACGACGACGGCCGGGCAGTGGCTGTGCGCGGGAAGGGCCGAGGAGACGGTTCCCAGGAGCCGGTCGGCGAAGCCGCCACCGCCCCGGGTGCCGACGACGGCCAGCGTCGCCTCCTCCGAGAGGTCGACGAGGACCCCGGCCGGGTCCCCGGTCTCCAGGGAGGAGGTGACCGCAACGCCGGACTTCTTGACGCGCTCGACGGCCTCGTCGATGACGGCCTGGGCACCGGACCTGATGGCCGAGTCATCGAGCGCCGCGTAGCCGCCGTCGAGAGAGGCGGTGGTGAAGGAGGGCAGGGAGTAGGCGCACAGGATGTGGACGCGCCAGCCCTGACACTCAGCGCGCGCCACGGCCCAGTCCACTGCCGCCAGGGACTCCGGTGAACCATCGACTCCAACGAGGACGACATTGTCATCAGTCATGGGATCTGCCCTTTCTCGAGATCACGGTCTACGACCCTAGGAACATTCTGCCCCGAAAAGGGGTGTGGGGACCACCACATGAAGGGCTTGTCCTCGTTTTGCTCCCTTGAGATGCCCCGTTGACCGGCAGTGACCGGCGTTGAGCGGCATCGACCGACCCCACCCTCCTGACACGCCGTGAGGGGCGAGCGCCTGATGGCGCTCACCCCTCACGGTGAAGACTTCAGCGTTGGTATCAGCCGACGCGGACGAAGCTCGGGGAGTCCCAGAGGTCGCGGTAGACCACACCGGTGTCCTCGCTGCCGGCGTCGATGACCTTGCCGTCACCAGCGTAGATGCCGACGTGGCCGGGCCAGGTGACGAGGTCGCCGGGCTGGGCCTCAGAGGCGGACACCGGGGTGCCGGACACGGCCTGCTCGGAGGAGGTACGGGGCAGGTTGATGCCGACCTGGGCGTACACGTACTGCGTGAAGCCGGAGCAGTCGAAGGCGCTCGGGCCGGAGGCGCCCCACACGTAGGGGGAACCGACGTACTGCATGGCGATGGCCACGACAGAGGAGTTGGCGGCGCCGGTCGGCGCAGCGGCCGGGGTGGCCTGAGCGGCCTGCGTGTCGGCGGCAGCGGAGTCAGTGCCCTGGTCAGCAGCAGCCGGGGCGGCGGCCTCGGAGGAGGTCTGCTCGGCCTGGGCGGCGGGGGCCTCGGGAGCGGCGGGCGCCTGAGGAGCCGCAGGGGCGGGGGCAACGGCCTCCACCTCAGGTGCAGCCTCGGTGACCCAGTTGACCTGAGACATGGTGACCTGCTGGCGGGCGGCCAGGGCCTCGCGAGCGTTGGCGGCGAAGATGCCGACCCCGGGGGTCACGCCGGAAGCCTCGATGGTGCCGGAGGAGGTGACCTCGCTGTGGCCGGCGGCGTTGGCTCCCGAAGCCATCATGGTCAGGGCGAGGCCGGACGAAGCGGCGACAGCCAGACCGCGGCGCGCGGTGGGAGCAAAGTCATCCAGTGGGGTAAGGGCGCGGGTGGCTTTGCGGTGACGTGCGGTGGTGCGTGAGGACATGAATGCTTTCTCCTGTTGAGCCGACGAGGTGAGCTGTCGGGTTCGGACTGGAGACGTCCGGCCCGCAGATGCGGGCTTCACCCCAAGGCCGCTTCGGCTGTTCGCCTGGGCGACCGGTAGTTGGTTCCCCCGTTCCTGCCACTTGAGTTGTTGGTTCCACGAGCCTCAGACCGAGCGGCAGGACTAAGCCCCGATCCGAGACATCACCGAGACGGTTGTCTGCGGCAACGACCTGAACGCTACATGACAGACCCACGCTTCGTCACGGCCAGTTGTCACACACTCTTGTGAGCCGAAGCACTATGAAGCACTTCTCGCTTTTATCCATATTGCCCCAGGGACCTCAGTCCATCGGCGCACTCACAACAAGAACCGGAAAAGCGCGAGATGACGCGGAAAAATTGCATGGGCCTCGACGGAGCCCCAACATAGGCCCTCTGTCCCAGCAACTATGGGACCCCACAGCGAGGGAGTTCGGACGACTGTCACACCGTCACCGAGACGGACCCCACACATCTCACTTCCTGAGACAGATAACACCCTTGAACCCTCTGCCTGCACAGGGTGTTTTCAGGCTTCCTTGAGGGGGCTGACAGGCAGGTCGAGCGTCGGCGCTCAGCGCCGCACGAAGAGGTGGCGGGCGACGTCGTCGGCCAGGACGACGGGATCACCGGAGGACCCGACGAGGCGCACTCCGCCGGCACTGACACGCAGCTCCACCTCGGCCCCGGCGACGATCTGCGCGTCCTCGAGGCCGGCGAGGAGCTCCGCGTCGGCCTGGATCGGCTCCCCGATGCGGCTGATGACGGCCGTGACGGTGTCGCGTCCGGCGAAGCGGTCCACACTGACCTCATCGGCGGAGGGTCGCGGGTGCTCCGCGGTCCGCGGCGGGACGGGGTTGCCGAAGGGGTCGGTGGAGACGTCGTCGAGAATGTCGGCGAGGCGCTCCTCGACCTGCTCGCTCATGACGTGCTCCCAGCGGCAGGCCTCGTCGTGGACGAATCGGCGCTCGATGCCGATGACGTCCAGCAGCAGTCTTTCAGCGAGCCGGTGCTTGCGGATCACGTCGGTGGCACGCCTGCGGCCCTCATCGGTGAGCTCCAGGGAGCGGTCCTCGGCAACCTTGATGAGACCATCACGCTCCATGCGCGCCACCGTCTGGGACACCGTGGGACCCGAGTGGTCGAGACGCTCGACGATGCGGGCACGCAGCGGGGGAACGCCGTCCTCCTCAAGCTCATACACGGTCTTGAGGTACATCTCGGTGGTGTCGATCAGCTCGGTCATGGGGTGGGCTCCTGCTTGAGGTGGGTTACCGCGGACATTCGATGCCTTCGGAAGGGCTCGCTCACCGAACCGCGTTCCTCGCCAGGATAGGCGTCACCCTGTGATGTGGGCCAGTACCACCTGAAAGCGCGCCGATCCTCGGCTGGGGAGGACTCCCCGGTGCCGGGGAGATGCGCCACGGGTAGCGTACGTATTACTCGTTCAGAGCCCGGTGCGGTCCGGTCGTGCGGTGTGAAGCGGGGTCCGGTGGGTGTCAGTCGACGCTAGTCGGCGTCGTCAGCGCGGGTCTGCTGCGGGGACTGCGGCGGCTTCGGTGGTGTCGGTGATTTCGGCGCGGCCCGGAGGTAGGGGCGGGTGGAGGAGTAGTGCAGGGACAGGTTCCAGTGCCTGTAGCTCCAGGCGGCGGCGACCAGCGCGGTGAGGACGGCGCTCAGACCGCCGACCGCTATCGCCGTGCGCGGCCCCCAGGTGTCGGCCACCCAGCCGATGAGCGGGGAGCCGAGCGGCGTCGACCCCAGGAAGAACATCATGTAGATGCTCAGGACGCGCCCGCGCATGGAGGGCTCGGTGGTCATCTGCACGGTCTGGTTGGCGCTGGTCAGGAGGGTCAGGACGCACAGACCCACCGGGATCGTCATGACCATGAAGGTCGGATAGGTGGGCATGACGGCCAGCAGGAGGGTGAACACCCCTAGGGCGAGGGCCGCCAGCACGACGGTACGGGGGCGGGGGTTGCGACGTCGGGCCGCCCACAGGGCACCAGAGAGGGAGCCGACGGCGAAGACCGAGGAGACGGTGCCGTAGGCGTCGGACTCCAGGTGGAAGACGGTGCGCACCATCGCGGCCATGGTGACCTGGAAGTTGAGGGTGAGCATGGAGACGACGGCGACCACGGCGATGATGACGACGAGATCCGTACGGACGCGCAGGTAGGTCAGGCCCTCGCGGAGCTGGCCGGCGGCGCGGCGGGCGCGCGGCATGTCCACGAGCTCGTTCACGCGCATGGCGACCAGCGCCACGGCCGGGAAGACGAAGGTGGCGGCGTTGACGGCGAAGACCCAACCGGCGCCGACCCAGGTGATGACGACGCCGGCGAGGGCCGGCCCCAGGAGGCGGGCGGCGTTGAAGGAGGCCGAGTTGAGGCCCACGGCGTTGGACAGGTGCTCGGCGGGCACCATCCGGGCCACGAAGGTCTGGCGGGCGGGGGCGTCGTAGGCGGCGGCGACGCCGGTGAGGAAGGCGGCCAGGTAGACGTGCCACAGGTGGGCGGTGCCGGCGAGGACGTCGACGGCGAGGACGGCGGAGACCAGGCCCATGGCGCTCTGGGTGAGGATGAGGAACCTTCGCTGGTCGACCCGGTCGGCGACGAGGCCGGCGTGCGCGGACAGCAGCAGCATGGGGAGGAACTGCAGAGCCGTGGTCAGGCCGGTGGCGGAGGCGGAGTCGTCAGTGAGGACGCGCAGCACCAGCCAGTCCTGAGCCACGCGCTGCATCCAGGTCCCGGTGTTGGCCACGAGGGCGGACAGGAACCAGATCCGGTAGTTGTGGAATCTCAAGGAGGCGAAGATGCCACCGCCGGGGCGGCGCGGTGAGGTCATGCGGGTCATGTCCTGACGTGGTGACGACGTGGGGCGGGTTGACGAGTGTCAGGGGTGGTGCCGGACGGTGCCGCCCAGGCGACGAACGCCCCATCTGAGAAGGGTAGCCCTAGAGGCACCAACGATTCCCCGTGGTCGGCGCTACCCCTGATGACGACGAATGACATGGGATGACGGGAAAGCCGCCACTCTCCCGGCCGATTGGTAACAAACTGGTCACGCTACTGAACGGCGCATGAGAGAGGGGTGGGCGTTGAACGATGACGGCCAGGGATATGTGCCGGGCTCATACGGCCAGGAGCCTGAGCAGGAGCGGCAGCCTCGGGGTAGGCACGCGGCTCCGGAGCGGACACGACGAGGACGGCATGCGGCGCCGGCGCCGCCCGACGGGGGCGTCCCCGTCGAGGAGGCCGGCCGATCTGCCGTCCCAGTGCCTGGGGCACAGGGTCCTGGCGGCCATGGCGGAGCGCCGGGTGCGTCATACGGGATCATACCGGGCTCCGGTGGCGCCCATAGCGGCCACTCGTCCGGGCCGACGGCGGCGCCCGGCTACGGTCGGGTGGCGCCGTCGGAAGGTGTTCCGGCCGGTGCCGTACCTCCTGCTCCTGCGGCTGCCCCGACGTCGTCGGGGCAGTACGGGCTGACGCCCCCGCAGGCGACGACGAGACCTGGGCAGCCGACGGCAGGAACAGGGCCCGCGATGCCGACGACGACGGGGCCAGTGCAGCCCTCGGGACCCGCGCCGGTCGCCGCACCCCAGGCGTTTCCGGCCGCGCCGGCATCGCCTTCCACTGACCGTTCGGCCGCGTCCTCGTTGAACCTGGACGGGGCGCCGGTGCGCCTGGAGTGGTGGGAGCGCCTGGGCGGCCTCTTTCTGCAGTTTCGGGCCTTCCGCGTCCTGACGCGGGTCCGGATGGTGCTGACCTGGGTGAGCCTGCTGATCGTGGCGGTGACACTGGCCGTATCCCCACTGGCCAGGACGGTGCTGGGCGCCTGGATCGGCTGCTTCTGGATCGTGGCGGTCTGCTTCTGGCTGGCGCGGGGCAAGACCGTCTCCTGGGGCATGACCTCGGGCATCTTCGCCCTGTCCATGCCGTGGGCCGGGGCCGTTGGGTGGCTCTCCTTCCAGGTCGCCGCCGCGGCGAGAGTGCCGGTGGACCATGCGGCCTCGCAGGTCGTGATCGCCGGCGTCGTCGAGGAGCTGGCCAAGCTCGCCCCCATCTGTCTGGTGACGGTCATCGCCCCGGGGCGGGTGCGCCGGCTGCTCATTCAGGACTGGCTCGTCCTGGGGGTCGCCTGCGGGGCGGGCTTCATGGCGGTCGAGGAGGTCGCCCGGCGCCTGACGTACGTCCTCGGAAACACCCCGGGGTTGCAGCTGTCCAAGGCGGTATGTCCCGAGGACCCAGAGGGAATCATCGAGTGCATACACGCTCATACCTTCAGCCTTTGGCCGTTCGCCGACGCGTTCCCCGGCCCGGTGACCTATGCGGGGCACGCCATTGTCACCGGCCTGGTGGCCGTGAGCATCGGCTTGGCGCGGCACCTGTGGTGGCGCGCGAGGCACCATCACCCCGCCTTCGGGGTCGCCCTGCGCTGCATGGCCCTGGGGCTGCCCCTGGGTGTGCTGTGGGTGGCGATCGTCGACCACATGGCGACGAACTCCACGACCGCGAGCACCAACTGGTTCACGGGCGAGCGTGTCGTTAAGGCTTGGGGCGCTACCAAGGGTGAGGCTCCCTGGCCGATCGTCGGGACCACGAGCAGCATGGCTGGTTCTGGTCAGGGCCGGGGCTGGCTGCTTCTGGTGATGCTCGTCGTCGCGCTCCTCCTGGATGCCCGGGTGATGCGCCTGGGCGGCTACGCGCGCACGCTCGCCGGGCCGGGTGGCGGGCCGGGCGCGCCCCAGGGCCCGCCTGGTGGGGTGGCGGGCAGGTGGGGTGCCGACGTCGTCGAGGCGGCAGCCGCCGCCAGGGCCAAGGCCCACCGGCTCAGGCTCGCCCTGGCTCAGGCGGCCACATCCCGCAGCCCCCGCCTGTTCTTGCAGGCCTGGGCCGAGCATCGCATCGCCCGCGATCTGGCCGCACGACGAGCGCTCGACGCCGGTCCCCACCGCTGGGCCACCTCGGCCCTGGCCGCGGCGGCAGCCCTGGCCGGAGCCTGGATCATCAACACCGTCGTGCCACCTGCGGTGACCGAGCTCAACCAGCGCCTGAACGGGCTACCCACCTTCTGGTTCGCCGGCATCCTGGACACGCTCGCAGCGGTCTGGGAGTCCATGAGCCCCACCGAGAAAGCCGCCCTGGTCCTCATCGGGCTCGCCGCCGTCCTCCTGTCCGGGGGCACCCTCGGCATGGCCGTCAATGTCGGGCTCGGCATCGCCACTGCCCTGGACGCTGCCCGTCCCGCCTCTCAGTTCATGCGGGACCCCTGGGGCGCCACCGGCCACTATCTGGACACCCACAACGACCTCGAGATTGCTGCCGACGCCGGCCTGGCCGCCATGGCCATCATCCCCGGAGGCAAAGCCCTGCGCGGCGCCGGCTATGCCGCGAAAACCGCACAGGCCGCCAAACCCGTCAAACGCTTCGCCCGCGCCCAGGCCCACAGGGGCCTCAACCCCCGCGCCGGCATCCACTACCCCGGGCTGCGCACCCCCAGACCCGGACGCTCCGACGGGGGACCTGGCCTGTGGGGAGAAGGGAAGAACTACGGCTCACCGCGATCCCAAGCCTACGAGGAGCAGATCACCAGAGTCCCCATCGAACAGTCCTATATCGTCAACGGCGTCGAGTTCGACGGCTACGACGGCTTCGCCCTCATCGACGCCAAAGGCCCCGGCTACGCCAACCCCATCAAAGGAGACTGGTCGAACGAACCAAAAAGCACCTATAAGACCGACCCAGAAACAGGAGAGGTGAAACGTGTCAAGAAAGGCCTGCTTCAGATGGGAAAGGACCAGGTCAAGGCCGTGCGAGCCACCGGCACCGACACCCCCATCCAATGGCACATTGCAGAAAAAGAAACCTTCGACGAGCTCTTCAATCGACAGAAGTCAGGCGAGTTCCCTGCCGAGATCGAGCTCTTCCACACACCACCCAACTAATATCTCAGACAACCAGCACCGCAAGGAAAGGAACCACGACCATGGAATGGAGCCTACACATGAGGCGGCGAGCTCTTGGTGACCCGGTATCGGAGGGGCGTCGGGTGTGGGAGTGGATCCAGCGGGTCAGGCCCCTGCACCCCTCCCTGGACCTGTGGCGCCCCACCGCCGACAGCCCCCAGGAAGCCGAACAGGCACCACCCATCACCCAGGACTACCTCCTCCACTTAATCCACGGCGTACAAGCCATCTCCGACGATCCCGACTTCGGCCTGGCCCCAGCCTTCTCCGGACGGATCGGCCAGGGCAACAAGCTCGAACTGAGTTTCAACACCCCCACCCCAGGCAGCGCCGGTGTGAGCCTGATGATCGGCGAGGCTCTCGGGGCCGCCCTGGATACCAGCGAGGCGTTCGCCGACACCCTCATGTACACCACCGCCACCATCTTCACCCCCAACACCATCGGAGCCCTGACCCGTAAGGACCACCCACTCAACCCCACCCCAGAGCCCTACAATTACATCCCAGGTTGGAAGATGTTCTTCGCCTCAGACTCGCCCCACTACCAGCGCGCCACCCAGCTGGCCACCAACATCGCCCCTGTGGGCAACGGCGCCATCTTCACCTTCGGCACCCCCGACACCTACCCCACCATCCTCGAGCAGTGGTGATACCCAACCAGCATGCGAGGCCCCGAGGTACGGCCAGCTGGTAACGCTCCCAAACAGAACAGACACCCGGCCTGGCCTTAGTCGCCAGTCTAAGGCCATCCAGACACATCACCTCCAACAGGTACGAGGTCATGAACGCCTCTAAGACCAACAACGACCCCACATTCCGAATCTACCCAGTGGAGCAGGGGGTGGCAATCATCCGAGCCATCGCCGAGCACAGGTGGCCCATGCACCTCAACGAGGCCTTCGCCCTGCGAGACCAGTTCGGATGGAAACCAGCCCCTGACAACGGCCGATTCTTCACGACCCCAGTCAGCAACGGTGAAGAGGATGGCTTCATCGGTCTCGATACCACCAATAGCACCCTAGCATCCAAAATTAACTTCAGCATGAGCACCCGACTTCCCGAGGAGACTCCACCCGAAATACAGGCCATGACCCAGAGCGTCTATGACTCTTACGTCGAAACACTCAACGCACTGTACGGAGCAGGGGACTCCGACCCCGACCCAGAGGTTGCGTCAACGCAGTGGCTCCTACCCTCACGAGCAAGTGTGGTCATCGCCGCCACCAGCGGCCTTCTGTACGCATCCATCGACTCTCCCGCTATGACAGACCTGACCGAGGCGGAGCAGCGCTACTTCGATGAAGGCGGAGAGATATGACGACCTTCCCCAAAGCACCCGCCCACATGGCAGGAGAATCATGAACACCCCACCAAGCATTCTGGACTACAGCCGGTATGCCGATACTCCTTTCTACGCATACACCACCGAGCAGATGATCACTACCGTGAGAACCCGGACCGAGCAAATATAGTCCACCAGCAGGGTTGGACACCCTTACTCCTTGAGGATTACTCAAGGGGTGTATGTGAATACGGGGCTTATGCACAGATGCCAGCCTCGACTAGTCCTATGAATAAGCTTCGGCGACCAACACTCCCGAAACTGTGACACACCTAGGAAACAGAGCAGGAAAATCCCTCGACCCCAACATCACCTTGACTGTTTACGTAATTCCACGACACCTTGACGCAGAGGAAACCATGAGTGTTAGCTTCTTATTTCCAGAACTTAGCGCAACGGGTATGATAATAGACGCAAATAATTTCCTTCTCGAGTCCAACAAAAGATGGCCTGGGAGTAGGGTCCTGAGATGGAGAGAGTATGAGCGCGATACTGACGTCGACATCATCATCAACCCTGAGGACATGGCAGTCACCGTCAGTCATTTTCGCGACAATAAGCTTATCTCCGCTGATGGCGCATTAGATTGTGAGGAGGCTGCCGATATCGCTGCCTGGGTTCGCTCACTGAACCCCGACCCGAATCTGGTGCTGTGGTTCACTACCAGCGTCTTCGACGGACACACCATCCTCACCCCCGGCATCACACCTCAACAGGTCATCGACCAGTGGGTCAACCACGCAGAGCACGACCCCTACATCGAGTACCCCCAGCACTTCCACTAAAGGAGCAATAACCATGAGGTGGGACCTCAGTTTCAAACGGCAGGCTCTTGGTGACCCGGTATCGGAGGGACGTCGGGTGTGGGAGTGGATCCAGCGGGTCAGGCCCCTGCACCCCTCCCTGGACCTGTGGCGCCCCACCGCCGAAAGCCGTGAAGAAGCAGAACAGTCCCCACCCATCACCCAGGACTACCTCCTCCAGTACATCCACGACGCTCAAACCACCTCGCGCTACCCAGACTTCAGCCTCGCCCCAGCCTTCTCAGGACAGATCGGACAGGGCAACAAGCTCGATCTGAGCTTCAACATGCCCACCCCCGGCAACGCCGGCATCGGCCTGATGACCGGAGAGGCGCTCGGGTCTGCGCTGGACGCCAGCGAGGAACTGGCCGACACCCTCATGCACACCACCGCAAGTATATTCAGCCCCAACATCATTGGAGGCCTGTCGAGAAGCGACCACCCCATCAAGAACCTCAACAGAGATAAGCCCTACCCCTTTTTCTACGTTCCGGGCTGGAAGATGTTCTTCGCCTCCGACTCACCCCACTACCAACGCGCCACCCAACTGGCCACCAACATCGCCCCCGTAAGCAACGGCGCCATCTTCACCTTCGGCACCCCCGACACCTACCCCACCATCCTCAACCAATGGTGAACATGAAACCTCTGCAGGCCACAGCCCAGTTACGTTCCCAAACAGAACAGACGCCCGACCTAACGTTGACCGCCAGTTCCAAGGCCATCCAGACACTTCTCTTTCAACAGGTACAAGGTCATGAACACCCACCAGACCAACAACGACCCCACATTCCGAATCTACCCAGTGGAGCAGGGGGTGGCGATCATCCGAGCCATCGCCGAGCACAGGTGGCCCATGCACCTCAACGAGGCCTTCGCCCTGCGAGACCAGTTCGGATGGAAACCAGCCCCCGACGACGAAACCATCTTCACTACCCCAGTCAGCAGCGGCGACGAAGACGGCTTCATTGGCATAGATGTCGAAAACAAAAACTTAGCCGCAGAAGTTAGATTCAGATTGAGTTCTCGACTCCCACAAGATACTCCACCCGAGATACAAGTGAGGATTCAGAATGCCTACGCCTCTTACATCAGTGCATTCAACTCGTTATACGGAGCCGGGGACTCAGAGTCCGACCAGGACGTGGCAATCACGCAGTGGTATCTGCCCTCTCGAGCAAACATGGCCATCGCAGCCACCAGACGATTTCTGTCCACCACCATCGAATCCCCTGCTACGACAGACCTTGCCGAAGCACAGCAACGCTACTTCGATGAAGGAGGAGAGATGTAAAAGCTTGCCCAGAACACTCGCCCACATGGCAGGAGAATCATGAACACCCCACCGAGTATTCAGGACTACAGCCGGCATGCCGGCACTCCTTTCTACGCATACACCACCGAGCAGATGGTCACCATCGTGAAAACCTGGGCCGAGCACGCCTGGCCCATCACCCTCGCTGAGGCCTTCACACTCCGCGACCAGTACGGTTGGATCCCCGCCCCTGGCGACGGCACCTTATTCAGCACCCAGGTGAGCAATGGGGAGTTGGACGGAGCTATCACGAAAGATATTAAGAACGGCAACCTAGTAGGCAGCATCAACTCCAGAATGACCACCAGAGCCCCTATCGAGCTAAAGTCGTCGCAGATATCCTCCATCACACAGTCCATATACACAAACTATCGAAGCGCACTATCGGCGCTATATGGCACGCCCGAAGACGACACCTACAGCACCGGGCCATATTCTACATGGACGCTGCATAGTAATGTGTCGATAACCCTCTACTCTGTCGCGACTTTTATTAAGATCAAAATCTGCTCTCCCGTCGAAACAGAAAGTGAAGCGTTATGGAAATACTACGAGAACGAGTACGGCCCCGACATCCCCTAATCATCACCGAACACACGCATATGACCCCAACCCTCATGACCAACTCACACTGATTGGTTTTAGTGCAACACCTCTGTGAGGTGACAGCACCATGTCATAATGCCACACTGAGGAGACTACGGTGAACAGTGCGATAGCAATTCGAGACTACAGTAAATCGGTTGGCACTACGTTTTATGCTTACCATCCAGATCAGATGGCAGCTATCATCAAAGCGTGGACGGAGGCCCCTTGGCCTTTGACCATGCAGGAGGCTTTCACATTACGGGACCAGTGCGGATGGACTGCCTCTCCCGGCTGCTACTCCTCTTTCTGCACTCCAGTCAGCAACGGAGAGCCCGACGGTCATATCCTCATTAACTATGGCGACCAAAGCCTTACTTCAGGTGTTGACGTCATGGTCACCACACGTGCCCAGCTTAGATTTGGGGAGATAACAGCAGCGATAACAGGCTCAATCTACAGGGAGTACCTGAGTGCATTCTCATCACTTTACGGAAACCCTAAGGAAAAATACGAGGAAACTGGACTGTATGTGGACTGGATTCTCCAGAACGGATCCTCCGTCTTTCTTTCACCGGGAAGTACTTTCATCGAGGTGTACGTCCGATCACCAGAAGCAACCGTGGACGCGATACTTAGCTGATAGCCGATAGGAGGCCTGTATGGACAACCTCTCCGTCACGAGCAGCAACAGAAGTTTTATGGATCTCGAAGCCTCCGTCTACTCCGCCGACGACTTAGCCGCTTTGGTGAAGGTCTGGGCCGAACAACTCTGGCCCATCAGCAGGGAGAAAGCCCTCACTCTTTGTAGTCAATGCGACTGGGTGGTCATGCTGGGGCAAGATGAGGTATTCGGCACCCCCTTCCCTTACGGGAGCACCGACAACGGGACCGTCCGATTCGATTCATTGAATCCAACCATAATATCTGGTGTCGACGTGGAACTCACCCCCCGCGTTCCCGATGAACTATTATCAATCACAACTCCTGTCGTCAATAGAATCTACAGCGACTATCTGAACGCCATATCAAACCTGTACGGAAAGCCCAATACCTTCAACAACGAAGCCGGCCAGTGTTGCACTTGGACACTTCCACATCATGCCTCGCTGGCTCTCATCCTCAATCAAACATACCTCAAGATGCGCATCCACTCTCCCGAACAAACAGAAAGAATCTTGCAGGCCATTCATTGCCTCGCAGACCATCGGCGCAACTGAAAGCAGTCCACATAATTCATGCGCAAGAATATTGATGCCCACGGAACCAATAACGACCTAGAAGCCACACTCGCACGTAATCTGTATTACAAAGAGCAGGTCACCAATGTTCCTGCAGAATACTGTTACCACGTTGGGGACGTGTCCTTCGATGGATACCGGGATGGTATTCTCGTCGACGCCAAAGGTGAGGGGCTACTCAAGTTCATAGAGACGAACTGGACGGCCTCAGTTTATGGAAATGGTGGACTCGTTGACTCGGCACTGAGGAGACTTGAAGCCGTCCACAATGCGGGAGCCACAACCCCCATCCACTGGCACATCGCGGAACACGCCGCATTCAAGCACCTCAGCAACTTGCAGACAGACGGCTTCTTCCCATCGAGAATCCGCCTTGTCGACAGTCCTCCTGATTACCGCAACTACCCCACTCATCGTCCATCACCAGGTCACTTACAGCCATCAATCATGAGGTGGCGTCTCACCATGAAGCGGCAAGCTCTTGGTGATCCAATCTCAGAAGGTCGCCGAGTCTGGGAGTGGATACAGCGAATCAGATATCTGCACCCATCTCTCGCCCTGTGGCTCCCCACCTCAAACAGCCACCAGGAATCTGAGCAGGCTCCACCAGTCGACTTAGAACTCCTCCAGCATCGCATCTATCAGTCACAAACCGTTTCCAGGTTCCCTGAATTCGGTCTCACTCCTGCGTTCTGTGGACAGATCGGTCAGGGCAACAAACTCATGCTGACTTTCAACATGCCCAATCTTGGCCATGCCAGCGTGGAACTCATGATCGGCTCTGCACTCGGGAATGCTTTGGATGCCAGTGAGGACCTCGCTGATGCCCTCATGCACACAACCGCGGAATTATTCGGCCCCAACATCATTGGAGGATTGACACGAAGCAATCACCCCATCAGGAACCTCGACCGCGACGGCCCAGCCCCGTTCAACTACAGCGACGGATGGAAGATGTTCTTCGCCTCCGACTCACCCCACTACCAGCGCGCCGCCCACCTGGCCACCGCAACCGCTCCCGTGGGCAACGGCGCCATCTTCACCTTCGGCACCCCCGACACCTACCCCACCATCCTCAACCAATGGTGAACACCCAACCGCTGCGCGCGGCCCGCTTCAGTCAGCAAGCAGAACCGCCGACTCCGCCCCTCGTCGACCTCCGAAACACGTGAAACGCCCCCTTGGCCGGGGGCGTGAGGCGCGGGTTGAGAGGAGCGGAAAGTCGCCCGCAGAAACAGGAGTGTCCATAGCTGCAGCAAAGGGAACTCAACGACGCTCACCTCACCAGCAGGAACCGCGGAATCATGCGGTTTTCCTCCGAAGGAACGAGGCCGTTCGCAGCCTTTGCTGCAGATATGGACACTGACACCGTCATCACCCAATGAGGGACGGCCTCCGGCGCTTCCGTCGGAGGCCGCCGGCCCTCGTCAGGACACGCCGAGGATCGCCTTGATGGGGGCGAGGGTGAAGTAGACGACGAACATCGCGCAGGCCACCCACATGAGCGGATGGATCCTCCGCGCCCGCCCCTGCGCCACCTCGATGACCAGGTAGGCCACGAAGCCGGCCCCGATCCCGTTGGTGATCGAGTAGGAGAAGGGCATCATGATGATGGTCAGGAAGGCCGGCAGGGCGATCTCCGGGGACTTCCAGTCGATGTCGGTCACCTGCATCATCATGAGGAAACCGACCACCACCAGCGCCGGGGTGGCCGCCTCGTAGGGGACCATCTTGACCAGCGGTGCGAAGAACATGGACAGGGCGAACATGCAGCCGGTGACCACCGAGGCCAGGCCCGTGCGGGCCCCCTCCCCCACACCCGCGGCGGACTCCACGTAGGAGGTGTTGGAGGAGACGCCCCCGACACCACCGGCGATGGCGGCCAGGGAGTCGACGACGAGGATCTCGCGCGTCTTGGGCGGGTTGCCGTGCTCGTCGAGCAGGTCACCCTCGGCGCCGATGGCGACCATCGTGCCCATCGTGTCGAAGAAGTCGGCCAGCAGCAGAGAGAAGACCAGGAGGATCACCGAGACGATCCCGACCTTGTGCACACTGCCCAGCAGGCTGAAGTGGCCCAGCGTCGACAGGCTCGGCAGGTCCACCGGGAAGCCGTCCAGGCGCGGCTCCGACAGGGACCAGCCGGTGAGGTTGTCGGGACCGGGCATCGTCTCGTCGTTGTAGGGGCCCAGGTGGGTGACGGCGTCGATGATGATGGCCAGGACCGTGGCCGAGGCGATGCCGATGAGGATGGCGCCGCGGACCTTGCGCACGTGGAGCACCACCATGAGGAAGAGCCCGAAGAGGAAGACGAGGACCGGCCAGCCCTGGAGGGAGCCACCCAGGCCCAGCTCCAGGGGGGTGCCGCCGCGGCGCACCATCTTGGCGTCCACCAGGCCGATGAGCGCGATGAACAGGCCGATGCCCACCGAGATCGCGGTCTTGAGCTGGTCGGGGACGGCCTTGAAGACGGCCTCCCGGAAGCCGGTGAGCACCAGGACGAGGATGATGATGCCCTCGATGACGATGAGGCCCATGGCGTCGGCGTAGGTCATGCCCTGGGTGCCCACGAGGGTGTAGGCGACCATCGCGTTGATCCCCAGGCCCGCGGCCAGGGCCATCGGGTAGTTGGCGACGACGCCCATGAGGATCGTCATGACCGCGGCGACGAAGGCGGTGCCGGCGGCGAGCTGGGCCTCGGTTCCCGGGGGACTCGCCTTGGACAGGATCGCGGGGTTGAGGACGAGGATGTAGCTCATCGAGAAGAAGGTGACGATGCCGCCACGGATTTCTCGGGAGATGCTCGAACCGCGTTCAGTGATGTGGAAGAACTGATCCAGTCGAGAGACCTGACTGGGCGAGGACGAAGATGAGGCCTTCGTCGGGGTACGTGTGCTCACGGCGGCATTCTTCCAGATCATCACGCGCTGAGCGAAACTGAGCGCTGCCGTCATCGTTGCCGCCGGCGCTCGCCCCATCGCTTAGACCCCGGAATTACTGTCACAGCCTCGTGGAAGGATGGTCGGTGAGACCGGACGGGAGGAGGTGATGGCCGTGACCGAGGCAGCAGGGGACCCGGCCGCCGCGGCAGGTCCGCGCGAGCCGGGCTGGGAGGGATTCTCCTCGGCCACCCGCATCTGGTTCCTCGACGCCTTCCCCACCGGTCCCACCCCGGTGCAGGAGAGGGCCTGGGCCACGATCGGCCGGGGTGAGAACGCCCTGGTCATCGCCCCCACCGGCTCGGGTAAGACGCTCGCGTCCTTCCTGTCCGCCATCGACCGCCTGGGACAGGAGCCGGCCGCGGAGGAGCAGGGGAACGCGGCGGCGCCAGGGGGCGCGCAGGGCGGGGCCGACGGCGTGCGGGTCCTCTACATCTCCCCGCTCAAGGCGCTGGGAGCGGACGTGGAGCGCAACCTGCGCCGGCCCCTGGCGGGAATCCGCGCCGTCGGCCCTACCCGCCCGATATCGGTGGGGGTGCGCTCGGGGGACACGCCCGCGCGGGAGCGTCGTCGGCTGCGCAGCCACCCGCCCAGCATCCTCATTACGACGCCGGAGTCGCTCTACCTCATGCTCACCAGCGCCGTGCGGGAGACGCTGCGGACGGTGGAGACGGTCATCGTCGACGAGATCCACTCCTTCGCCGGTTCCAAGCGCGGCACGCACCTGGCCGTGTCCCTGGAGCGGCTCGATGACCTCCTGGGGCGGCCGGCGCAGCGCATCGGCCTGTCCGCCACCGTCTCGCCGCCGGAGGAGGTCGCCCGCTTCCTCGGCGGGCCGCACCCGGTGACGATCATCTCCGACGACGGCCGGGCGACACCGGAGGTCACAGTGTCCGTGCCGGTGGAGAACATGGCCCGCATTCCGGCGACCTCGGACCGGCGCACCCGGATGGAGCGGGCCCTGGCAGCCCCCGCGAGCGCGGGTGGCGGACGCGGCTCCCGGCCCTCCGGGATCGGGCGGGCAGGGTCCTCGCAGGCCTGGCGCTCCAATAAGGCGCTGGGTCGAGCCATGGCGACGGGGCGGGCTGACGAGCCCGGTGCGGGGGTGCCCGCCCGGGTGTCGGCCTCGATCTGGCCGCACCTTGAGAACGCGATCCTCGACCAGGTCCTGGCCCACCGCACGACGCTGGTCTTCGTCAACTCCCGGGGCGCCTGCGAGCGGCTCACCGCGCACCTCAACGAGGCCTACGCCGCGCGTCTCGGGGCGGTGGCGCCAGCGCCGCAGGTACCGGTTCACCGGGAGTCCTGGGAGATGGGAACCGGTTCGCACACCGAGCCCCTGGCGGCGGGCGCCCCGGTGATCGCCAAGGCCCACCACGGGTCGGTCTCCAAGGAACAGCGTCTGGGCGTGGAGCGGGAGCTGGCCGCGGGGGAGCTCAGGTGCGTGGTGGCCACGGCCTCCCTCGAGCTCGGCATCGACATCGGCTCGGTCGACCTCGTGCTCCAGGTGGCGCCGCCCCCGTCGGTCGCAGCGGGCCTGCAGCGGGTGGGGCGCGCCGACCACCGGGTGGGCGGGCGGCCGCGCGGCATCATCTACCCCGTGGAGCGCACTCACCTGGTGGACGCCGTCGTCGCCGCCGAGGGGATGCGTGCCGGGGCGATCGAGCGCACCGAGCTGGTGTCCAACGCACTGGACGTGCTGGCCCAGCAGACGGTCGCCGCGGTGAGTGTGGCGGAGGGACTGACGGCCGAGGCCTGGTTCGCCACCGTCAGGCGGGCGGCCCCCTACTCCTCGCTGCCGCGCCCGGCCTTCGACTCGGTCCTGGAGCTGCTGGCCGGCGGTTTCGCCTCGGCGGATCTGACGGACTTCTCGCCGCGGATCGTGTGGGACCGCGCCACCGGTGAACTCAGTGCCCGGCCCAGCACGCAGCGGCTGGCGGTGGCCTCCTCGGGAACGATCCCGGACCGGGGCATGTTCCCCGTCGTCCTGCCCGAGGGGGCGCAGGATGCCGGGCGGCGGCGGGTCGGGGAGCTCGACGAGGAGATGGTGCACGAGTCCAGCCCTGGCGACATCATCACGCTGGGGACGTCGAGCTGGCGGATCCGCCAGATCACGGGGGACCGTGTCGTCGTCGACCCGGCTGAGGGGCGCAGTGCCCGCCTGCCGTTCTGGAAGGGCGAGGGGCTGGGCAGGCCTGCGGCCACCGGGCTCGCCAAGGGCGTCTTCCTGCGTGAGGCGCAGAACTCCTTGCCGTCGGAGGCGGGAGCCGGGGAGTCGGAGGGCGAGCGGGCACTGCGGCGGCGGCTCACGGAGGCGGGGCTGGACGCTCATGCCCGCAGCAACCTGCTGGCGCTGCTGCGCGAGCAGTACCGAGCCACCAGCGCCCTGCCGACCGATGAGACCCTGGTCCTGGAGCGCTATGAGGACGAGTCCGGCAGCTGGCGGATCATCGTCCACAGCACACTGGGTCGGTGCGTCCACGAGCCCTGGGCGATGGCAATCCGGGAGCGGGTGCACCAGCTGCTGGGGGTGCGCCCGCAGACCATCGTGGCCGACGACGGCATCGTCCTGCAGATCCCACCAGTTGAAGGCGACCTCCCGGGGGCCAGGCTCATCACCTTCGACGCCGCGGAGATCTCCTCCCTGGTGCGCAGCCGGATCGAGACGACGGCGCTGTTCGCGGCCCGGTTCCGCGAGTGCGCAGCCCGCGCCCTGCTCATGCCCGCCGCCCGCCCGGGGCGCCGCACGCCGTTGTGGCTGCAGCGGGTCAAAGCCGGACAGCTGCTCGAGGCCTCCCGCCAGTTCCGGGACTTCCCCGTCAGCGTGGAGGCGGCGCGCGAGTGCCTCCAGCAGTACTACGACCTGCCCGCGCTCACCGACCTCATGGAGCGTCTCGCCTCCGGCCGGGTGCGCGTCGTCGAGGCCATCACCAGTGAGCCGTCGCCCTTCGCCCACCCGCTGCTGTTCGGGTACGCGAGCACCCTGATCTACCAGGAGGACCTGCCCCATGCCGAGCGCCGGGCCCAGCTGCTCTGCCTGGACCCCAAGGCGCTCGACGCCCTGCTGGGCGACGGCGGCATCGCGGACCTGCTCGACGACGAGGTCCTGGCCCAGGTGGAGGCCGAGCTCCAGCACCTGGCCCCCGGCAGGCGGGTACGCGCCGACGCCGAGGCGATCGCTGATCTTCTGCGTGAGCTGGGCCCGTTGAGCGCGGCCGAGCTGGCTGAGCGGTGCACCGAGGTCGGCGGACAGAATCAGGGGGACGCACGAGGCGACGGCGACGGGGCCGACGGCGCGGACGGGACAGACGACGACGTCGAACGCGCGGACACGCACGCAGTCGAGCGCGAGGTCAGTCGGGCGCTCGCCGAGCTGGACGGGACGCGCCGAGCCGCCGCGGTGAGGGTCGGCGGGCGAGAGCTGTGGGCCCGGGTCGAGGACGCCCCGGCTCTGCGGCGGGCCCTGGGAGCGGAGGTCCCCGACTGGGCGCTGGAGCGGGCCACAGCCGGTGTCGCGGTCGAGCGGAAGGCAGCGGCCCGCTCGCCGCTGAACGACCTGCTTCTGCGCTACGCACGCACCCACACGACCGTGACGCCGCAGCGCGTGGCGCAGGCCTTCGGGCTGGGGACGGCAGTAGGGGAGGGAGCCCTGGCCGAGCTGGCCGGGGACGGTTCCCTGGTGGACCTGGGTGCGGCGGGATGGATGGAGTCGGCGATCCTCGCCCGGGTGCGCCGCCGCTCCCTGGACCGGGCGCGGGCCGCCGTCGCACCGGTGCCACCTGCGGCTCTCCAGCGTCTCGTACTGGAGAGGGCGGGCCTGGATGAGCCGGGCGGCGGCGTCGACGCCCTGGCGGAGGCCCTGGCGGCGCTGGAGGGCGTGTGGCTGCCGGCCGGCCTGTGGGAGTCGGTGGTGCTGCCCGCGCGCGTGATCGACTACCGGCCGGCCATGCTCGATGAGCTCATCGCCGCCGGGGAGGTCGTCTGGCAGGCGAGGCCCGTCAGCGATGCGGCGTCCCGATCCGGTGCGGCCCGGGTGAGGCCCGGGGCCGACGACGTCCCCGCGCCGGGCGAGATCGCCTTCTTCCCCACCGACTCCGCCCTGGCGCCGGTCGCCGGGGAGGCGACCGCCCCGGGTGAGCCGGAGGCGCCGACGGGCAGGGAGACGGGAGTCACCGGGGAGGAGCTCTGGAGGCTGGTTCGTGAGGGGGCCGCCACGGGCCGCTCCTTCGAGCCCGTGCGCCGGGCGCTGGCGCCCGCGGCAGGGCCGCGCACTGCCCCGTCCTCACGGCGGGTGCGCAGCCGCCGGGGACGTCGCCTCATGATGGAGATGCCGCGCACCGGGGAGGCAACGGCGGCCGGGCGGCTGTCCTCCGTGGTGGCCTCCACCTCCTGGATGAGGCTGTCGTGCGCTCCGGTCGGCGATGAGGAGCGGGCGATCGCGGAGGTGGAGTCACTTCTGGACCGCTACGGGGTCGTCTGCCGCGACCTCGCCCTGGCCTTCGGCGGGACGGGAGGGCTCGGGCCCCTCATGCCGGTGCTGCGGCGCATGGAGGAGACCGGGGTGATTCTGCGTGGCAGTTTCATTGAAGGCTTGGGGCCGGCGCAGTTCGCCGAACGGGAAAGCGTCGAGCGGCTGCGGTCCCTCACCCACGGCCCCGACGGCGCGGCGGAGACACCGGTCGTCCTCGATCTCAAGGACCCGGCCTGTCTCATCGGGCGCGGGGTGCGATGGCCCGAGCCGGTGCTACCTGCTGGCCTCGGCGAGTCGGCCGGGGGCGGCGGTGGGGAGACGGGTGGCCCGCCGGTCCGGCGCCAGGGGGCGAGCGTCGTCGTGCTGGGTGGTGCCCCGGTGCTCTACGCCTCGGAGAACCTCAAGGTCCTCATCTCCTACACGTCCGAGCGCGAGGATCTGGTGCGCGCCCTAACCGCGCTGGCGGCCGACAGGCAGGCGACGTTCGCGCGCCAGGGGGCGGCGATCAGGCGCCGCACGGTGGTGGAGACCCTCAACGGGGTCACCACGCTGGCGCCGGCCGTGAGCGACCTCCTGAGTCAGGCCGGATTCGTGCGCGACCCCAAGGGGATGCGGCTCGCCGTCGGCACCTCCGGGGCCACCTGGCGATGAGTGGGCCGACTCCTCACCGGTAACGGAATCCAGCCCACGGTGCGCTCGACACGCTCACAATGAGGGCATGGCAGATCCGCACCCCGTCACCGGAGCGTTCTTCGACTCCCCGGTCCCTCCCGGGACCGGATGGCCCGATGACCCCGCTACTGCCGCCACCCCCGTGGCCCGATCGGCCGCCGACGTGGCGCGCCTGGCCGGTGCATCGTCGGATCTGTCCGCGCTCGACGCCCGGGTCACGGTGTGCCGTGCCTGCGACCGACTCGTGGCCTGGCGTGAGGAGGTGGCCCGGACCGGCCGTCGCGCCTCCTTCGCCCATGAGCCGTACTGGGGGCGACCGGTGGCGAGTGTCGGGTCGGCGGATGCCCGCATCTACGTCGTCGGGCTGGCACCCGCGGCCAATGGGGCGAACCGCACCGGCCGCATGTTCACGGGGGACCGCTCCGGGGACTGGCTGTGGGCGGCCTTCCACAGGGCGGGCCTGGCGACGTCCCCCACCTCGACGGCGGCCGGTGACGGGCAGCGACTCACCGGGGCGCGTATGGGTGCCGCCGTGCGTTGCGCCCCGCCCGACAACAAGCCGACGACCGTCGAGCGGGCCACCTGTGCACCGTGGCTCGCGCGCGAGATCGCCCTCATGCCTGAGATCAGGGTGCTGCTGGCGTTGGGCGGGATCGGATGGGGCGCGGTGCTGCGGGTCACCCGGGAGGCCGGTTGGGTCCTCCCCCGCCCCCAGCCGCGCTTCGGCCACGGGGCGACGGCGGAGCTGACCAGGCCAGATGGCAGGCCGGTGACGCTGCTCGGCAGCTACCACCCCAGCCAGCAGAACACCTTCACCGGTCGCCTCACCGAGGCGATGCTCGACGAGGTGCTGGCGACCGCCAAGCGCCTCGCTGACACATGCTGACGGACTGCGGCTGAGGCGGTATCAGGAGCGGTTGGGCAGGATGGCCTCGAGCTCGGCGAGGGTCCGCGGCGTCTGCTCCGCGGGGGCGTCGGTCTCGGCGCTCTCGGTGTCGTCGGTGGCCGCGTCGTCCTGGGGCATGTCGATCCCCAGGGCCAGGGACAGATCGGCGACGGCGGCGCGGGCCGAGGCGGCCCGCTCGCTGGGCGTGTCACTGGACTCGGCTCCGGCGGGTGCGGGTGAGGGCCGATCCGCGGTTGCCTCGAGCGGCTTGGCGGCACTCGCAGCATCGGGGGCTGAGGAGGCCGACGCCGCGGCGGTCGCCCTCTCCAGGTCTCCCAGGTCGAGCCCCACCAGGCGGCTGCTGCGTTCCTCAGAGGCTTCCTCGGGAGAGACGGCCGTGCGACGGCGGTGCGTCGAGGTGGCCGCGCGGCGGGAGCGCTTCGCGGCGGGCTTCTGCTCGGACGCGGCGGACTTCTTGGTGGTCTTCATCCCGGGCTCCTCCGCCTGCTCCTCGGCCGCGGGCGCGGTGGCATCCGTGCCGGCGGCGCCATCCTCGGCTTGAGCCTCCTGGGCGTCGGAGTCGGTGGTGGTCTTCGCAACGTCGGCGGGGGCGTCGGCATCCTGAGCAGACGACTCCGCACCGGCTCCCCGACCGGATGCGTCTGCCACGTCCTCGGCGGAGGCACCGCCCGGCTCGGCGTCGACGTCGTCGCCCTGCTCGGCGGCGAGCTCGGCGATACTGCGGCCCTCACGCAGGTCGAGCCCGTTGGTGCTCAGCGGCACCATGAGGTGGTCGTCGACCCGCGAGGGGTTGATGGGCCACTCCGGACCCTGGTCGGGCAGATCGGTCTCGGAGTGGGCGCCGCAGCCGTGGTCCAGGGAGACGACGCTGCCGTCGTCGGTGGCCCACTCGTTGGCGCAGACACCGAAGATGGCGCGCAGGGCGCCGGCCATCGGCACGAAGAAGCCGCAGGTGGAGCAGGTGGCGTGGGCCTTGCGGACACCCTCGGCCTCGGGGCCGTGGTCGCCGCCGTACCAGCGCTCGGCGGCGCTGGCGACGCCCTGAGCGCTCAGGACTCGGGGACGGCCCAGGTCGAGCTCGTCCAGGGCGACGGCGTCGGCGTCCTCACCGGTGGCCTCCCACCCGGGTTCGAGGCGCTCGTCGGTCTCCTTGCGGGGCAGGCGGTCGGAGCGGGTGATGTCGCCGGGTTCGAGACGCTCGGCCCACGGGACCCAGGCGGGCGCGAGGAGGGCCTCCTCACCGGGGAGGAGCTCCACCTCGCAGACGGTGGCGGTGCGGCCGCGCGGGACGCGACTGAGGGTGACCGCCCAGCGCCAGCCGCGGTAGCCGCTCAGGGTGCAGTCGAACAGGTGGGTGACGAGGCGCTCGGCGTCGGGCGCGGCGGCCACGTACTCGCCGACGGTGATGGGGTCGGTGACCTCCTCCAGCGCGCGGCGGGCCAGCTCAATGGCCGCCGGGGAGGTGAGGGTCTTGTCCTTGGCGGCCAGGGCCTGCTCAGCGGGGGTCGGCAGGGCGCCGGCGCGCGGCACGGGGGCCGGCGTCGGAGAGGGCGAGGCCGCACTCGGTGCCGGGGCCGGGCGCTCCAGGGTCGCCGTGGAGGTACGCATCCCGGTGGTGGCGCCCGCCGGAGAACCCGAGTCGGTCCCGGTTGCGGGCTCGCCTGAGGCGTCGGTGTGAGGGTCGATCGTGTCGGTCACTCGGTCAGTGTAGGGGAGGCTCCTGGAACTGCCCCGGCCCGCACGGGTTGGCCTGGGCACACCGGCCCGCCCTCCCACACTTCGACCGAATCTTCAGAATCGACACAGATACGCGTCGATTATGAAGATTTTGTTGGTAAGTGAGTGAACCGTCAGCTCGCCTCGACCGAGACGATGCGGTGGACGGCCACGGTCAGCTCGGTCTCACGCACGACGTCGCGCAGGCGCACCCGCCCGGGCTCCACGGCCATGACCCGCACCTGCCGCTCCTGCACGGCGCCGTCGGGGCCGGCCAGGCTCAGCCGCAGCCGCGAGCGCGAGGACTGGGCCTGGCGCAGCACCGCCAGGGCGTGCACCGGGTCGGTGGCCACAGCCGTCTCCCCCGCGGCCTGCAGCGCCTCCTGACCCACACGCAGCCGCCCCACGAGGGTCGTCAGCTCACGCCTCCCGGGCCGACGTCGTCGCACCGAGTGCTCGCTGCCGGGGCGCGTCGGCTCAGGGGCCCGGCGGGCCTGCTGCGCGGTGGCCGGCCCGACCACCAGGTGGCCGCTGGCGTCCTCGGTCACCGGCGCCAGCCCGGTGGCACGCAGCTCGCGCAGCACCTGCCCGGCGCTGGCCGTGGCCACGAGGATCCCGGGAGCCACCTGATCCAGGCCGAGGTCCCGCAGGCGCGGCTCGGCCAGGAGCCCGGCGGCCGTGGCCTCGTCGCCGATCCGCAGCAGCGCGGACACGGCCCGCACGCGCACCGCCCCGTGGTGGCGGGCGGCGTCCTGGATGAGCACGCTCAGCGAGTCCGGCAGGGGCGTGGGACTGTAGCGGCCGATCTCCTGGGTGATCTCCTCGGCCCGGTAGCCGACGTCAAGCGCGCCGCGCACCGACTCGGGCGTGAAGCGCACCGTGAGCGCCCCGCCGCGCGACTCGACGACGCTCGTACGTTCCAGCAGCGCGGCCAGCTCGGGGGCGGGGCGGCCCGGCACGATGGCAGTGAGGTCGGACTGGACGAGAATCATCTCGACGGCGGCCGGCAGGTCTGCGGCGAGCGCCGCCTCCAGGGCGGTGAGGGCCTGGTCATCCGACAGCGGCACGGCGTGTGCCTCACCGCCCGCCTCCTCGGCGCGGCCTGCGTCTCCGGGGTCGGTGGGGCCGCCGCTGAGTCCGGGGGCCTGCTCGTCGAGGCTCGCCGCAGCACGTCGGGCAAGGATCCTGCCGGCCTCGGTGAGCGCCCCGCCGCCGGTGACCCCGAGGGTCTCGGCCTCGGCCAGGACCGCGGAGATGGCCCCGCCGGGGATGGTGCGCCGGGGGCTCTGCCAGGTCAGGGCCGCCCGCACGAAGGCGGGGGTCGCACTGGCGCCTGGCGGGAGGTCACCCAGGAGGGCGAGCACCCGGGCGCGCAGTCGCGCCGCCCACCCGGCCTCCAAGTCCGGGCTGAGGACGGCGCGCAAGGTGCCGTCGTCATCGCGGGTGCCCGTCAGCCAGGGGGTGCGGGCGCTGCCCGACCAGGCCAGGGCGAGCGGCGCCCAGCGCTGCGGGAGGCTGTCGGTGAGCCATCCGGCGGCCAGGGAGGAGGGCACCCAGGCGGCGCCGTCCTCGTCGAGCCCCAGGAGCCCGGCGCTCGCGGCGATCTCGATGATGCGGGCGGCGTCGTCGGCCTCCAGGCCCAGGGCGTCGGCGGTGCGCGCCAGAGCGCGCGCGCTCACTCCGCCGGTGCGGCGAATCATCCCGCCCTCGCGGCCCCACTCCTCCAGGAGGGCGGCCACGAGCCGGACAGTCTCCTCGGCGTGGAAGGAGGCCTCGGAGGCGACGACGTCGGCGCCCACCGCCTCCAGGTCGCCGGCCTCGGGGGTGGTCAGGGGCTCACGGGTCAGGCGGCCGCCACGCAGGGCGAGGGCGACCTGGCGCGGCAGGATGAAGCGGGTGCGCCCGTGGGCATCGCTGCTGCGCTCCAGCCAGCCGCGTTCGATGAGCGGGGCCGCACCCGGTGCGGTGCCGCCCGCGCGCAGGGTGCCGGCGGGCGGCCCCCAGGTGAGGGCCTGGAGCATCTCCACAGAGGCTGCCGAGATGACCGGCTTGCCGCCTCCACCGGCGGCGTCCTCGCTCAGCTCCTCCAGGGTGGGTGGCAGCTGCTCAGTGCTCAGGGGCTCAGCGGCCCAGGGCCCCAGGCCGAAGGGGTGTGGCCCGAAGGCCGCCTCGAGCGCGGCCACGGGCCTGCCCTCGATGACGAGCGCCAGCCGGCCCAGGTGCTCCAATGCCTCGGTGACCTGCTCGGCAGACAACGGGAGGTGGGCTGCGACCAGCCCGGCCAGGTCAACACTGGCCGCATTGTCCAGGCCGGCCCGATCGGCCTTGTCGGCCGGGGTGGCCGGATGGTCTGAGGGACAGCCGAGAGGCTCACCGCCGGCCGGTTCGCCACCATCCCCACCGGCACCGCCGACCCGCCTGTTCCCGACCACCTCGGCAACCTCGGTCGGCCCGGCCCCGCCCGCCCGGCGCGACTCTTCGGGCCGGTTGAGAGCCACGACCGCCTCAGCCACGGCCAGCGTCGGCGCATCCAGCCCGGCCAGGGCCTGCTCGATGCTGCCCGGGGTCCCCGCGCGGGTCGCCAGCGCCAGGAAGGAGGAGGACGGCGGCGCGGCGAGGTCCGGGCGCGCCACCAGCAGGGCGGCGACCTCGCGGTCCGGCAGCGCCGTCAGGTGCACGGCGAGGTCCTGGGTGGAGGCGGAAGGGCTCATCCGCACCAAAATACGCCCCCGTCCCAGTCACGGACAGAGCGGGGAGCCTGGATGAAGGGCGCCGGTGTCCACATCGGATACAAAGGGACCTGACCGCCCCTGAGGCCAGCAACACGAACCGCAGGATCATGCGGTTTTCTTTCGCAGGCCGCAGCGAGCCTCGCGCCTTTGTCACCGATTTGGACACGGCTCCACAGATGTCACCGTTTCTGGCACCTTGTAGAGCCTTCCAACCCGCATCCGGGACTCGGGCCCGCACCCCACGGCTCGCGCGCCGCCGCACGAGCCCAGGATCCGGCCCGTCCGCCGCGCGCCCGGGCATGACGCGAATGGATGTGTCATCACTGTTGGTTGAGCGCTGTCAGCTGCACTCGCGCCCAGGCATGACGCCGGCCCGCCCCTTCCGCCCGAAGCAGCCCCTCCCGCTGGAAGAGGAACGTCTCCTCCGTCACGGCGGCGCGCTGCCCCGGCTTGGGATACTCCCGCCCATGTCCGCCACGCCCAGCGATCCTGCGTCCCCGGCGCCCTCGGCCCCCGACGGCCCGCTCATCGTCCAGTCCGACAAGTCCGTCCTCCTGGAGGTCGCCCACCCCCAGGCCGGGCAGGCCCGCCGCGCCATCGCCGCCTTCGCCGAGCTGGAGCGCGCCCCCGAGCACATCCACACCTATCGGATCACGCCGCTGGCCCTGTGGAACGCGCGCGCCGCGGGCCTGGACGCGGAGACGGTCGTCCACACCCTCATCACCTACTCGCGCTTCCCGGTGCCGCACGCACTGCTCACCGAGATCGCCGAGACGATGAGCCGCTACGGCCGCCTCCAGCTGCTCACCGACCCCGCCCACGGCCTGGTCCTGCACGCCACCGACGTGCCGGTCCTGGAGGAGGTCATGCGCTCCAAGCGCACCAAGGGCCTGCTGGGGACGCGGCTCGGGGAGGCCGACGTCGTCGTCCACCCCTCCGAGCGCGGCCACCTCAAGCAGGTGCTCATCAAGCTGGGCTGGCCGGCCGAGGACCTGGCCGGCTACGTCGACGGCGAGGCCCACCCCATCACCCTGAGCGACTCCCCCGACACCTTCCAGCTGCGCCCTTACCAGAGCGAGGCGGTGGAGAGCTTCTGGGCGGGGGGCTCGGGCGTGGTCGTCCTGCCCTGCGGGGCCGGCAAGACTCTCGTGGGCGCAGCCTCCATGGCCAAGAGCTCGACGACGACGCTCATCCTGGTCACCAACGCGGTCTCGGCGCGTCAGTGGAAGGAGGAGCTCATCCGCTTCACCTCCCTGACCGAGGAGGAGATCGGCGAGTACTCCGGCTCGCGCAAGGAGGTCCGCCCCGTCACGATCGCCACCTACCAGGTGCTCACCACTCGCCGCAAGGGCGTCTACCCGCACCTGGACCTGCTGGACTCCCATGACTGGGGGCTCATCGTCTATGACGAGGTCCATCTCCTGCCAGCCCCGATCTTCCGTATGACCGCGGACCTGCAGGCGCGCCGCCGCCTGGGTCTGACGGCGACCCTCGTGCGCGAGGACGGCCGCGAGGACGAGGTCTTCAGCCTCATCGGCCCCAAGCGCTACGACGCCCCCTGGAAGGACCTGGAGAACCAGGGCTGGATCGCTCCGGCGATCTGCACCGAGGTGCGCCTGACCCTCGACGCCGGTGAGCGCATGGCCTACGCGACCGCCGAGCCCGACGAGCGCTACCGCCTGGCCGCCTGCTCACCGCGCAAGCTGCCGATCATCGAGGCCCTCCTGGCCCGCCACGAAGGCGAGTCGGCCCTGGTCATCGGCCAGTACGTGGACCAGCTCACCGAGATCGCCGAGCACCTGGACGCCCCCGTCATCACCGGGGCGACGACGGTGCGCGAGCGCCAGCGCCTCTACGACGCCTTCCGCTGCGGGGAGATCCGCACGCTCGTGGTCTCCAAGGTCGCGAACTTCTCCATCGACCTGCCCGGGGCGAGCGTGGCGATCCAGGTCTCGGGCTCCTTCGGCTCGCGCCAGGAGGAGGCCCAGCGGCTCGGACGGATCGTGCGCCCCAAGGAGGACGGCCGCCAGGCCCACTTCTACACGGTCGTCGCCCGCGACACCGCCGACCAGGAGTACGCCGCCCACCGGCAGCGCTTCCTGGCCGAGCAGGGCTACGCCTACGCCATCATCGACGCCGAGGACCTCACCGGGAACAGCTGAACCCTGCCCGACGGCGAACGAGGCGCACCCGGACGAACCGAGCCGGCCGGGCCGGTGAGGGCCGGCAGCCCGGTCAGCGCGCCAGGCGGCGGGCGCGCACGTTGCGCACGAGGACGCGGGCCAGGCTGCGGCCGAAGGCCTGGATGGCGGGGTCGACCCGCTCGGCCTGCTCACGGGCGGCGGCCCCGGCGCTCGCGGCCGCCTCGGGCAGGTCGGCGGCCGTGGCCCCGTGGGTTCCGGCGGCGCCCGGCGCGGCACTCCGGCCGGCGGCCACCTCCAGGGCGTCGCGAGCGGCCTGGAGGGCGGCCGCGTCCATGGTGCCGGCCAGGTCGTTGAGGGCGTCGCGGGTGCGCCAGTAGGCCACGCGCGCCGGGTCGGACTCGGGGTGGTGCTGGAAGGCCAGGAGCCGCCCGGCCCGCCAGGTGTGGACCGGGGAGCGGTCGGAGGAGGCCAGCAGGGTGGCGGCCTCAGGCAGGTGGGTGACGGCGTCGTGGTGGGAGACGATGACGGGCAGGCGGGTGCCGTCGGAGGTGGAGATTCCGGCGCGGTGGGCGGCGCGGATGGCCTCGGCGGCGACGGCCCCGAAGACCGGGTCGCTCTCACCGGCGGCCGTGATGGTCAGCTCGACGACGCCGACCTCGTCGTTGCCCAGCGCCGGCACGGCCGTGGAGCCCCCGAGGGCCTCGGCGGCCACCTGGGCACCCAGGCAGATGGCGATGGCGGGGACGTCGTCGGCGACGACGCCGCGCAGCAGCTCACGCAGGTCCGCCAGCCAGGGGTGCTCGCCCTCATCGTGGGCGCTCATGGAGCCGCCCAGCACGACGAGGCCGTCGCCGATCTCGTCCAGTGAGGGGATGGGCTCGCCCCGCCAGGGGCGCACCATGCGCAGCGAGGCGCCCTCGGCGAAGAGCCACTCCCCCAGGCGCCCCACGGGCGCGAGCTCCTCGGGCTCGATGACGGTGATCGTGAGCGTGTCAGTCATGGGCGACATTCTGCCGCCGGTTCGGTTGCCTGCGCGCGGTGACAGGCGCAGGCGTGCCGCCTGAGGCGAAACGACTTGCTCACACCCTCACCCGGCGGGGACGATGACCCGGATGAAGAACCAGCAGCCCCCACTCCCCCGTTCTTGGCACCAGATGGCCCTTTCCGGCGTCGCGACGACGGCCGCCCTGGGGCTGCTGGGGCTCTCTGCCGGCGCCGCGGCCGCTCCGACGATGCCCGGCTCCGCATCCCTGGCCCTGGCCTCCTCCGCACAGACCTCGGCGGGCGTGCCCCGGGCCCTCTCGGCGGCGTCGACCACCCTGACCGAGCACGTCACCGATGAGCTCGGGATCCTGGATGCCTCCAAGGCCCAGCAGGCCGTGGACACCATGTCCTCCAAGCACGGCGTGGGCCTGTGGGTGCTGACCGTCTCCGACTCCAGTCAGAAGGCCTCCGCCATCGCCGCGCAGGCCTTCAAGGACACGAAGCTGGGACGCGACGACATGCTCCTGGTCATCAACATCCCCTCCGACGGCTCGGCCTCGAAGAGCTACAAGCTGCAGGCGCACGACAACTCCTCGAAGTTCTCCGAGTCCGACTACAAACGGATCGACTCGGCCATCAAGAAGCAGCTCAGCGCAGGCAACTATGACGACGCCGTGGCCGCCATCCCGGACAACATGTCCGGTTCATCGGGCTCGGGCAGCTCGGGTGACTCAGGCTCCTCGGCGCTTCCGCTCCTGCTGGGCGGGGGCGCGGTCGCGGCCGGCGGGGCCGCCGCCTGGACGGTGTACAAGCGCAGGAAGAACAAGGAGAACGACGACATGCTGTTCGGCAAGCGCAGGAATCAGGGCGGCGCCCCCGGCAACCAGCCCGCGGGCCCCGCGGCGATGACGGTGGAGCAGCTGCGCACCCAGGCCGGCAGCGCCCTGGTCCAGGCCGATGACACGGTGCGCGCCGCCGCCGAGGAGCTGTCCTACGCGCAGGCGCAGTTCGGCCTGTCCGCCACGGACGCCTTCACCGCCGCCCTGGACAGCGCCCGCAAGCACCTGTCGCGGTGCTTCGAGCTGCGCAAGATCCTCGACGACGACATCCCCGAGACCGAGCCGCAGCAGCGCCAGATGTACACCGAGATCCTCCAGCACTGCTCGGAGGCGGTCGGTGAGATCCGCGCTCAGGAGGAGGCCTTCAACAAGCGGCGCGGCATCGAGGCGAACCTGCCGACGTCGATCGCCGAGACCGCCCAGCGCGCCGATGAGACCGAGCAGGCCATCGTCATGGCCGAGACGATCCTGGTGACGCTCAGCGCCGCCTATCCCGCATCCTCCCTGACCAGTGTGGCCCAGGCCCCCGAGCAGGCCCGCCGCCTGCTGGCCGCCGGGCGCACCGCCCTGGACCAGGCCCGCGCCAGCGTCGAGGCCTCCCAGGAGGCGACGGCGGTCGAGCAGGTCCGCATCGCCCAGGGCTCCATCGCCCAGGCCGGACAGCTGGCCGCCCAGGTCACCGGGGCCCGCGAGCGCCTCCAGAGCGCGGCCAAGGACCTGGAGGCGGCCATCGCCTCGATCTCCTCGGACCTGGTGGACGCCAAACGCCTGGAGGGCGCGGTGCCGGCGGCGACCCTGGCCCCGCTCGTGGCCGACGCCGAGGCCGCCGTCGCCGAGGGCCGTCAGGCCAGTGGTGCCAACCCGAGCGGCGATCCCCTGGCCGCCCTGGACCATCTGGCCCGGGCCGAGGCCGCCATCGACGCTGCCCTGGCCCCGGCCCGCGAGCGCGAGGAGAACGACTCGCGCGCCCGGGCCTCCCTGGGCTCGCGCCTGGCCCGCCTCAACTCCCAGGTGGAGTCTGTGACCTCCTACATCACCACCTATCGCGGGGCGGTGGGCCCCTCGGCGCGCACCGCGCTCAGTGAGGCCGCCCGTCACGCCACGGCCGCCACCACCGTCCAGACCACTGACCCGGTGGCCGCCCTGGCGGAGGTCGCGGCGGCCGAGCCGCTCGTGGCCCAGGCCCAGGCCCTGGCCGAGGCCGACGTGCGCGGATCGTCGAGCTCGTGGAGCCCGAACTCCGGTGAGCGCTACTCCTACTCCCGCGATTACGGCCGCTCAGGCGGCGGGCTCGACCTGGGCTCTCTCCTGCTGGGCGGGCTGCTGCTGGGCGGCGGCCACAACTACGGCGGCTGGAGCTCCCACCACCACGACAGCGACTGGGGCGGAGGCGGCGGCTTCTTCTCCGGCGGCGGGGACTTCTCGGGTGGAGGCGGCGGCTTCTTCGACGGTGGCGGCGACTTCTGAGCCGCGTCCTCCCGACCGCCTGCCTCACTCGCCCGCCAGTCATGCCCTGAGCGATGCGGCCCCCGCCCGCATGACGCCGGGCGCCGGGACCTGCGATCATGACGCCTGATTCGCCTGGCCCACCGGCCACCACCTGGCGACCACCCGGCGAGCGCCGGGTCCATACCTGCCCACTATCTGCCCACACCGACGTCGCAGCTCGACGGAAGGACGAACAACCATGGCTGAGAAGCAGTCGATCCTGGGGCGCATCGCCCAGCTCACCCGCGCCAACATCAACGCGCTCCTGGACCGCGCCGAGGACCCGGAGAAGATGCTCAACCAGCTGGTGCGGGACTACACGGCGTCCATCGCCGAGGCCCGTGACGCCGTCGCCCAGACGATCGGCAACCTGCGCCTGGCGGAGAAGGACCACGACGCCGACGTCGCCGAGGCCAAGGACTGGGGCAACAAGGCCCTGGCCGCCTCCCGCAAGGCCGACCAGCTGCGCTCCGGCGGTGACACGGCCGGCGCGGACAAGTGGGACTCACTGGCCAAGATCGCGCTGACCAAGCAGATCACGGCGGAGAACGAGGCCAAGGCCGCCGAGCCGATGATCGCCTCCCAGCGTCAGGTCGTCGAGCAGCTCAAGACCGGCCTGCAGCAGATGGAGGTCAAGCTCGGCGAGCTGCGCTCCAAGCGCGACCAGCTCATCGCCCGTCAGAAGACCGCCGAGGCCCAGGTCAAGGTGCAGGGCGCCATCCGCTCCATCAACGTCCTGGACCCCACCAGCGAGCTGTCCCGCTACGAGGACCAGGTGCGTCGGGTCGAGGCCCAGGCCGCCGGGCAGATGGAGCTGGCCGGCTCCTCCCTGGAGTCCCAGTTCGCCGAGCTCGAGGCCTCCGGCACCAGTCTGGAGGCCGAGGCCCGTCTGGCGGCCCTGAAGTCCGGGCAGAACCCGGCCCTTCCCGGCGCCCAGCAGCAGGCCCCCGCCCAGATCACCGACGGTGACGACGAGGCGATCAACGCCGCCTTCGCGGCCCTGAAGAACCAGGGTCAGCCGGCCGGCGAGGAGACCTCCTCCTACTGATCTGAGCTGAGCTGACCTCGCCGCACCCCCGGCGCCTCAGCCCCGCAAGCCGCCCGGTGCTCGTCATCCCGATGAGTGCCGGGCGGCTTCGTGCGCCTCGACGTCGGCCGACGCCCGCCGACACAGGCCGACCCGGGCCGCCCCGGGCCGACACGGGCCCCGGCCGGGGACATTCCGCGCGCCCGGGGACAGTCCGTCCCGGCCAGGGACATCCCACGCCTGCGGGGACAGGATTTCCGCACCCGACGGCGTCGATCGTCCCCGCTGGGAAGGTTTTGTCCCCGCCGGGAAGGTTTTGTCCCCGACCGCGCAAACCGCACCCGACGGCGTCGAACGTCCCCACCGGGCGAGCTTTCTCCCCGACCGCGCAGACCGCACCCATCGGCGTCACGGGCATCAGGAGGCCGGTATCGGTGCGGTGTCTTTGGGCGTCGTCGGAGGCTACTGGACGCCGTGACCGGTAGCATGAGCCCCATGAGCGTACCGACTTATCTTCTCGTCGATGGCGAGAACATTGACGCCACTCTCGGCATGAGCGTGCTGGGGCGGCGTCCCGAACCTGAGGAGCGGCCCCGCTGGGACCGGGTCCTCGCATACTGCGACGAACTGTCCTCCGCCGACGCCGCCGAGGGTGAGGGGGACGAGGCCCGCGCCCTGTTCTTCCTCAACGCCACCAGCGGCCATATGCCCATGAGCTTCATCCAGGCCCTGCTGGCCATGGACTACCGCCCCGTGCCGCTGGCCGGGTCCGGAAGCAACGACGAAAAGGTCGTCGACATCGGTATTCAGCGCACCCTGGAGGCGCTGGCCGAGCGGGTCGAGTCCGGTCAGGACGCCCACGTCCTGCTGGGCAGCCACGACGGCGACTACATCCCCCACATCGAGCGGCTCCTGCAGGCCGGCGCCACGGTGGGGATCCTGTGCTTCCGCGAGTTCCTCAACGCCCAGCTGGCCGCCCTGGAGGGCGAGGGCCTGACGATCTACGACCTGGAGAGTGACGTCAAGGCCTTCACCATCCCGCTACCGCGCGTGTGCATCATCCCGCTGGAGGACTTCGACCCTCTCGCCTTCCTCTGACCCGACGGCGGGGCGGCGACAGGTGTCGCCGCCCCGCTTCATGTCACAGCCCGACTCACCGGAGAGTCGCAGGCAATCACCCCGGTTCAAGCAGCAACCACACAGCTCCCCCGTTTTGTGGGAATTCCAAGACTTTCTGGGTCTACAATTGGTGCGAGGTCACACGAACCACTTGACCTATCAACAGCGACCGTTCGGAAGTCGTTCAGGAAACGACCAGAAACTGAAGGAATGGTGAGACTCATGGAGCGTTCCCAGCAGTCCCGCACCGAAGCTCACCTCCTTGTCGTCGACGATGAACCCAACATCCGCGACCTGCTGGCCTCGTCCCTGCGCTTCGCAGGCTTCGAGGTCTCGATCGCAGGCGACGGCAACGGCGCGCTGAAGACGGTGGAGAAAACATCCCCCGACCTGGTGGTCCTCGATGTCATGCTGCCCGACATGGACGGCTTCACCGTGGCCCGGCGCCTGCGCGAGCGTGACGTGACCACCCCGATCCTCTTCCTGACCGCCCGCGACGACATGGCGGACAAGGTCCAGGGCCTGACCGTCGGCGGCGACGACTACGTCACCAAGCCCTTCGGGCTGGAGGAGGTCATCGCCCGCATCCGCGCCATCCTGCGCCGCACCCACGCCATTGAGAACCAGGACGACGGCGTCGTGCGCGTGGCCGACCTGGTCCTGGACGAGGACGCCCACGAGGTGTACCGCGCCGAGGTCGAGGTGGATCTGTCCCCCACCGAGTTCAAGCTCCTGCGCTACCTCATGCTCAATGCCGGGCGCGTCGTGTCCAAGGCCCAGATCCTCGATCACGTCTGGGAGTACGACTGGAACGGCGACGCCGCGATCGTGGAGTCCTACATCTCCTACCTGCGCCGCAAAGTGGACCAGATCCAGGGCGCCGACGGCCAGCCCGTCACCCCGCTCATCCAGACTCGTCGCGGAGTCGGCTACATGCTCCGCGAACCCAAGGCCGAGTGATGGCGGCGGCGCGTGGGGGGAGCACGCGCCCGGCCAAGTCGTCCGGTAAGCAGCACCGCCCGATCAAACGGGGCCGATGGCACCCGATCACCGCGATTCAGCGGCCCTGGCAGGCAATGCCGCTGCGCACGCGCCTGACCCTCATGACCACCGGTCTGCTCGCCATCGGGCTCATCGTCGTCTCCTTCGTGGTGACCTCGCTGCTCTACAGCCACATGATGGGCCAGATCGACAGCCAGCTGCGCACCACCTCCGTGGCCATCGGGAGCCAGGGACTGGCCCAGATCCGCGAGGGCGGGACCAGCAGCACCACCTTCCCCTCGAACTACTACGTCAAGGCCGAGTACCTCGACCCCACCCGCAACGGGGAGTGGATCTCGCCGGACACTGCCGCCACGTACGGCCGGCCACAGATCAAGGGCCTGGACTACCGGCGCGCCCTGGCCCACGCGGACAAGAACGACTTCCCGATCACGACGGTCAACTCCGATCAGCCCGGCCACCAGTGGCGGATGATTACCCTGCTCATCCGGGACCAGAACACCGGCGAGTACACCGGTGCCGTGGCCCTGGCCCTCCCGCTGAGCGACGTCATGGAGACCGTCGAGCGCACCCGCCTCGTGGTGGCCCTGGCCGACGTCTCGATCATCTCGGTGGGCGCCCTCTTCGCCACCTACCTGGTCCACCGCTCGTTCCGCTCCCTGCGCCAGATCGAGAGTGTGGCCGCCCGGATCGCCCACGGCGACCTGTCCGCACGCATTCTGGTCACCGAGCCGCGCACCACGGAGGTGGGCTCGCTGCAGCGGGCGATCAACACGATGCTCACCCAGAACGAGAGCTCCTTCGCCGCCCAGGTCGTGGCCCAGGAGCGGATGACGCGCTTCGTCTCCGATGCCTCCCACGAGCTGCGCACCCCCCTGGCCGCCATCCGCGGCTACGGCGAGCTCTACCGGATGGGCGGGGTACCCGCGAACAAGACCGGTGAGGTCATGGGGCGCATCGAGACCGAGTCCAACCGGATGGGGCGCCTCGTCGACGATCTCCTCCAGCTGGCCCGGATCGACGAGGGCCGGGAGATGTCGATGGAGCCGGTCAACCTCACCGACCTGGCCGCCGGGGCCCTCAGCGACATGATGGTGCTGGCCCCCGAGCGCGACTGCGGCCTCATCCCCCTCGACCCCCGCGACGAGGCCGCCGGCAAGGAGGCCCCCTCGCTCCAGGTCATCGGTGACCGCGACCGCCTCTCCCAGATCCTCACCAACCTGCTGGGCAACGTGGTGCGACACACCCCCTCCGGGACGCCGGTGGAGATCGCCATCGGCATGGCGCCCCCGCGTGCCAACCCGACGGCGCAGCCGGTCGTCGTCGTCGAGGTCCGCGACCACGGCCACGGCGTGCCACCGGAGGCGGCCGAGAAGGTCTTCCAGCGCTTCTACCGCTCGGACACCTCCCGCAACCGGGAGACCGGAGGCTCCGGCCTGGGACTGGCGATCGTGCTGGGGATCGTGGCCGCTCACAAGGGCACCGTCCAGATGCTCCAGACCCCCGGCGGCGGCGCCACCGTCCACATCGAGCTGCCGCCCGCACCGGCCTGGTAGGCCTCGCCGCCGCACCTCAGGCAGCGCTGGCGGGCCTCGATCACGATAAGAGTGGCACGCCAGACACTGTGTCACGTCGACGTCACGGCGAGGACAGTCCTACGATGGCACGCGTTCCATTTCCAACACGGAGACTGACCCATGGGTGTTATCGAAGCACCGCAATGGCTTCTGCCCGCCTTCACCCGCTCGGTGAAGGCGATCGGCGCCACGCAGCCCCCAGAGGCGATCGGCTCCGCCGGCGAGCTCCTCATTGAGCGCTGGTCCACACCGGATCGTCGCTTCCACAATCTTCGCCACCTCATCGACATGCTCGCGCGGGTCGATGAGCTGGCCGAGGAGTCGCACGACCCGGACATCATGCGGGTCGCCTGCTGGTACCACGGCTGCGTCTTCTCCTCCGACGTCGAGGAGGTCATCCGCGGCAACGGCGGCGAGGACGAGACCGCCTCGGCCGCCTTCGCCGAGGCCGACCTGCGTCACCTGGGTGTCCCGATGGAGACGGTCAAGCGGGTGTGCAGCCTCATCGTCAACCTCAAGCGACACATGCTCGCCGATGACGACATCGACGCCCAGGCCCTCATCGACGCCGACCTGGGCACCCTGGCCGTGGACCCCCAGACCTACACCGAGTACGTGCGGCTTCTGCGCGAGGAGTACTCCCACATCCCCGTGGAGGAATACCTGCGCGGCCGCCTGACGATCGTCTCCCGCCTGCTGGACCGCGATCATCTCTTCCACTCCCCGCTGGGCCAGCGCTGGGAGCACCCGGCCCGCGAGAACCTGGCGGCCGAGCAGCGACGTCTCCACGAGAAGCTCGACAAGCTCACCGATGAGCAGGGAGCGCAGGCCGTTCCGGCGGCCCCGGAGGTCGGGGCCGCTCAGGAACCGGCGCGTCCCGCACCGGCCGCCCCCGTGGGCGATCCTGCCGGCGCCACCGACCCCGTTCCCGGGCAGCTGGGCGAGGCCGCCGAACGCGCCCCTCGCACCCCTCCGCTGGGCCTCCAGGCGCTGCCCGCCGAGGACCCTCTGGCCGGCCCCGCCCAGGACGGCGACACCCTGCGTCTGAATCCCACCGAGCTCAGGGCCCTGCGGGCCACGGTCCCTCCGTCGGGCGCAACGACACCCGCCGCCCCGGCCACCACGGCGTCCTCAGGATCGCCGGCGGCTCCGGCATCATCCTCCTCCCCGTCGAGCGCCTCCTCGCCGCGCACCCCCGCCCGCGGGATCCCGGCCGTGGCCTCGGCACGCCGCCCCGTCGAGGCGCCCGCTGAGCGCGGCGAGGGGCGCGAGGACAAGGACGGCGAGGAGGCGATGACGCACACCGCCTCCATGGAGTCGTGCATCGCCGACCTGGACCTGCTCATGTGCTCACGCAACCGCTCCGACGACGGCGAGGACCGCCGCGCCCGGGTCCAGGCCGAGCGGGACAAGCTCACCGAGAAGCTTCGGGCCAAGACCCAGGAGGCCAAGGAGCTGCGCGAGGCCCGCACCGGCGAGATCGCCCCCATCACCGAGGAGATCATCGACGACGGCGCCGGGGACCTCTGAGGCTCCGGCCTCCCCTTCCCTCAGGGACGGCCCGCCGTCTGCGGGGCCACAGGCCACGATCTGCAGGCCCACTCCACAGGGCCGGATCCTCGCCCGGTACGCCACCGGCCGGGCCCCTACCGTGAGAGGCACAGCGCGCACCTCGGTGCACCACCAGCACACCGCGCACGGCCCTCGGGCCGCCTCTCACGAAAGGACGCCCCTCATGCCCACCTACTCCGTCGATACTGCCGCGGTGGCTGACACCGCCGCCCGGACCCGTACCCGCATCGCGACGATCCAGACCGAGGTCGATGGCATGCGGGGAGACATCGGCCTGCTCCAGACCTGCTGGACCGGGACGGCGTCGGACTCCATGGCCGCCTGCGCGGCCGACTGGCACCTCACCCAGATCCAGGTGCAGTCCAACCTCGATCAGATCAGCCTGGCCCTGGACAACGCCGCCGTGTGCTACGACGACGCCGAGACCTCCAACCAGGGCCGTTTCGCCGGCTCAACGCCGGCTCCCGCGCCCGCACCGGCTCCCGCACCGGCCGCCGGCTCGGCGCCCTTGGGCGCCTGGTAGGAGGCGCCGACGGCGAGGCTCGCTCAGGACTGCGCCGTCCGGCCTCAGCGTGAGCGCCACCCGGTCCTGCCGTCACAGGCCCAGCCGACCCGCTCAGTACGGACAGGTACGGATACGGTGGCGGGCCGCCCCTCACGTGTGTGAGAGACGGCCCGCCGTGGTTCCGGGACCGGCCGACGTCGCGGCCGGGCTACCGGGTGATGACTGGCTCGTCGGCAGTCGCGTCGATCAGTACATGCCACCCATGTCGCCGGCGCCGCCGTCGGCCGGGGCGGCCGGGGGCTCAGGCTTGTCGGCCACGACGGCCTCGGTGGTCAGGAACAGACCGGCGATGGAACCGGCGTTCTGCAGGGCGGAGCGGGTCACCTTGACCGGGTCGGCGATGCCGGCGGCCAGCAGGTTGACGTACTCGCCGGTGGCGGCGTTGAGGCCCTCACCGGTGGGCAGGTTGCGCACGCGGTCCACGACCACGCCGCCCTCGAGGCCGGCGTTGGCAGCGATCTGCTTGAGCGGGGCCTCCACGGCGACCTTGACGATCGCGGCGCCGGTGGCCTCGTCGCCCTCGAGCTTGAGGGTGTCGAGGACCTCGGCGGCCTGGAGCAGGGCGACGCCACCACCGGCGACGATGCCCTCCTCGACGGCGGCCTTGGCGTTGCGCACGGCGTCCTCAATGCGGTGCTTGCGCTCCTTGAGCTCCACCTCGGTGGCGGCACCGGACTTGAGGACGGCCACGCCGCCGGCCAGCTTGGCCAGACGCTCGGAGAGCTTCTCGCGGTCGTAGTCGGAGTCGGAGTTCTCGATCTCCAGGCGGATCTGGGCGGTGCGGGCCTCGATGGCCTCCTTGTCGCCGGCGCCCTCGACCAGGGTGGTGTCGTCCTTGGTGACGACGACCTTGCGGGCCTGGCCCAGGTCCTCCAGGGTGGCGTTCTCGAGCTTGAGGCCGACGGTCTCGGAGATGACCGTACCGCCGGTGAGGATGGCCATGTCCTGCAGCATCGCCTTGCGGCGGTCACCGAAGCCGGGGGCCTTGACGGCCACGGACTTGAAGGTCCCGCGGATGCGGTTGACGACGAGGGTGGCCAGGGCCTCGGCCTCGACGTCCTCGGCGATGATGGCCAGCGGCTTGCCGGTCTGCATGACCTTCTCCAGCAGCGGGAGCAGGTCCTTGACGTTGGAGATCTTGGACTCGACCAGCAGGACGTAGGCGTCCTCCAGGACGGCCTCCTGGCGGTCGGGGTCGGTGACGAAGTAGGGGGAGATGAAGCCCTTGTCGAAGCGCATACCCTCGGTGACCTCGAGCTCGAGGCCGAAGGTGTTGGACTCCTCGACGGTGACGACACCCTCGTGGCCGACCTTCTCCAGGGCCTCGGCGATGAAGGCACCGATCTGCTCGTCGGCGGCGGAGATGGAGGCGGTGGCCGCGATCTCCTCCTGGGTCTCGACCTCCTTGGCGTCAGCCAGCAGGCGCTCAACGACGGCCGCGACGGCCTTCTCGATACCGCGGCGAACGGCGATCGGGTTGGCGCCGGCGGCGACGTTGCGCAGGCCCTCGCGCACCAGGGCCTGGGCCAGGACGGTGGCGGTGGTGGTGCCGTCGCCCGCGACGTCGTCGGTCTTCTTGGCGACCTCCTTGACGAGCTCGGCGCCGATCTTCTCGTAGGGCTCCTCGAGCTCGATCTCCTTGGCGATGGTCACGCCGTCGTTGGTGATCGTGGGGGCGCCCCACTTCTTGTCGAGCACGACGTTACGGCCCTTGGGGCCCAGGGTGACCTTGACGGTGTCGGCGAGGGTGTTGAGGCCGCGCTCCATGCCGCGGCGGGCCTCCTCGTCGAAGGCGATGATCTTGGACATTGAGTTTCCTCCACTGCGTGGTAGGGGCGGCCGGTTCGTGCCCGCGACGGACGGATCGGTTCCGGGCGTTCACGTCACGCCCGACGCCGGCCCTCACGTTCCAGCCTGGATGAACTTGGTGCATTCAAGGATGCTTTGTCACTCGAGGTGCCCGAGTGCTAACCGCAATGCTGGCACTCTCAGCCCTTGAGTGCAAGGAGCTCAGTTCTCATCGGCACTGAATCCTCCGACGGCGAAGCAGGGAATCCTGCCGGGCCCGCGGGTGGGCAGCAGGAGATCCCGCAGCCGGTCGTGGGCTCGGGGCCGCTGCCTGAGTCAGGAGGGCGGGGCCTCGGCCCGTGAGGCGGTGGCCAGCAGGATGAGTGCGCAGGTCCAGGCCAGGGGCGCGGGCCCCGCCGAGGAGCCGTCGGCCAGGACCTTCTCCGGCAGGGCGCCGGCAGCGGTGCGGTGCGCCTCGAGCCATGCCAGCAGCCGGGTCCCTTCCTCCTCCATTCCAAGCGCCAGGGCCGACCAGGCCATGAGGGCGGTCTCCGGTGTCCAGGAGATACCGTCATCGCGCCAGCCCGCTCCCGGGGCGAGGCCCCCGGTGGGGCGGTGCATGCGTGCGGCCGCCGTCTGCCGCACTGTTCGGGCCCCGGCCAGCGGCCGGGTGAAGGGAGGCAAGACCAGGGCGATGGCGGCGTCGACGTCGTCACGCCGCAGGTGGCGACCCCAGGCGGGGGCGAAGTTGCGCTCCATGGCGCTGCGCACCGCTGTCACCCGCTCGGCCAGGGCCTGGGCGGGTCCGCCGAGGTCGAGCCCGGCCCGGGCCAGCGCCGTCGCCGCCTCCAGTCCCAGGAGCACCGGAGCGGCCGTCCCCAGGGTGAGGACCGTCTCGGCGACCTCCCAGTAGTCGGGCGAGGCCGCCGGCAGGTGGGAGGGCGTGTCCGTGATCCCCAGGAGCCGGGAGGCGGCGCGCGCCAGGGGCGCGCCCAGGCGGTCACGCAGGTCGGCGGCGGGAACGCCGTCGGCCAGGAGCCGGCCCGAGGCCCACAGGAACCATCCGGCGCCGTCAGCCTGGGCGGGGCGGTTGTCCGGCACGCGGCCGCTGCTGGTGTAGCGGGCCTCGAAGCCGCCGTCGGCCCGCTGCCAGGAGGCCAGGTTGCCCAGAACGCCCAGCGCCTCATCGGCCAGGTTCACGGCACTGAGGGCGGCCGCGGCGAAGGCGGCGTCCCGGGGCCAGACGTAGCGCCAGATGCTCATGGGCGCCGCCACGACCGCACCCGGGGGGAAGACCTCGGCCCCAGGCGGCAGGGTTTCGCGCGAGTCGCGCCCCTCCCGCCCGGTGCCCCCGGCGGAGGTGGGAGTCGGGAGCGGCGTCGGCCCGGCGGAAGGTTCGACAGACGGGTCAGCAGGGCCGGCGGGGATCATCGGACCGGGCATGAGTGCCGGTCCGGTCAAGGCCAGCAGGTCGGTCAGGGCGCCGTCGGCCAGGTCCGCCCACCGGCCTTGAGGAAGGCGGGCAGCCTGGCGGCGGGCGAGCGCCTGACGGGCCAGGGCGCTCTGCTGCGAGGTCGTCAGGCCCCACGGTTCGGGGGCCCGAGGCAGGCGGGTCCCCGAGACGTAGGCAACGGTGTCACCCGGGGCCAGGGGGTACAGGACCCCTCCCCGGCCCACGACGAGCCCGCCGCTCAGCAGCGTCGGGGCGCGGCGGCCCAGGCCCACCAGGCGCGAGCCGCCCCAGAGGACCGCGGCGGCGGTGAGCGGGACCGCCGCGGCGAGAGCCAGGAACCGACGACGCCCGGGAAGCGCCAGTGGCCTCATGCCCCTTTACTGAGGCTTGTAGTCGTCACGAAGGATGACGGCGATCGAGGCGCCCTGGGTGTTCTCCGCGGTGCCCTCCACCACGTTGCTGATCCCGAGGCGCTTGCCGACCTCCTCGGCCGCGGGCCGGGCTTGCGGGGAGCTGAAGTAGACCGTCGACTGGGCCGGCTCCGCGTTCTCGTAGATCCCGGGGATGACCTCCACCGCGGTGAAGCCGCCGTTAGTGAGCTTCTCGCTGGCCCCCTTGGCGAGGCCGTCGGTGTTCGTCCCGTTGGCCACCGAGACCCCGGTGTTGAAGTCCACGTTGCCGGAGGCGCTGGCCGAGGCACTGGGTTTGGCCGAGGCGGCGCCGCCCTTGTCACCCTTGTCGCCCTTGTTGTCCGCGTTCTTGTTGCCACCGGCCTGTCCGCCCTGGGCGGGCTGAGAGGAGGAGACCGCGTCCGACGAGCCGGAGCCTCCTGAGCCGTTGAGGAACAGCGTCACCGCGCCCCAGGCGAGCGCCGGGACAATGATGATGATCGCCAGCAGCGGCACCCAGCTGCGCCACCTGGGCACCTGGGCACGGTGCACGCCCACAGGAACCGGGCCGTCATCATCGCCGACGTCGAACTCGTCCTCGGGGTAGTCATAGTTGCTCACGCTCACAAGATACCGGTCCGAGCGTCATTCGTCGGGTATTGCTCACCACGTCCGGCTCACAAGGCGGTGACATCGGGCCCGGCAGAATCCTGCGGAGCCGCAGGTGGGCCGTTAGGCTCGCGGCGTGACATCCGCCAAGCCCCTGTCCGAGATCATCGATCCCTCCTGGGCGCGCGCCCTGGCCCCCGTGGAGCCCACGGTCCATGAGATCGGGGAGCGGCTGCGCCAGGAGGTGGCCTCCGGCGTCGGGTACCTCCCGGCGGGGACCGACGTGCTGCGCGCCTTCACCTACCCGATGGAGGACGTGCGCGTCCTCATCGTCGGCCAGGACCCCTACCCCACCCCGGGTCATCCCATGGGGCTGAGCTTCTCGGTGGCGCCCGGCGTCAAGCCGCCGCGCAGCCTGGAGAACATCTTCCGCGAGCTGGTCAGTGACCTGGGCGTGCCCAGGCCGACGTCGGGGGACCTGACGCCGTGGTGCCGGCAGGGCGTCATGCTGCTCAACCGGGTGCTCACCGTTCGCCCGGGGGCGCCGGCCTCGCACAAGGGATGGGGCTGGGAGAAGGTGACGCAGCGGGCGATCGAGGCCCTGGTGGAGCGCGGCGGCCCGCTCGTGGCGATCCTGTGGGGGAGGCCGGCGCAGTCACTGACCCCGATGCTGGGGCAGACCCCCATCATCGCCTCACCGCACCCGTCTCCGCTGTCGGCATCGCGCGGGTTCTTCGGCTCGCGCCCCTTCAGCCGCGCCAACGCGATCCTTACCGAGATGGGGGCCGCGCCCGTGGACTGGCGCCTGCCCTGAAACGACGTCGGGACCGGCCCGCTCAACGCAGGCCAGTCCCTTCGTTGGACTCACGCCCGTGAGGGCTGCTCAGCCGGCGAAGGGCGACCGAAGCACTGCAACAGTGCCTACTCCACGAGGGTCGGGATCCACTGGTCGAGGGTTATCCACACTGCACGAACCCCCGACCCCCATCCAGTACACCCAACCCTCCCCCAATAGATCCCGACCTTCGTGCAGTACACAGTCCCCGTCACCGGCTGTCGGTCGCGTGGGCTGACAGTAGATCCCGACCTTCGTGCAGTACACAGTCCCCAGACCCCGCCAGCAGACAGCGCCACCCTTGCCTCACGGAACGAACCCAGTCGATCCTCGGGGAAGCCGCTGCCCCAGCAACGATGCCTCACGCAGGCCTGCCTCCAGGCGCATCCCCGCCCATTCCAGCTCCTGCCGACGCTGCAGGTGCGCGACCTCCCCGGGCGGGAACCTCGTCAGAATCTTCGCGCCGAGCCGGTCTGGACGCATCATGTCTCCATAGGACACGCGCAGCACCGTCCACCCCTGCGACTCGATCCCATCCTGGCGCCGTTTCTCCTTCCACAGGTCTTCTGCTCCCTGATACTTCTTCCTGCCGTCAGCCTCCAGAGCGATCCTTTTCCCGGGCCAACACATATCCACCCACCAACGCCCCTCGGAAGTATCGATGGGGTACTGAACCCGTGGGACGGGCAGCCCCAGGACCAGAACCAGCCAGCGCACCGCGCTCTCAAGCGCCGACTCGGAGAACGGCGTCGCCAGGCCCAACACCGCCCGAGCCTGCGCCACCCCGCGGCGTCTTGGCTCACGCTTGAGCGCGCGCGCCCACTCACGCCTCACTCGATCAATCGCCGCCGAGCACAGCTCGGGCCGCTCCCGGTCCGGCTGACAACTGCGGCGCAGCACGGAGTCGGCAATGGCGAGCGCGTTGTGCGCTGGTTCGTCGAAGGCGCAGTCGTAGGCCGTGCGTACCGCCGTCGTTGTCACCGTCTCTCCCACGGACTCGATCTCGTCCGGCATCAGCCCGAGACGGCGTCGCCACAGATTGACGTCCCGGCAGCCGGAGGACTCCGAGGGGCCCTCAGAGATCAGCACGGGCGTACCGCGGGCCGGAACCCAGATACGAGGCAGAAAGGTATGGACCTGGTGCGGGGCGCTGGACACCGCAAGGTAGACATCGGGTTCTTGGGAGAACATGTCGAGCTCAAGCGCCAGGGCTGCCGAGGTGTGCGATAGATAGGCCGTGGACAGCTGGGCGCGCTGGGCCACCACGGCCCGAGCCAAGGACAGGGTGTAACGGTGCTGCCAGCGCTCAGCGTCACGATCCGGCAGCCAGTAGTGACCACGTGCCAGACGGATCCAGGCACGTGAGGGAAGACAGCCGCGGCGGGAGCGGCGCGATGTATGCAGCAGGCGCGGACGCAGGTCGGTGGCAGTGCTGGGGGAGGATGGTCGCGGAGTCATGTTTCAAGATTGCGCACTGCGACGGCGTCGGGCACCCACTGCGATCAGCCCTGTGGATTGAACTCGAGTTTGCGCGCCTGTGGTCCCGCACCCGACCTGGAAATCCACACTCCACGAAGGTTGGGAACCGCTGGCCCCGGAGCCGGGCGACCGAAGCACTGCAACAGTGCCCTACTCCACGAGGGTCGGGATCCACTGGTCAAGGGTTATCCACACTGCACGAACCCCCGGCCCCCATGCAGTACACCCACCCCTCCCCCAGTAGATCCCGACCTTCGTGCAGTACACCGCTCCCGGTCCTCGCACCCCAGAAGTCAGCAGCTCCCCACGCGTAGTACGCCGCATCGGCTCGCAGCAGGTCGGCCGACTACGCCGCTTCTATGACCAGCAGCGCAGCAGCCCGGCCGACGCCGGACCTCCCATCTGCGGACTCGCGCCCGTGAGGGCTGCTCAGCCGGAGATCAGCCGGAGAATGACATCACGACCGACAGCACGATCAGGACCACTCCCAGCACGCCCTCAACCGCTCCGATCCACTGGACCGGGATGAAGAAAACGGAGTGGATGTTACGGAGACCCTTCGCAGCGTTCGCACTCGCCTGCTCGACGACGTGCTCGACCTGCTGATGCGCCTCGTCGCGGTTTGCCGGCGGAGGTGCTCCCGGCCCCACCTGAAAGGACCCGTGAGCCACCCGGTCCCACATCTCATGTCGCATCTGCTCCTTGAACGCCTCGATCTTCTTGGCGGGAGCAAGCTCATTCACCTGACGCCCGAAGAAGTAGTTGGCCACCCCAGCCAGGATGAGCCCGAGTCCATACCCGAAAAAGACCGACGTGTTGCCGCTGCCAAGAAACGCTTGGAAGGTCGACCCCACAATGCCCGCCACCAGTAAGGTAATGAAGACGCTGAGAATGCCCCAGCCACGCCAGATAATCATGACGGCAACGTAACGGCGCTCGGCTCGGAGGACTACGGGGACAACTCTCCACCAGCACACCACCTCCTCATCCTGTCGCGGCTCGCCACTCCACGAGGGTCGGGATCCACTGGTCAAGGGTTATCCATATTGCACGAACCCCCGACCCCCATCCAGTACACCCAACCCTCCCCCAGTAGATCCCGACCTTCGTGCAGTACTCAGCCCCAGGCCCCGCCAGCAGACAACGCCGGCCCCGCCGCGTGCAGCACCTACCCCGGTGGCCTACCGCAGAGGCGTTCCGACGACGACCGGGCCGCCCCGCTCGGAACGCGGCCGGGGCCCATCTGGTAGACACGGCCTCATGTCCGCACACCAGTCAGACCAGTCATCCCACGCTGCTCAGCCCATGGATGCCACCTCCACCGGCGTCGTCCCCGGCGACGCCGCACCCGCCACCCCCGACTCGCAGGCCCCGGCGCCGTCCTGGGCCCGCCACGCCGCCGGCCCGGCCACGATCGACCTGAACCAGATCGCCCAGTTCCTGCCGCGCACCGGCATCGGCACCGACGTACACGCCTTCGCCGCCCCCGACTCGGGCACCCCCATGCAGCTGGCCTGCCTGGAGTGGCCCGGCGAGGTGGGCCTGGCCGGTCACTCCGACGGCGACGTCGTCGCCCACGCCTGCTGCGACGCCCTGTTCTCGGCCGCCGGACTGGGCGACCTGGGCTCGAACTTCGGCACCTCCGAGCCCCAGTGGAAGGGGGCCTCCGGGACGGCGCTCCTGAGCGAGGCCGCCCGCCGGGTGCGTGAGGCCGGCTTCGAGATCGGCAACATCGCCGTCCAGCTCGTGGGTGAGCGCCCGCGCGTGGCCGCACGCTCCGCCGAGGCCTCCCAGGCGCTGTCTGAGGCCGCCTCCGCCCGGGTCTCCTTCTGCGCCACCACCACTGACCACCTGGGTTTCCTGGGGCGCACCGAGGGCCTGCTCGCCGTCGCCACCGCCCTGGTCTACCCGGTCCCCGACGCCGTCCGCGCGTTCGTACCGTAGAGCGCGCGTTCGTACCCTCTACCCCTCGAACGCACGACATAAGGTACGAACGCGACGTCGGGCACCTCGGGAAAAAGTCCTGGTCCCGGTGGACACCGGTGGCGGGCGGCCAGGTAGCCTGTGCCTGTGAGCATCACCCCCACTGAGCCCCCTGAGTCCGCGGGCCCCGCCGACTCCGCCGCCCGAGCGGGCGAGCCGGCCCTGCGCCTGTACGACTCCGCCGCCCGCGCGATCGTGCCGCTGGCCCCCACGGCCACCCCCGGCCTGGTGACGATCTACCTGTGTGGTGCCACCGTCCAGGGCTCGCCCCATATCGGCCACATGCGCAGTGGCATCGCCTTCGACGTCCTGCGCCGCTGGTTGGAGCGCTGCGGCCAGGAGGTCCGCCTCATCCGCAACGTCACCGACATTGACGACAAGATCCTCAGCAAGTCCGCCGCCGCCGAGCCGCCGGTGCCGTGGTGGGCCTGGGCCCAGCGCTTCGAGCGGGAGTTCGACGCCGCCTACCGCGCCCTGGGCGTGGACGCCCCCACCTACGAGCCGCGCGCCACCGGCCACATCCCCGAGATGATCGACCTGGTCCAGCGCCTGCTGGACGCCGGCCACGCCTACGTCGGAGAGTCCGGCAACGTCTACTACGACGTGCGATCCCTGCCCGGCTACGGGTCCCTGACCAACCAGCGCCTGGAGGACCTGGCCACCACCGAGGACGAGTCCCAGCTCGATGACGACGTCGAGGCCGACAAGCGCGACCCGCGCGACTTCGCCCTGTGGAAGGCCGCCAAGCCCACCGAGCCGGCCGACGCCGCCTGGGACGCCCCCTGGGGTCGGGGCCGGCCCGGCTGGCACCTGGAGTGCTCGGCCATGTCACGCCGCTACCTGGGCGAGACCTTCGACATCCACGGCGGCGGCATCGACCTGCGTTTCCCCCACCACGAGAACGAGCAGGCCCAGTCCCACGGAGCCGGCTGGGGCTTCGCGCGCCACTGGGTCCACAACGCCTGGGTGACCATCAAGGGCGAGAAGATGAGCAAGTCGCTGGGCAACTCCCTGGTGGTGGCCGAGCTGCTCAAGCGCTACGACGCCGCCGTGCTGCGCCTGGCCCTGGGCACCGTCCACCACCGCTCCACCGTGGAGTTCTCCGAGGAGACCCTGGCCGACGCCGCCGCCCTGTGGGAGCGCCTGTCCGGCGCGATCCTGCGGGCCTACGAGTTCTGCGACGGCGAGGACGCCAACCCCGTCGACGCCCCCGCCGAGCAGGTGCGCGCCCGGGCCCTGCCGGCCGAGTTCACCGCCGCCATGGATGAGGACCTCAACCTGGCCGGCGCCATGGCGGTCATCCACGCCACCCTCAAGGCCCTCAACGTAGCCCTCACCCAGGCCGCCCCGAGCGGCGGCCAGGGGGCCGACGACGCCCTGCGCGCCTCGGTGACCGGCCTCGCCCTGGACCTGCGCTCCCAGCTCGACGTCCTGGGCCTGGACCCGCTGTCCGAGCCCTGGCGCACCCGGGTCCTCGACGGCGCCGGCTCCTCCCAGGGCGGCGCCGCCATGGAGGCCCTCGACCGGCTCATCCGCCACGACCTGGAGGAGCGGGCCCAGGCCCGCGCCGCCAAGGACTGGGCGCGCGCCGACGCCCTGCGCGACAAGCTGACCGGGGCCGGCGTCGTCGTCGAGGACTCCCCCTCAGGCGCCCGCTGGCACCTGGCCTGAGCGGCCCGCCCACCACCCACGACTCTTTCGCACCAACTCGTACCGTCACGAACAGGAGGCCGGATGCCCGGCAACGAGCAGTACCCCGGCGCCAAGCGCCGCCCCGGCTCGAAGAAGGGCCCCACGAAGGGCTCGGGCGGCCAGCGCCGCAAGGGCCTGGAGGGAAAGGGCCCCACCCCGCGCGCGGAGAACCGCGTCGGCCACCCCAAGGCCCGGGCGAAGGCCCGCGCCGAGTCCCGGGCCGCCCAGCCCACCCGCGCCAAGCAGCTGGAGAAGATCAAGCGCCGCTTCGACGTGCCCGAGGGCCACGAGATCCTGTGCGGGCGCAACGCCGTGGCCGAGGCCGCCTACGCCTCGGTGCCCATCACCCGGGTCTTCATGGCGGTCTCCGCCCAGTCCGACGACCGTCTGGGCGCCGTGGTGCGCCGCGCCGCCCTGCTGGGCGCCCCGGTGCTTGAGACCACCAAGCTGGACCTGGACGCCCTGACCGACTCCGCCACCCACCAGGGCGTGGCCATCGAGGTGCCCGCCTACGAGTACACCACTGCCCTCGACCTGCTGGAGCGGGCCCGCGCCCTGGGCCACACGCCGCTGCTCGTGGCCCTGGACCAGGTGACCGACCCCCACAACCTCGGCGCGGTCCTGCGCAGCGCCGGGGCCTTCGGGGCCGACGGCGTCATCATCCCCGAGCGCCGCTCGGTGGGCGTCAACGCCACCGTGTGGAAGGTGTCGGCCGGTGCCGCCGCCCGGGTGCGCGTGGCCCGCGAGACGAACCTCGTGCGCACCCTGGAGCAGCTGAAGAAGGAGGGCTGCTTCGTCGTCGGCCTGGACGGCTCGGGCAGCACCGCCGTCGAGGACCTCACCCTGGCCGACTCACCCCTGGTGCTGGTCACCGGCGCGGAGGGCGCGGGCCTGTCCCGCCTAGTGCGCGAGACCTGCGACGTGCTGGCCTCGGTGCCGATCAGCCGCAGCGTGGAGTCCCTCAACGCGGCCGTGGCCACGGGTATCAGCCTCTACGAGGTCGACCGTCTGCGGCGTCGGGCCGCCGGCGCCGGCAGCTGACCCCGCCGCTCGGGGCCGTCCCGACCCCGACGGAGCCTGCCGATCCTGCCGATCCGACGGATCCGGCCGCCCCGGCAGGAGAAGCGCCCGGTTTACACTTCTCCAAGACGGCCCCGTTGCTGACACAATGGGCCGCATCCGATCCACAGGAGGTCCCCATGGCCCAGGACGCTTCGCAGCGCTGGAACCGCACCGACGGCGTGCTCATCGCGCCGGGCACGACGCCGGAGGCGGTCGCCGACGCCTTCGCCGAGCGCGGGGTGGTCGTGCGCCTGGAGTGGTTCCCGGCCACCACCCACCTGCTGAGCCTGACCCTCATGACCGACGTCGAGGGCCGGGTCGCGGTGACGCCGCCCTCGCGCGGGGGCGTTGTGCCCGGCCCGAGCGTCAGTGAGCTCGTGGAGTCCCTGGCCCGGCAGTTCACGGCCGACGTCGCCGTGGGGCCGGCGACCTTCAACGCCCTGCCCGACGACGTCGAGCTGCCCTCGATCACCCACCACGGCTCGGCCAGCGCCCGCACCGTGGTGATCTCCCCGATGAGCGCCTACATGGTGCCGCTGCAGGCCACCCTGCTGGAGCGGCCCCTGGCAGTGGCCTCGACGCCGAGCCTGGACCGCCGCATCGTCATGTACTCCGGTGAGGGCACGGAGCTGGGCACCTTCGGCTGGGACGAGGAGTCCCTGCCGGCCCTGGTGCTGACCTCCGACTCCGAGGACATGTCCATCCGCGCCATCCCCACCGGGGACCCGGAGGACGACGCCGTCTTCTCCTGGGGCATGACGTCGCGCTACGTGTGGGGCGGGGTCAAGGAGCCCGGCCCGGCCCTGAGGTCCCTGGTGGATGAGCTGCTGGCGGACCTGACCGATGCGTCGGGGATCGTTGACGCCGTCCCGGGCGCGGACCTGGAGGCCGCGGCCGCCGCCATCGTCAAGCCCGGCATTGACGGATTCGCGGCCATGCTTGAGGCCCTGGGCCTGCCCGACTGGGTGCTGGAGGTCCTCACCGGCCGCCTGGCGCCGGTGGAGGTTCCCGGCGTCGTCGTGCACGAGCCGCGCGGGCTGTCCAACGCGGTGGGCCGCAGCGTGGGCCTGCTGCTGGCCGACCCCTCCACCCCGGGCTCGGCCTTCTGGCAGGGCTATGTGCGCACGGTGACGGACAAGCCGTGGGCGGTGCGGGGCGCCGCGCTGCTCGAGGCGGGTCTGGGCGGGGCCCTCGTGGGGGCAGCCGTGCGCCGTCGTCGCTCGACCGGCAGCATCCCGGGCGGGATGGCGGCCGTGGGGGCCTTCCTGCTGGTGGACGCCATCACCGAGGTCTCGCTGGCCTCCTGGACGCGTCACCGCGAGCTGCGCCGCCGCGCCGACGAGGAGATGGCCCTGGTCGCCGAGGAGCTCGGCGCCTGAGAGCCCACCGCCGGGGACATCTGGCACCACCCACCGGGGGCCTTCCACGCGTCCGGGGACATTTCTCTGCGGCCGGGGACCTTCGACGCCGTCGGGGACCGGAATCCTGTCCCCGGACGCGTGAGGTGTCCCCCTCCAGGGCGGAATGCACCCGGCCGCGCGCAATGTCCCCGCCCGTAGGCCGCACCCGCAAGCAGCAGGTGCGCCGGCGCACTACTCAGGCATCCCCGAGTTCAAGAGGAACAACAACGGCACCACGAAAGTCGCGCCAGTGACGAGAATAGACAACAACACCACCAGCACGAAGATCAGCGACCCCTTCTCGGTTCGGGACATGCCGCGGTGCTTTCCTATGCTCAGCGCCCCTGGGTCGCCACGAAGGATCGAGGCGCGGTAGAACACCGGAACCACCTGGCCGGGCTGCACGACGAACTCAAGACGCGGCTTGGGACTGAGGAAGGCCGCGAAGTGGTAGGAGACAACTTTCACCGGCCCCGGCGGCACCGCGATCCTCACGAACTGGCCCGCAGACAGGCGCATCGACCAGCCGTTGATCGTGATGGACACGGTGCTCTTGCCCGGCAGTGAGACGGACGGGTCGAAGTACAGGTCGATGAAGGCACTGTTCTGCGGCGTAGCCCCGGGCAGGGCCTGAAAACCTTGATTGTTCGTAGTCATCCCAACTCTCCCTCAGTCTTCGCTTGATACGCGACGCGGGCTAGGGCGCGCCCAGGCTGTTGAGGAACCAGAACACCAGACCCATGAAGATGGCGAACACGGCCGCCGAACCGAGAATGACGGCGAACATGATCTTCATGGAGGTGAGGTCGTTCCGCTCGGACGCAGAGAGTCCCTCGAGCCTCTGGAACGTCAGTGATCCCGGGTTGCGCTCGAAATGGGAGGCCCGATAGAACACCGGCGTCCTCTGACCGACATGCACAGAAAAGTCGAGCCGTGCCGTCGAGCTGAAGAGGAGATGGTCGATCTGCTGCACAACAATCGACACCGGCCCGGCCGGAACCGCCAACGCGACGGACTGACCGAAGCCCAGCCACAACTGGTAACCATTGATCACGAGCGACACCCTCGACCTTCTGGGATATCCCTTGACGGACGGGTCGAAGTACAGGTCAATGAACGCGCTGTTCTGTGGCGTGGCCCCGGGCAGGGCCTGGAATGCGGACACATCCTGGCTCATATCCCCGTCACGGCCCTTCTCATCGCCTCAGCTGATTTGAGGCCAGACTATCAACCGGCCGGGCGTCACCGGGCGCGAACGACGACGCACCAGCCGGCCTGCTGGGCGCGCCCTACTCCCCCTTGAACTTCATACCGGCGGTGAAGCCAAAGGGGTTGGCGGCGTAGTCGGCCAGGGTCTGCTCGTCGCGGGCGGCGAACTCGGCGTCATCCTCGGGCATCGGCTCATCGGCATCGTCGTCGACGACGATCGCCTCCATCTCCTGGGTGTCGCCGACCCCCAGGTAGGCCCGCTCGTCACGGTGCTGGGGCAGCACCGTGGCCACATAGTCCTCCACCGCCTCCTGGGTGGTGACGTAGCGGTCCTGGGCCTCAGACATGTACCAGCGGTGCTCGAGAATCTCGTGGAAGATCTCCGCAGGCTCCAGCTTGCGGCGCATCTCGACGGGGACGGAGTGAATGGTGGGCTCGAAGACCTCCGCCAGCCAGGAGTGGGCCACGAGCTCAATCGGGTCCTCGCTGCGGCCGGTGATGGCGCGGTAGGCCTCCAGGTCGTTGAGCATGCGCTGGCCCTGACGCTCCTGGACGTCCAGGCCGGTCAGTCGCATCACCTGACGGTGGTAGTGGCCGGCGTCGACGACCTTGGGCTGAATGGTGATGTGGTTGCCGTCGGAGTCGGTGTTCATGGCGAGCTCGGCGACGTCGTAGCCCATCTCGTTGAGCTTCTCGACCCGGCGGCGCAGGCGCCAGCGCTCATCCATGGAGAAGGACTCCTTGGCGGTGAGCACGTCCCACAGCTCGGTGTAGCGGCTGACGATCCGGTCCCCCACCTCAATGGTGTCCACGGTCGGCTCCAGCAGGGCGCCGGCCTGGAGGTCCATGAGCTCGCCGATGATGTTGGTGCGGGCCACGTCGATGTCGTAGAGGCGCTTGCCGTCCGTGAGCCCCTCGGGGTAGAGCTCCCCGGTCTCGGCGTCCACCAGATAGGCGGCGAAGGCCCCGGCGTCGCGGCGGAAGAGCGTGTTGGACAGGGACACGTCCCCCCAATAGAAACCCAGCAGGTGCAGACGCACCAGCAGCACGGCGAGGGCGTCGATGAGTCGGGTGGCGGTCTCGGGCCGCATGTACTGGCTGAACAGCGCCCGGTAGGGCAGGGAGTAGGACAGGTGCTCAGTGACGAGCACCGAGTTGAGCTCCTCACCGGTGACGCTGCTGCGGCCGGTGATAACCGCCGTCGGATGCACGCAGGGCGCCCCCAGGCGCAGCAGGTCGCGCAGGAGCTCGTACTCGCGGTGGGCCACGGCCTCGCCGATCTCCTTGACCGCGATGACGCGCTCGGAGAGGTTGACGAAGCGCACGATGTGGCGGGACAGACCACGGGGCAGCGCAGCGAGGACCTCGGTGGGCCACTCCTCCAGCGGCGTCTCCCAGGGGAGGTCGAGCAGCGCCGGATCAATGGTCGCCGCCGTGATCTTCATGGACTGGGACATGAGGTCATTCTTTCAGGCCAGAACCCAATTTGCTTTCCAAGACATGAGCCGCCGACCACACTTCTAACAGTGCCGGCCGCTGAACCTCCCCGCCGGACGCGTGGGCCACCGGCCCCCGCGGTGAGCGCGGCGACGGCGCCGCCCCCAAGGAAGGGGAACGGCGCCGTCGTGCTCAGCATCCTCAGGCGGGCAGGCGCTTGCCGGTGGAGGCGGAGAAGATGTGCTCCTGACCGGGGCGGATCCGCACGTAGACGGTCTCACCCGGCTCGGGGGCGGTACGCGGAGGCACGCGCACGATGATCTGGCTGGAGTCCTCACCGGAGCCGAGCTTGGCCTCGGACTCCTCGGCGCCGACGAGCTCACCGTAGATGTAGGCGTCGGAGCCCAGCTCCTCCACGAAGGACAGGCGCACCGGGATGGAGTGCTCGTCCTGGGCGGAGACGACGTCGAGCGACTCGGGGCGGAACCCGATGGTCACCTTGCCGCCGTCCTCGGGGGTGATGGCGTCCAGGGTCGCCTTGGACAGCTGGATCTTGGCGGCGCCGACGGTGGCGACGTCCCCCTTGACCGTGAACTGCCCCAGGTTCATGGCCGGCGAGCCGATGAAGCCGGCGACGAAATCGTTGGCGGGGTGGTCGTACATCTCGCGCGGGGTGCCGACCTGCTGGAGCACGCCGTCCTTGAGGACCGCGATGCGGTCACCCATGGTGAGGGCCTCGGTCTGGTCGTGGGTGACGTAGACCGTGGTGACGCCCAGCGAGCGCTGGAGCGAGGCGATCTGGGTGCGGGTCTGCACACGGAGCTTGGCGTCCAGGTTGGACAGCGGCTCGTCCATGAGGAAGACCTTGGGCTTACGCACGATGGCGCGACCCATGGCCACACGCTGACGCTGACCACCGGAGAGGGCCTTGGGCTTGCGGTCCAGGTACTCGGTCAGGCCGAGGATCTTGGCGGCCTCGCGCACGCGCTTGTCGATCTCGGCCTTGGGGGTGCCGGCGATCTTGAGGGCGAAGCCCATGTTGTCGTGCACGGTCATGTGCGGGTAGAGCGCGTAGTTCTGGAAGACCATGGCGATGTCACGGTCCTTGGGCTGGACGTCGGTGACGTCGCGGTCACCGATGAGGATGCGACCGGCGTTGACGTCCTCCAGGCCCGCGAGCATGCGCAGGGAGGTGGACTTACCGCAGCCGGAGGGGCCAACGAGTACGAGGAACTCGCCATCGGCGATCTCGAGGTTGAGAGCGTCAACGCTGGGGCGGTCATTGCCCGGGTAGATACGTGTGGCGTTCTCGAAAGTCACAGTTGCCATGAGTGGTGCTATCCCTTCACCGGCAGGTACGTGCCGGACGATCCGTCGTGAAAGGTGCCGATGCGTGTCCGCATTGACACGTGCCGCGATCAGCCGTTCGACCGCGGACGGGCTCATCTTGACACAGGTTTCCCGCTTTGACCAGAGATTCTCAGCAATCAGTCAGCCCGGCCCTCGACGGCGATGGCGGACGGTGGAGACCTCCCCATCCCCGCCGTCGGAAACCGCCCGACCCGATACCGGCAATCCGGCTCCACCACTGGCTTTACTCCCGCGACATGGCCCACAGCCGGGCGAAGAGCCCCACAGGTTCGGGGCGCCCACGAGCGAATCCGGGCCGGTACTGTGGGGGCCATGACGCAGAACTTCGACGCGCACCCGGGCGAGCCGGTCACCCTGAGCAAACTGCGCGCCGGCACCTCAGTGGGGGGATACCGGCTTCTGCGTCGCCTGGGCGCCGGCGGTATGGGCGTGGTGTGGGAGGCCACCGATGAGGGTGGGCGCCACGTGGCCATGAAGATCCTCCACCCGCAGATCGCCGCGGACCCCACGGCTCGGCGACGCCTGGACCGGGAGGCCAGTGTCCTGGCCCGGGTGAGGGACACGCGCGTGGCGCGCATCCTGGACATCGAGACCGGGGACGGCTCCCAGGGCATCACCTTCGTCATCACCGAGCTCATCGAGGGCCCCACCCTGCAGCACGAGGTGGAGCACGAGGGCGTCTACGACCTGACCACTGACGCCCGCGACCTAGCCGACCTGGCCCACGGACTGGTCGACTCACTGCGCGCGGTGCACGCCGCCGGCGTCATCCACCGCGACCTCAAGCCCTCCAACGTCATGCTCGGCGCGCAGGGGCCGGTTCTCATCGACTTCGGCATCGCCCAGGTGGCCGACGACGTCCGCCTCACGCAGACCGGCCAGGTCACCGGTACGCCGGGGTTCATCCCTCCGGAGATGCTCGACGGCGGGGAGCCGAATGCCGACGTCGACTGGTACGCCTGCGCGGGCGTGCTCCTGTTCACCGTCACCGGTCTGGCGCCCTTCGGTTCGGGGGCCTGGCAGGTGGTCTTCCGGCGCGTCTACGGGGGCACCCCGGAGCTGGGGAACCTGGAGGAGGAGTGCCCGGCGCTGGCGCGGGCCTTCACGGCGGCGCTCGCCCCTGAGGCGGAGAACCGTCTGACCCCGGACGGCCTGCTGGAGGTGCTCGATGAGATCGCCGAGGGCGGGACCGGGCAGGAGGCGGTCGACCGGCTCCTGGGACCCGAGGACGAGGGGCCGGAGTTCAGCGAGCTGGAGCGGAGCACCAGTACCTTCACCCCTGGTTACGGCTCGACCCCGGGGTCGCCTCGGGATGCTCGCAGTGCGACCTCGGCCTCCCCGGCCGCTTACGGCAGTCCCGTCTCCGCGCCCTCCGGCGCGGAGGGAGGGTACGGGTACTCGGCGCCGTCTGCCACGTCCGGTGCTTCCACCCAGCCCCCACCGGCCATCCCACCTCGCCAGTGGTACCAGAACAGTTCGGCGATGCCCTCACGGGGGGCGCAGTTGATGCAGTACGGCGTGGGCGCTCCTGCACCTGCGGCCGCCTCGGGGGCGTACCCGCGGCCGGCGCCGTCGGGACAGGTGCCGATGTTCCCCTATTCGGGTCAGCATCCGACGGCCTATCAGCCCGGTTACTCCCAGGCCGTCGCCGGTCCGACGGCTGCGCCATCGGTGGGAGCGATGGCGGGACCGATGGCAGCCGGCGCCCGGGGGGCGCAGATCAGCCGGGGCAACGCTCCCAGACGTCCCGGGGAGCTGCCCCGGTGGGCGCAGGAGCCGGTACGTCGTCCGCTGGCGATGCTGGCCATGTGGTTCATGCTGGCCTCCATCGGGATCGTCAGGCCGGGCTTGATGGCGATTGTCGGGGCGATTCTGACAGTGGTGGCCGGCGCTGTGGGCCGGGCCCAGGACGCTCGGCGTTGGAACCGGCTTCAGCGGGGCGGCACCTCGCCGTCGGACGACTCCCGCATGTGGGCCATGACCCCATGGTACCTGGTGCGTTCGGCGATCTCTGTTGGCTTCGCTTTTCTTCTGGCCCTGGGGACCACGGCCATCTTCCTCACGACCACTTACTCGGCGGGTGCAGCGAACGACGACGCACTGATTCTCGGATCGTTACCCCCCAGTAGTCGCATCTACTTCCTCTATTTCGCCGCGGTCTCCTTGTACCTTCTCATCCTGTGGCTGGCACCGTGGGGGGCGGCGACGCGACGCGGTGGGGCACATCTTCTCAACTCCTTCGCCCCCAGCGACAATGTCCGAAGGAACCTGGTCATGGCCATGTTGGGTGTTGGCGCCTTGTTCTGCATCTTGACATTCGCCGGAGCGCTGCCGATTCCGAGCCTGGTCCCCTTCGCGAGCTGAGATGCCGCCTCAAGCGGCGGGCGCCATAGGGCCCCGGCGGCTTCCGCCTCCGGGGCCCGCGGTGGCGCTGGGCTCACTGCTGACTCCGGCGAGGGCATGGTCAGCGGAAGAAGGGGAAGCCTCCGAAGCGGAGGGTCTTGCCGCGGTAGGCCCGGATCATTTGGACGGTGCACACCAGCACATGGACCCCGACCATGACCAGCGCCATGATGATCGGGGTGCCCCACGGGATGAAAGGCAGCGATTCATAGAAATCGTCCGCGATGGTGAACACGGCGATCTGGATCACCACCAGAGCCAGTTCCACCAGCAGCAGCGTCAGGCCCCAGCTCGCCGCCAGGCGGCGATTCGTCCGGGCCGGTTCACGCAGGTCCTTCTTGTTCCACAGGCCGACCACGATCATCGCCACCATGGCGAGCAGCACGTCGAGGATCGGCAGAGGCGCCAACAGCCCGAACAGCCCTGCACTCCACGCCTCAGCACCCGACGGAGCAGGAGCCTTCACAGGCACTGGAGCCATCATCGGCGCAGGCACCACCCCAGGGGCCGGCGCACCCGGATCCCCAGGCGCAGGGAAGGCACCGTAGCCCGCCACAGACCGTCTTGCCGGGTCGACCTCCGGGGCCGACTCCAACATGGTGTAGTAACCACCCGAGGACGCCACGGCCTCAGGCTCCCGCATCTCACTCACGCAATTCCCCCGCTCACTCATCACCAGAGCGGCCGACCCTACCGGAACTCGGCTCATCAGCGCCATTGCCCTCAGCCTGGGCAGCCTCAGCCTTCTTCTTAGCCCGCCGCTCACGGTCGCGCTGGCGACGGCGTTCCCGCCTCTCAGCCTCCTTGTGATACGCGGCAGCCTTGGTTGCCATCCACTCCGGAATCCACTCCGGATCCCGAGGAAACTGATCCAACTCAAAGGCAAAGTTACCATCACGAATAGGCTCACCTGATATTAGCGGCTCACGCATCCAGTCCGACTCCTGATGCAGCACCCCCTCAGCAGCCTCCACCCACAAATGCGAGCACAACCACGCACCCCGGTGAGGATCGGCCTGCGCTGCACGAAGATCATTCATGGCAAAACTAATCTCACTGGGAAGATGAGAGCGAGACCATTCGCCATCTACCTCTATCCAACAGACGTACGTACTAGTAAGAGCCACGGCAATGTACTCGATGTCAACTCTTGTGGCACCAATTTCAGGCAACCAACCACGAACAAGTTCCTGAAACTTCGAGAAAACAGAAATGTCGTCAGCTCCAGACACGATTGACATCAGCTCATCCCCTACCTCTCGCTTTTGCACGTCTTGATGCAGCCGCGAACCTTTTGCTCCCGCCGCACCCCTCCGAGCCGGTTCTTCTGCCTTCAGACCCCGATCTTCATCCAGTCGGGGATCGCACCGGGGTCACGGGGGAAGATCTCCAGCTCCTTGGCGCAGTCCTCCGCCGTGTAGGGCGGGTCGAGGACCGGCTCGCGGTCGTAGTCGAAGTCGGAGATGAGCTTGTAGCCCTCGCTGCTCTTCATGGACAGCGCCGCCCAGGTCCAGGTCCCGCCACGGGGGTGGGCCATGAGCGCCCGCAGGCGCACGGCCTCACGGACCAGCTCAACGGGCATCTCGTTGTCGGCCCACTGGGCGCGGCGCAGAATGCCACGGGGCCTGAGCACGCGACTCGTCACGGCGGCGCGCGTCCCCACCCCTTCGACCTCCACCACGACCTCCTGGGCACCCACGGACTGCATCCAACGGCCCCAGTCGGTCGACATGTTCTGGAGCAGGACCATCTGCTCCTCCATCTGACCGCCCATAGGCCCATCCATCATGGTCACAATCCCCTCCACCCGGTCACTCCCGGACCGCTCGGTCTGATTCCCCCGATTCTGCCCGACCCCGACTGCACGCGCCGTGCCAACGACGACCGATGCGTCACAATCCGCCACCGGCAGACACCAGGCGTGGTTTCCTCCAGGATCCTCGGGCAGAATGTCGTCACGACAGCCATCACTCGTTGACTTTTCGTCTTCCTGGTCGTCCGCTCGTCACCGCATCACAAGGAGCACCGCGTGTCCAGTAACCAGCCCCGCCAGACCAAGGCCCAGCGCCGTGAGGCCGCGCGCCTCAAGGCCAAGGAGCTGCGCGAGGCCTCAGCCCGCCGCGAGCGCCGCAACAAGATCGCCCGCCGCAGCTTCATCGGGGTCGCAGGCCTGGGAGTGACCGGTGGGCTCGGCTACCTCGCCTACCGCGGCATCGAGGCCAAGAACGGCACCAAGGACAACAAGGCGTCGTCGAAGTTCCCCGCACCGAGCGAGGGCCTGGCCACCGCGAAGGCGAACCAGAGTGGTATCCCCAAGCAGGTCCTCTCCGATGCCTCCTGGACCTACGGTGAGGGCCCCGCCCTCGACACCGTCGCCGCCTCGGCCCCCGTCCTGGACATCTACTTCGACTACTCCTGCTCTCACTGCGCCCAGTTCGAGGGCCTCCACACCCAGGAGATCAACCAGCTCCTGAGCGAGAAGCAGATCACCCTGGCCCTCCACCCCTGCAAGCTCCTCGAGCAGGAGTGGACCAGCGTCGTCATGAACGCGATGGGCGTGGTCCTCGATGAGGCCCCGGCCCAGTCCCTGAGCTTCCACAACGCCGCCTTCGAGATCTTCTCCCAGTTCTTGCAGACCAAGAACCAGAGCAACATGACGGTGGAGGGCCTGGTGGCCGCCGCCACCAAGGTGAACGTCCCCAAGGAGGTCTCCGCCAGGTTCAAGGCGGCCGTCGACTCCGACAAGTACGGCAAGTGGGTCACGCTCGGCGATGAGGCCTTCAAGGCCCGGAAGCTGGAGGGCACCCCCACCGTCTTCTTCAAGGGCGAGAAGGTCGACCTGAACAAGCTTCAGACTCGGACCTCCCTGACCGAGCTCGTCGCCGCCGCCACCCCGACGGCGCAGCCCAGCCAGCAGGCGTCTCAGCAGCCCAGCCCGCAGCCGACTCAGCAGGGCTGACCGGGGCCCGTCGCGCCTGCCCGGGGCGGCGGCCCAGCACAGGCCCCCTCCCGGCACCCGCCGGCCCGGGCGGCGACGGGCACAGCGCCGCCTCCCACGGTTTCCCGCCGTGGGGCGGTCTGTGACAGACTGTCCCACGCACCTGCGGCCGCCTGACCGGCCGCGCGCCGCTTTAGCTCAGTTGGTAGAGCAGCTGTCTTGTAAACAGCAGGTCGTCGGTTCGAGTCCGACAAGCGGCTCCACTCATCGCCCGCAGCCGTCCGGGGCCCGGCCGCTCCTGTCGCGGCCCCACCCACGGCCCGGCCACGAGCGCACCACCGGGAGGGGACATGTCGGTGACCGCAGCAGACGCGGCGTCCTGCGCCCTCCACGACGCCGGCACCTGCCGCTCCTGCCCCCACCTGTCCCTGCCGATGCCCGACCAGCTGGCCGCCAAGCAGTCCCGTGTCGCCGCCCTCCTGGCCGAGCACGTCCCGGCCGAGCTGTGGCAGGCGCCGGCGGCGAGCGCCCCCACCGGCTTCCGCAACAAGGCGAAGATGGCGGTGGCCGGGACCGCCGCCCTCCCCACCCTGGGGATCCTCGACGGCGCCGGGTGCGGCGTCGACCTGCGCACCTGCCCGCTGCACGTGCCCGCCATTGAGGCGGCTCTGCCGGTGCTGGCCGACCTCATCACCGAGCTGGGCCTACGCCCCTACGACGTACCCGCGCGCCGCGGCGAGCTCAAGTACGTCCTGGTGACCGCCTCCCCCGACGACGACCTCATGGTGCGCTTCGTCCTGCGCTCCCGCCGTTATCTGGAGCGGCTGCGCGCCGCCGTGGCGGACCTGCGTCGGCGCCTGCCCCAGCTGGCGGTGGCCGCCGTCAACATCCAGAGCGTCCACCAGGCCGTCATCGAGGGGCCCGAGGAGATCGTTCTGACCGAGGAGGACCGCCTCCTCATGCGCCTGAGCCTGCCGTCCCCGGAGCTCGGCGGCCGGGCCGGCCGGCGCACCGAGAGCATCGAGCTACCCCTCTACCTACCCACCCGTTCCTTCTTCCAGACCAACACGGCCGTGGCCGAGGCGCTCTACGCCACCGCCCGCGACTGGGCCCAGGAGGCCGAGCCGGCCCGGGTGTGGGACCTGTTCTGCGGCGTCGGCGGCTTCGCCCTGGCCCTGGCGGCGCCCGGCCGCCGAGTGCTGGGGGTGGAGGTGTCGGCGCCGGCCATTGACGGGGCGCGCGCGGCGGCCGACCTCATGGGCCTGGACCCGGCCCTGGTGCGCTTCGAGGCCGGCGACGCCCGCGTCCTGGACCCGGCCGCCGGGGACCGCGCCGGCGGGGTGCAGCGCCCGGACCTGCTCGTGGTCAACCCGCCCCGGCGCGGGATCGGGGAACAGCTGGCCGGCAGGATCGAGGCCTCCGGCGTGGGACGGGTGCTCTACTCCTCCTGCAACCCGCGCACGCTGGCGGCGGACCTGGCGCACCTGCCCTCGATGCGGGTGGTGCGCTCGCGCCTGTTCGACATGTTCCCGCACACCGAGCACGCCGAGGTGCTCGTGGAACTGGTCCGTGACTAAGCCGTGGCGCGAATCAGGGACTACGGGGCTCTCCCAGTGCTGTCGCAAAATTCCTGACCCGCCGCGGTCGTACCTTACGCCGCGCGGTCGAGGGGTAGAGGGTACGACCGCGCGACCTACCCTACGATCCCGCGGACGGCTCATCGTGCTCTCGCGGGCGCAGCGGCCGGCTACTCGAGCTCGGCCAGGGCGTCGCGCACGTCGGCCAGGGCGCTGTTGATGGCTTCGGCCTCGAAGGGGACCTCGAGGTCGCGCAGGCGCACGGCCAGGTCGGCCAGGTCCCGGGCCTCGCCGAAGCCCTGCTCGGCCAGGGTGCGGGCGGTGGTCACGGAGTCGGCCTGCCCCGCGCCGGCGGCCGCGGCCGCCTCGAGGACCTCCAGGATCGGGCCCTGGATGACGCCGAGGTCCTCGGCCACGACATCCAGCTCACCACCCACCAGCTCGCGGCGCGCGTCGAGCAGGCCGACGCGCTGGGTGAGGTTGTCGGCGCCGTCGCTCAGCGCCGAGCACAGCTCGGTGAGGCTGCCGACGGCGTCGTTGGCGTCGACCTCGTCCTGGCCCTGGAGGATCTGCAGGGCGAAGAGCCCGGCGGCCAGGTTGTGCAGGCGGGCCAGGGCGATGCGGAAGCTCACCGAGTCCAGGTCGCCGCGCAGCGCCTCGATCTGGCTGCTCAGCGGGTGGAGCTGCTCGGAGCACTCCAGGACCAGGGCGTCGACCTGCTGGCAGCGCGCGGCGACGTCGTCGGCCTGCTCACCGTGGCCCAGGACTTTGACGTCGGTGCCGACGGCGCGCATGGCCTCGCGCAGGGTGCCCAGGCGGGTCGAGAGGGCCTCGATCTCGCCGGCCCTCTCGCGCAGGAGGTCGGCGAGCCGCTGCCCCTCCTGGAGGATGCCGACCAGCCCGGCGGTCTCGGCCTCGATCCGGCCCATGGCGCCCAGGATGCGGGCCACGGGGCCCTCGCTCTGTGGGCTGTCGGGGATGCCGACGCCGTGGGCCAGCAGCTCACCGACCTCGGCGACCAGCACCCTGCGGGTGAAGTCGATGGCGTCGGCGTAGCCCAGGGCCTGCAGCTCGGCCTGGAGGGCGGCCTGCCCGGCGGCGGCCACCTCCCGGCGGGTGGAGCCGGCCGCGGCGGAGGCCTCCTCGACGTCGCGGACCCGGGCGTAGGCGGCCTCGATGTCGTCACGCAGGTCGGTGAGCATCGGCAGGGTGCGCACCGACAGGTAGCCGGAGCCGGAGGGCACGATCGTGGCGAAGACGCGGTAGTGGCCGTCGTCGGAGGAGCGGTTGGTGATGTAGGCGCTGGCGGCCCGGCCCTCCTCGATGGCGTCCCAGATGGAGCGGAACAGGCCGGCGGGCATGTCCGCGTGCCGCACCACGTTGTGGGCCCGCCCCACCAGGGCGCCGCGCGGGTAGCCGGACAGGCGCATGAAGGTGGAGTTGGCACGGCGGATGCGCCCGTGGGAGTCCGTGGTGGAGAAGAAGAGCTCGTCGGCGGCGAAGACGTGCTCGACGTGAGCTGCGGACTCGACCATGAGTGACCTTCCTAGTGACCTTCCTGGGGCGGCGCAGGCGCGCGGCGTCGAAGCTGCGGGGCCTGCGGGGCGTTGTGGGACCTTGGTCGGAAGCCTACTCTTGAGCGGCCTTCGAGGCGGCCGATCCCGCGGGGAGAACGCGTCACCGTGGTCACGGCGCGATGGGGCCGTTTTCTGCCGATCGAGTGGTCGCTGGCGCAGGCTGCGGCGGGCCCACCCGCCACCGGCCCGGGGATGATTCCCCATGGTGGGAGTTCACCAAGGCGCTGACAGGGCCGGGCGGGCTCCCTAACCTGACGCCATGACCCCGAGTGACCCTCTGATGAGCCTGTCCGCCTCCGACCACTGCGGCTTGGCCCGTCGTCAGGTGCTGGCACTGGGCGCCCTGGTTCCCGCAGCAGTGGCGCTGCTGGGCGGCTGCTCCCTGGCGTCGGGCACGCAGCTGACCTCCAAGGTCGCCCACGAGAAGGTCAGTCTCTCCGACGTCGCCTCCCAGGTGACCAAGGCCGCCACCGCCTGCGACCAGCTCGGGAGCAAGCTCCTGACCCACTACCTCAAGGAAGACTCGGCCGCGACGGCGATGGCCTCCCCTCTCAGTCTCGCCTTCGTCCTGGCGATCCTGGCCGACGGCGCCACGGACGCCGCGGCCCAGGGCTATGACGCGCTCCTGGGGCTCTCGGGTGAGGACCGCGACCGGGCCTGGTCGGCCATTCAGAACTCCCTGAACCGCTACGACAGTGACCTCAAGGGCTTCGACCCGGACAAGGCCCCCGACAAGCCGCTCGTTCACCTGGCCAACCACGTCCTCATCTCCGACGACAAGAAGTTCAAGGTCAAGCAGACCTACCTCGATGCGGTGCTGCGCTGGTTCTCCACTGAGATCGAGCAGGTCGGCGTGAGCTCCATGAAGGAGAACCTCGATGCCTGGGCCTCGCGCAACACGGCCGGCCTCATCCCGGAAAGCGGCATCGATGTCACCCAGGACACCCGCCTGGTGGTGCAGAACGCGCTGCTCTTCGCGGCCCAGTGGGAATCCCCCTTCGACGCCGGGAGCACTTCGCAGAGGAACTTCACGCTCTCCGGGGGCAAGACCGTCAAGGCCGACCTCATGCACGACACGCGCTCCATCCCCCACGCCACCGGGAAGGGCTGGGCGGCAGTGCGCCTGGCCTACGCCGGCGGGCAGGACGGTGGGGACTCCGACCTCGCTCTCGACGTCGTCCTGCCCGACGCCGGAACCCTGCCGAGCGCCATGGATGCCGGCACATGGGCGGAGGCATCCACGGCCCTGGACAGGGTGCGCCCCCGAGAGGTGGAGCTGGCACTGCCCAAGCTGGACCTCACCTCCGAGCCCAAGGAGCTCCTCGACTTCCTCAAGGAGCAGGGGCTCAAGCCCGAGGGCCTGGACAAGATCGCGCCCGAGCTGGCACTGACCCAGGTGGTCCAGCAGATACGCCTCATCCTGGATGAGGAGGGCACCGTCGCAGCCGCTTTGAGCGAGGGCCAGGCAGCGGCGATGGCGGCGCCGGCGGAGCAGACCAAGCCAGTCGAGTTCACGGTGGACCACCCCTACGTGCTGCGACTGCGGGACCTGACCAGCGGCACCGCTCTGCTCGAGGCCGCCATCATGGATCCCACTGTCAAGGAGATCAGCGGCTCGGCCTGACCGGGCCCGCTGGCGGCCGGCCGGGGCGGCCTCGGGCCGCGGCTCCGTAAGCCAAGGTGGCCCGTCGACCGAGGCCCCCGCACGAGCCTAGGCTCTCCACCGAGGCATTCCACCGGCCGGGGCGCCTCATCGGCCGGTCGCTCCACCTCACCGGCCGCGGTTCCCCACCCCGTCGGCCGGCCACCCCATGAGCCCAGGCTCCCCACAAACCCAGGCGCTCCACCTCACCGGCCGAGACTCTCCACCAGATTCTTCCGGTCGGTGGGGCATCTCGCCGCTCGGAGCGCTCCCAGACGGTAGGCTCCAGGGCTGACAGGAAGCCGTCGCGGGACCAACCCGTCTCGGCCCGCCGCCTCTTTTCAACCAGCAGGAGAACTCCTCATGACCGTTGAGCTCGTCACCACCTCCAGCCCGGAGATCGTCGAGGCCATGGAGCGCCTCATCCCGCAGCTCTCCCGCAGCGCCCCGGCGCTGACCGCCGAGCAGTGCGAGGCCCTCATCGCTCAGGAGGGGGTTTTCCTCTTCGTCTTCCGGCCTGAGACCGAGGCCGGCCAGAGCGCACCGATCCTGGGCATGCTCACCCTGGCGACCTTCACGATCCCCACGGGTCTGCGCGCCTGGGTGGAGGACGTCGTCGTCGACGGTGAGGCCCGCGGCCAGGGCGCCGGGCAGGCCCTCGTGGAGGCCGCCGTCGAGCACGCCGGGAAGCTGGGCGCGCGCACGGTGGACCTCACCTCCCGCCCCACGCGCGAGGCCGCCAACCGCCTCTACCGCCGCGCCGGCTTCGAGCTGCGGGAGACCAACGTCTACCGCTACGCCCAGGCCTGAGAAGCCCGCCCCACGGCCCCTCGACGGCCGTCTCCTCACCGCGGGCTGGCAACACCGCCGCTGGCACCAACCACCGCCATCACTTCGACCGAATCTTCAAAATCGACCCGGAGCCGCGTCGTTTATGAAGATTCGGTCGAAGTGTGGGCACGCCGAACCAGTCGGTGCTCAGGCAGGCAGTCGGGAGGCGCCGGCGGCACGCGGGCTCGGCCTCCACGCGCCCTCAGGCCAGCAGGGCGTCGATAAAGGCGGCCACGCTCGGGGTGGTGCGCCCGCCGGCGGCCTCGACGACCTCGCCCGGGGCACCGGCCATCGCGCAGGGGATGTCGGCCTGCTCGAACATCGAGATGTCATTCCAGGAGTCGCCCACGGCGGCCACCTCACTGACCTCCATGCCCTGGTCGGCCAGCAGCTCGGCGAGCCGGCCCAGGCCCATCCCCTTGGACTCGCCTGCGGCCGTGACGTCCACGAAGCCGGTCGAGCGGGTGCAGCTGATGCCGTCCACCGTCTCCTCCAGGCCGCCGGCCAGCGCCGCGGCGGCCCGAACATCGGGGATGTGCAGCGGCATCGAGGTCACCCCCAGGCCCGCGACCTGCGACAGGGGCGCCGCGGTGAAGCGGTCCGGCGGCGTGCGCTGGTCGGTGGACAGGCCGATCGGGTCGTCCAGCACGTAGTCGCGCTCGAGGGTTGAGGCGAACACGGAGACGGGGGCCTGGGTGACATCGCCGATCGCCCGCACGACCGCCCGCACCTGGTCGGCCTCAAGCGTCCGGGTACGGTGGACCCGACCGGCGGCGTCGATGACGGTCGTGCCCGTGGCGCACACGGCGTAGTCGTAGTCCAGGCCGATGGACGTCGAGGCCCGGGCCACCTCGACGGCGTGCTGCACCAGCCGCACCGAGCGCCCCGTGGCCAGCACGAGGAGATTGCCGGCGGCCCGCCAGCGCACGAGGGCCTCGGCGTCGGCCTGCCTGACGGCGCGGTGGAAGACGAGGGTGCCGTCGAGATCCGTGGCGAGCAAACGCATGCCGGCGAGCATAGCCCGCGCTCCCCGTTTCCGCCCCGTGCCCACCGCGCGCCGCGAGACACCAGCCCACCGGCGCATCAACGCCGCAACGCCGCAACACTTCGACCGAATCTTCAAAAAAGACCCGGAGCCGCGTCGATTCTGAAGTTTCTGTCGAAGTGTGTGGGGACTAGAAAGCCGGTCGCCCCATGAGGGAGTCGATGAGGTCAGCGAGGCTGGAGACCGTGCCGTCGCACTGGGCCACCACCTCCGGCGGCGACCAGGGCAGGGCGTAGGAGTGGTCGGCGGCGGCGTGCATGGAGATGTCGTTCCAGGAGTCCCCGATGGACCAGGTCTCTACCGGCTCCGCCGTCCACGGAGCGACGTCGAGCCCCGCCGAGCCGCCGACCGGCGCCTCGCCGGCCGCCGCCTCCCCGGCCATTCCCGTCCCGGACGCACCCTCCCCGGTCCTGCCGTCCGTCTCCCCGGCGGGCGGCTCGACCAGGCTCGCCACCAGCCGCCTGAGGCCCTCCCCCTTGGAGGCCGAGGCGGGCACAACGTCGATGAAGTCCTGGTTGCGGAAGCCCGCCGCCTGCCCCTCCCAGCGCCGGTGCAGGTAGGTCTCGGTGCGTGCGGCCATCTCCGGGTCGGTGAAGCGCATCGGCACCCCGATGACCTCGCGCCCGTCCAGCTCACGCCGGGTGGCCGGCCGGAACAGGGTCAGCAGCTCGGAGCCGGAGCCGATCGTGTCGTAGATGAGCAGGTCCTCGTCCAGCCCGGTGGTGAAGACGGTGACGCCCGGTGCCCCTTCGACGAAGTCGAGGATGTCCTCGACGACGCCGGCCGGCAGCGCCGTGGAGCACTGCACCCGGATGTCCTCATCCACGATGGCGGCCCCCGTGTAGAGAATGGCGTTGTCGAACTCCAGGCCCATGGGCACCACGACGTGCTCCAGCGCCGAGACCGACCGGCCGGTGTTGATGACCAGGAGATTGCCGGCCGCCCGCCACCGGGCCATGGCCTCGCGGTCACGCAGCGAGATCGTCCCGTTGAAGACGATGGTGCCGTCCAGGTCGGTGGAGATGAGCCTGCGTGGCATGGGAGTCCTTTCCGTTCCGGTCCTGCCGGTCTCCAGCCGCCTCAGAGCGGCCTGCGGGCGACCCTCGAGCCGCCCAGAATCGCTAGGAGCCGTCAGCAGCCTTATTCTCCTCATTCTTCGCCGCAGCGTCAGCGGACTCGTCAGACTCGTGACCCGTTCCCTCCCGGCGAGCCTTCTTCTCGGCCTTGCGGGCCTTCTTGGCCTGCTTCTTGTCCTCGCGCTCCAGGCGCTCGTGGGCCCACTGGGCGTAGCCCTGCAGGAGGCTGCGCGAGTCGGGGGTGAGGATCTTGTTGTCCTCGAGCAGCCCCTCGGCGCGCAGGGTCATGAACCGCAGGTACTCGGGGTTTCGGGTGAGCCCCCACTGGCGCTTGGCCTCCTCCAGGTCGGAGACGTCGCGGCGCACCTGCCGCTCGATCATGGCGCGTCCGCCCATGAGGAAGATGGCCACGAGCAGGGCCAGGATCGAGCCGATGCCCCGGGTGAAGGGGTAGAGGACGCAGGCGATGACCATGAGCCAGGTGACGTACCTGCCCATGGAGTGGGTGTAGCCGCGCCAGCGGCCGTCCTCCCCGGTGGCCCAGGCGCGCAGCTTGGCGCGCCCGTCGGGATCCCCGCCGTTGAACCAGTCGCGCACCCGGGCGCCCAGGGTCCGTGCGCCGTCGGTCTTGCTGTTCTCACTCATGCCGGTCGCCTTCCAGGATCGTGGTGATGAGCTCGGCCATGGAGCCCACGGTGGTCTCGCACGCGGCCGTCACCTCCGGCGGGGACCAGGGCAGGGCGACGGCGTGGTCGGCGACGGCGTGCATGTCCAGGTCGTTCCAGGAGTCGCCGATGGTCCAGACTTCGACATCCTGTCCCGCCAGGGGCCCGTCCAGGAGGGCGCGCAGGCCCGCGCCCTTGGTGGCGCCGGCGGGCACGAGGTCGAGGAACTCCTGGTTGCGGTGGCAGTCCAGGACGCCCTCCCAGCGCCGGGTGAGGTCGTGGTGGAGGCGCTCGCGCAGGGCGTCGTCGGTGACGCGCAGGGGCACGCCGATGAAGCGGTGGGCATCCATCTCCTCCAGGCTCAGGTGCTCGAAGACCGCGAGGATGGAGGAGATCTCCTCGTTGTTGTCAGCCAGGATGTAGTCGGTCTCGATGGTGGTGGCGTAAGTGGTCACCCCCGGCAGGTCAACGGTGCGGGTCGCCACGTCGCGGGCGACGCCGTCGGGCAGGTAGCGGGCCGAGAGGACCTGATAGCCGCCGTCGATGAGGACCGCCCCGGTGAAGACGACGCCGTAGTCGAAGTCGACGCCCAGGGGCGCCAGGACGTCGCGGGTGGCGAAGGAGGACTTGCCGGTGTCCACGGCCAGGAGGTTGCCGGCGGCCCGCCAGCGGGCCATGGCCTCACGGTCGGCAGGTGAGACGGAGCGGTCGAAGACGATGGTGGCGTCCAGGTCGGTGACGAGGAGTCGGGTCACGCGGGTTCCTTGCTTGAGGGGGAGGAGGACGGGGACGACGTCGGAGCGGGGCGGACGGGGCGGGAGAAGGCGTCGGACGGCCCCGGTGGAGCACTGATGGCGCGCCGGGAGAGCTAGCGCCGGCCCCGCGCATTCTACCGAACACACGGAACGGGGAGGGGGCTGGAAGCAAGTCCTACGCCCCCTCCCCGCTCAGAGACGGGATGCGGATGTCGTCGTCAGACTCCCAGGAAGCCGGTCCAGCGCCCCAGGATGCCGAAGGCGAACATGCCCAGGATGATCCACAGGGCGTTGACCTTCTTATTGAGCAGCCACATGCACAGGAAGGTCAGGCCCAGCGCCGCCAGGCCGGGCAGCAGCTGGTCGAGGATGCTCTGGACGGTCGTCACCTTGACGATCTGGGTGTCGGGGTCGGCGACCTTGGAGACCACGGTCGGGAACTTGATGGTGGTCCACTTGGAGACCAGGGCGCCCATGACGAACAGACCCATGATGGCGGCCATCTGGGTGATCTTCTTGAGCTGCCCGCCGCCGACCTCGGTGACCATCTCGGTCCCGCGCTCGTAGCCGAACTTCAGGCCGTACCAGCGGGTGAGCACGCGCAGGAGGTTGATGCCGACGAAGAACAGCAGCGGGCCCACGATCGAGCCGTTGAGGGCCAGGGAGGCGCCCAGCGCCGCCAGGACGGGGCGAGCGGTCCCCCAGAAGATGGGATCGCCGACGCCGGCCAGCGGCCCCATGAGGCCGACCTTGACCGAGGTGATGGTCTCCTCCGAGATCTCCTCGCCCTTGGCCTTCTGCTCCTCCATGGCGGCGGTGACGCCGAAGACGACCGAGGAGACCCAGGGATGGGTGTTGTAGAACTCCAGGTGCCGCTTGAGAGCGGCGGCCTGGGCGCTCTTGTCGTCGCGGTAGAACTTCCGGATGGCGGGCATGAGCGTGTAGCAGAAGCCCATGGCCTGCATGCGCTCGAAGTTGAAGGAGCCGAGCAGGAAGGTGGAGCGCCAGTACATCCGGCGCAGGTCACGAGTGGTGAGCATCTTCTCCGAGGTGGCCGGAGCGGTTTCAGTAGTCATGAGAGTCTTCCTTCTTCCAGCTCAGTCGAGCTCGTCGTCGAGGTCGTCATCCAGGTCGCTGCTGGAGCCGCCGCTGGCCGCGGGGGAGGCGGCGGCAGGCAGACGCACGGAGTCGTGGAACTCGGGGTTGAGCTGGACGTAGATGACGGCCAGGCAGGCCCCCAGAATGCCCAGCGCCACGAGGGTGGCGCCGTTGGGAGCGAGGTCGATGACCCACTTGTCGATGCCCTTGCTGTGGTCGCTGACCGAGGCCGAGCCGCCCACGGTGGTGGCGAAGGTGGCGAAGATGAAGCCCAGGAAGAAGAAGGGCATGAGCTTGCGCGCCTTCATCATGTTGATGACCATGGCGTAACCGACGACGACGATGAAGCCTCCGGCGATGCCCAGGCCCTCGGTGATGACCTTCGGAATGGCGTCGAGGGCGTGCTTGACCGTGTCGCCCGAGGCCAGTGCGGCAACCACTGCGGTCGGGATGGCGACACGCAGACCCTGCAGGCCCAGGGCCGTGAAGTGCATGATGGCAATGCCCCGGTAGTTGGCCTGCTCGGCGAAGCGGTCGGCCTGATGGGCGAAGAAGATGGCGATCGTTCGCACGAAGATCGTCAGGGCCTGGCCGGCGACGGCCAGCGGGACGGCCACACCGATGGCGGCCGCGATGGCGCTCTTGGTGGAGGAGGCGTCACCGACCGAGGCCACGGCGATGATGGTGGAGACGGTGGACGCCAGGGCGGAGTCGGGAGCCATGGCGGCACCGACGTTCATCCAGCCCAGGGCGAGCAGCTCCAGGGAGCCACCGACCATGATGCCGACGGCGGGGTTGCCCAGGGCGATACCGGTCAGGGTGCAGGCGACGAGCGGGCGGTGGAACTGCCGCTCGTCCAGGACGCTGGCCATACCCGCGACGAACGCCACGAGCGTGACCAGAATGATCTGGATCAGATTGATGTCATGCACGGTATGTCTCTCTCATGTGAGGGTTGACAGCACACTCCTGCTGAGCCCGCCACCGAAGGGTGACGGGATGGAGGTGTGCGAGGGAGGTGTGGGGACGAAGGCCGCGCCCTTAGAGCAGGCCCTTCTCCTTGAGGGCCCCCATGAGGTCGGAGCTCGCGGTGGAGGGCACCTGCTGGATGTACTGCTTGATGCCGCGCGAGTCGATCTCCTTGAAGGCCTCGACGTCGGCAGGGCTGGCGTAGACGGCCTGGGAGACCTGGCTGGTGCCCTGCTTGAAGGTCATGCCGCCGACGTTGACCTCCTTGGCCTCCACGCCCAGGTCGAGCAGGCGCACGATGTCGGCCGGGGTCTCGACGACGATGACGGCCTTGAGGGTCTCGTACTTGGGGTTCTTGTAGACGCGCGCGGCCTTCTCCACTCCCAGCACGTGGACCTTCACCTTGCCGCCGCCGGTCTGCAGCATGAGGGTCTTGCGCAGCTCGTCGTTGGCGGCGCCGTCGGAGACGGCGAGGATGGCCTCGGCGCCCAGGTATCCGGCCCAGTTGTTGGCGACCTGTCCGTGAACCAGGCGGGAATCAATACGCAGGAGCTTGACGTCCATCAGAGCTCGTCTCCTTCATCGTCGGAAGTGGTGGTGGGGGCAGGGGTGAAGACTTCGGAGAGGACCTTGACGCCGTCGACGGCGGAGGTGCGGGCGGCCTCCACGAGCTCGGCGAGACCTGCGCCGGTCAGACGTCGGGACAGGACCTCGATGACCATGGGCAGGTTGACGCCGGTGACGACGTCGGCATCGTCACGCCCCGCCGCGAACCGGGCGGCGGCGTTATAAGGGCTGCCGCCGAAGAGGTCGACGAGGATGAGGTACTCCTGGCTGGAGGAGGCCTCGACCGCGGCGGCGTACTTCGCCAGCAGGTCATCGGGGCCCTCGGAGGGCTCGAAGGTGACGGCGACGACGTCATCACTGGGACCGACGATCATCGCTGAGGAGGCGACAAGACCTTCAGCCAAGTGTCCGTGCGCGGCTACGACCAGGCAGACCATGGGCGGGGACCTTTCCCATCCGGGCTGCCGCCGAAGGTGTGTATGGCCTGGGCAACAGCAACGTGTGTGACAGGGCGACGATAAAAAGGATCAGCGTGATCGCCACCACTCAGGCGCCCACCACTTTCACACAGAAGCGCACAAAACCAACGAAGATAACGCGCGTTACCAGAACATCACCGTAACTTTTCGCCGTAAATATGCGCTTTGCTCAAATCAATCCCGAACAAGGCGGACCTCAGGAGTCACATTGTGTTGTGCCTCACATCATAGGACAATAGTCCCGGTTCTTCACGGGAGCCTCACGCCCGCGGCACGTTGCGCTCGAGCTCGGCCAGCCAGGCGGTCGCGGCGGCGTCGGAGGGCATGCGCCAGTCGCCCCGGGGGGACAGCGAGCCGCCGGCCACCACCTTGGGCCCGTTGGGCAGGGTGGAGCGCTTGAACTGGTTGGTGAAGAAGCGCCGGTGGAACAGCTCGAGCCAGCGCCGGATCTCGGGCAGGTCGTAGGCCACCTTCTCCGACGACGGCAGCCCCTCGGGCCAGTCCCCGCTCTGCGCGTCCGCCCACGCCTTGTGCGCCAGGAAGGCGATGCGGCTGGGCCGCGAGCCGCGGCGCAGCACGTGCCACAGGGTGAAGTCCTGCAGGGCGTAGGGGCCGATCTTGGCCTGGGTGGACTGGATGGCGCCGCCGGCCTCGGCCGGCACCAGCTCGGGGCTGATCTCGGTGTCCAGGATGGACAGCAGCGTGCGGCCGACGGCGTCATCGAACAGCTCTTCGGCCACCACCCAGCGGATGAGGTGCTGGATGAGGGTCTTGGGGATGCCGGCGTTGACGCCGTAGTGAGCCATCTGGTCGCCCACCCCGAAGGTGCACCAGCCCAGGGCGAGCTCGGAGAGGTCCCCGGTTCCCAGGACGATGCCGCCGCGGTGGTTGGCGATGCGGAAGAGGAAGTCGGTGCGCAGGCCCGCCTGGACGTTCTCGAAGGTGACGTCGTAGAGGTCCCGCTCGCTCGCTCCCTCCGGCAGGACCCCGGTGCGGGCGTACTCGCCGTAGGGATGGCCCATCTCGGTGAGCATCTGGGTGGCGGTGGCCCGGATGTCGAGCTCCTCGAAGGTGCAGCCCAGGCCGACGGCGAGGTCCTCGGCGTTGCGGCGCGTGCCGGCGCTCGTGGCGAAGCCGGGCATGGTGATGGCGTGGATGTCGGAGCGGGGCCGACCCAGGCGGTCCATGGCGCGGGCGGCCACGATGAGGGCGTGGGTGGAGTCCAGGCCGCCGCTGACGCCGATGACGATCTTGGGGTTGCCGATGGCCCCCAGGCGCTGGACGAGGGCGGCCACCTGGATGTTGTAGGCCTCGTAGCAGTCCTGGGCGAGTCGGGCCGGGTCGTCGGGCACGAAGGGGAAGCGGTCCACGCGGCGGCGCAGGCCGATGTCCGTGCGCGGGGCGGCCAGGTCGGCGGCGCCGATCCGGATGCGCCGGAAGGCCGCCGGGTCGGTGAAGGTGGTGGCCGCGGTCGGGGCGCCGGCGACCGGGGAGCTCAAGGTGCGGGCGTTGTCGGCGAAGGTCCCCTGGCGCAGGCGCTCGGCGCGCAGGCCCTCGATGTCGACGTCGACGACGGTGGCGCGCGGACCGTCGGGGAAGCGCTCGGTGGTCCCGAGCAGCTCGCCGTTCTCGTAGACGAGGGTCTGGCCGTCCCAGGCCAGGTCCGTGGAGGACTCTCCCTGCCCGGCGGCGGCGTAGACGTAGGCGGCCAGTCCCCGGGCCGAGGAGGAGCGGGCCAGCAGCTCACGGTCCTCGGCCCGCCCCACCGTGATGGGCGAGCCGGAGAGGTTGACCAGGACCGTCGCCCCGGCCAGCGCCGCCAGTGACGACGGCGGGACGGGCACCCACATGTCCTCGCAGACCTCGACGTGGAAGGTCAGGCCGGGGACGTCCTCGACCTCGAACAGGAGGTTCGCCCCGAAGGGGACCCGGGCTGAGGGCTCGACGCCGTCGCCGCTGCCGGAACCGCCGTGCACACCGGGCAGCTCGATGCTCTCCACCCCGGCGGGCAGGGCGTCGCCGGGGGCGAAGTGCCGCTTCTCGTAGAACTCCCGGTAGGTGGGGAGGTAGGACTTGGGGGCGACGCCGCGCACCCGCCCGCCCTGGATGACCAGGGCGCAGTTGTAGAGGCGGTCGCCCAGGCGCAGGGGCGCGCCGACGACGAGAGCGGTCAGGAGGTCGGCGCTGGCGGCGCGCAGGGTCTCGATGGCGGCGAGCACGTCGGACAGCAGGACGTCGGACAGCAGGAGGTCGTCAATGGCGTAGCCCGTCAGGCACAGCTCGGGGAAGGCGGCCAGGCAGACGCCGTCCTCGGCCAGGGTACGGGCCTGCTCGATGATGGCGGCGGCGTTGGCGGCCGGGTCGACGGGCACCACCGGCAGGGTGACGGCGGCGACGCGGGCGAAGCCCTGGTCGTAGGCGGAGAGGAACTCGATGTCAGTCGCTGGAGCAGTCACGGCGTCGGTTACGGCGTCATTCACGGTGTCGGTCACGGCTCGATCCTCCCATCGACGGCGCCTTCCCGCGAAGCCGCCGCCCCCGTGTCACGGCCGGGAACGCTGCCTGCTCCGGGCTCCGGCCGATGGGCGCCGCCACGCACTGCGCCCACCACGTCACCCGTGGAACCGGGGGCGGCGAGGTGGGCGCAGCCCATCACTCACGCGTGGACCCGAGGCGCCGCCTGGAACCGATGGCAGCAGGGACGGGCATGCGTCAGGAGAAAACGAGTGATGGACAGACGGCAGGAGAGAAGCATTGAGGAGAGCGAAGAGACAGCCATCACCTTTCTTTCTACGAGGCCGAGGACGTCGACGTCCTCGGCCGATGTCGGTAGTCGTGAGTCTGGTACGGGTCGTGTTACCGAAGCGCTCAAGGTCTCCGGAGGACTGTCACGGCCCGGGCCGGTCGGCTCGGACCCGCCCGGGCAGGCTGGGAACAGTCAGTACTGGGCGGGGGCGGGCTCGTCGAGCATGAGGCACCAGGCTCCGACGTAGACCAGGAACATGGGGCCGGGCAGGAAGCTGGCCAGGATCACCCCGACGCGCACCGCGGTCACGGGCATGTTCCAGGCCTCGGCCAGCCCCCCGCAGACACCACCGAGAATGCGGTGCTCGCGGGAACGGCGGGGCAGGGAGTCGCGGAAACGGAAGAACTCGCCCGTCCGACCGGAGGCGGAGCCCCCGCCCTCGGAGCGGGCGGACTGGCTGAACTGACCGGGGTACTGCTGCTGCGTCATGGCAACAGTCTGGACGATGAGGCCCGCCACCGACTATCGGGGAGCACCCTGAGAAGTCCCCGATGCTGATCGGGAATGACCCCGGGTGCTTGCCCGACGTCGAGGGGCCGCGTAACTTATTACCGGCGCTAACGCGCGTTATCGGATCGGCGTGGGAAACGGGGCGGCAGCCCCTGAGCACCACCCCGACCCGCAACGGCGCCCGCCCTCGTTCACGCCGAGCCTGCTTCCCGGAGGACAACACATGAGTCGGACCACCCGAGCACTCAGCGCCCTGACCGCCTTCTGCCTGCTGGCAGCCGCCTCTACGCTGACCTCCATGCCCGCAGCCGCCTCCGGCCAGGCCCGACCGGCCTCCGCCGCACCGAACGCACCAGCCGCACCGGCGCCGCCGAAGGCCGACCAGTCCGGCGAGCGGTGGCGCCCGCAGAGCCACTACACCCCCCAGAAGAACTGGATGAACGACCCCAACGGACTCGTCTACCACGACGGCGAGTACCACATGTTCTACCAGTACAACCCCGAGGGCTCGGACTGGGGCAACATGTCCTGGGGCCATGCCGTCTCCAAGGACCTGGTGCACTGGCAGGAGCTGGGGGTGGCGATCCCGTACACCTCGCAGTACGGGGTGTTCTCCGGATCGGCGGTCATCGACACCAAGAACACCTCCGGCCTGGGCAGTCCGGACAACCCGGCCATGGTCGCGGTGTGGACGCGGGCCGACGTCGGCGGCAACCAGTCCCAGTCCCTGGCCTACTCCACGGACAAGGGCCGCACCTGGAACCTGTACAACCACGGGGACCCGGTCCTGGACATCGGCTCCAAGGAGTTCCGCGACCCGAAGGTCTTCTGGGACCAGACCTCCGGGCGCTGGACCATGGTGGTCTCCCACGCCACCGAGCACCGGGTCTCCTTCTACTCCTCCCCCGACCTCATCCACTGGACCGAGCAGTCCAGCTTCGGTGGGGAGGGCATCACCTCGGCGGTGTGGGAGTGCCCGGACTTCTTTCCGCTGCCGGTCGACGGCAGCTCCAAGGAGGTCAAGTGGGTCCTTGTGGTCACGGTGGCCGACTCCGCCCAGTACTTCGTGGGCAGCTGGGACGGCACCACCTTCACCCCCGACGAGATCCCCCACTACGCCGGCGATGAGGGCACGACCCTGGCCGACTTCGAGAACGGCTACGCCGGTTGGAAGGCCGACGGCGCCGCCTTCGGCTCGGGCCCGGCCACTGGGGACCTGCCCGGTCACCAGGGCAAGGCCTACGTGGACTCCTTCGGCAGTGGCGACGCCGACACCGGCACGCTGACCTCGGATGAGTTCACGGTCTCCTCGTCCTACATCAACCTGCGCACCGCCGGCGGCAAGCACCCCTACAACCCGCAGGCCACCGGCGACAACGGCGGCGGCAGGCTCCTGGCCGGCTTCGACGGCTCCTGGGAGGGCTGGACCGTGGAGGGCAACGCCTTCGGGGCCACGCCACCTCAGGGCGCCACCCCCGGCCAGCAGCCGCTGGTCAACCACTCCAGCGCCGGGCTGCTCAACACCTATCTCGACGCCGCCACCGGGCAGGGCTCGGATGCCACTACCGGCACCGCGACCTCGCCGACCTTCACCATCGACTCCCCCTACCTCAACCTCCTCATGGGCGGCGGCAACAACCCACGCCCCGAGGGCGGCGCCGACGGGGGCTCCGGGGTGAGCGTCGTCGAGCTGGTCGTCGACGGCAAGGTGGTGCGCTCGGCCACTGGCCGCAACCTGGAGGAGCTCAACTGGCAGAGCTGGGACGTCAGCGATCTCAAGGGTAAGTCCGCCCAGATCGTCGTCACCGACACGGCCACCGGCCCCTGGGGACACATCCTCCTGGACGAGGTGCGCGCCTCGGACAAGAAGGCCTCCCCCATCGCGGACAACACCTCCGTCAACCTCGTCGTGGACGGCAAGGTCGTCGCCTCCGCCACCGGCAACAACTCCGGGACCCTGGAGTGGACGAGCATGGACGTGACGGCCTACAAGGGCCGCAATGCCCGGCTCGTCATCGAGGACCACAACGGCAACGCCGAGGACTGGGGACACCTCATGGTCGACCAGATCCTCCAGTCGGACACGAAGGCCTTCTCCGGGGCTGACGTCGTCCCGCGCCTGGACTACGGCAAGGACTACTACGCGGCCGTCACCTGGGACAACGTCCCCAACGGCAAGCGCTACCAGGTGGGCTGGATGAGCAACTGGGCCTACGTGCGCGACCTGCCCACCACCACCTGGCGCACCGCCATGTCCACGGTGCGCGAGATGGGACTGACCCGGGTGAACGGCAAGCTGCGCCTGACCGCTCAGCCCGTCACCGCCCTGGAGTCCCTGCGCACCGGCCAGGAGCTCACCCGGAAGGACACCGACATCCCGGCGGGCGACACCTCCCTCGGCCAGGCCGCTCAGGGCACCTCCCTGGACATCAGCGTGGACCTGAGCCCTGGCGCCTCCTCCTTCGCCGGTCTCAAAGTCCTCGACAACGGCGAGCAGTACACGCTCATCGGCTACGACACCAAGGCCAAGCAGCTCGTCGTGGACCGCACCCACTCCGGGGTCACCGACTTCTCCCCGAAGTTCCCGGCCCGGTCCACCGCGCCGTTGTCACCGGACAGCAAGGGACAGGTCCACCTGCGCATCATTGTTGACGCCCACTCCGTGGAGGTCTTCGCGGCCGACGGCACTCCGGTCATCACCCAGACCGTCTACCCCGAACAGGACGCCACGGGGGTCTCGCTCTACGCCGAGGGCGGCACGGCGCATCTGGCTTCCCTGAGCCTGTGGCACCTGGGTTCCGTCCAGGACGCCGGCGCCCCGGCCGAGGGCCCCGACTCCCCCGGGGCCGGCAAGCCCGCCGTCCAAGGGCCGGCCCGCGGCCAGGCGAAGGCGGCTGCGGCATCGGCGAGCCCCACCGCCGCTGCGGCCGGTAAGAGCGTCTCCGCCCGCTTCCCGCTGGCCCGCACCGGCACCTCCCTGACCCTGGGCGTCCTGGGGGCGGCCGCCGCCGCGACCGGCGCCTACACGCTGCGCCTGCGCCGTCGGCACTCCTGAGCGGCAGCGTCTCCCTCACGGCCGGGGACCTTCCCCTGCGACCAGGGACATTCGACGCCGTCGGGGACATTTCGGTGCGGTCAGGGACGTTCGACGCCGTCGGGGACCGGAATCCTGTCCCCGACGGCGCAGCATGTCCCCGCCGGGAAGGTTCCGCACCCGTACGCGCACAATGTCCCCGGCCGCATAGACGGCACGATGCGCTGTCAGGCCGAGGAGCGACGGATGATCGTGCCCGGCAGGAGCGTCTCAGCGGGCACCTCCTCGCCCTCCATGAGGGCCAGCAGGTGGGAGACGGCCACCTGTCCCATCTCCTCGAAGGGCAGCGCGACCGTCGTCAGGGCCGGATGGACCTGGTCGGCGATGAGCTCTTGGTCGTCGATCCCGATGACGGCCACGTCCTCACGCACCCTCAGCCCCTGTTCACGGATCGCGGCATAGGCCCCCATCGCCATGCAGTCGTTGCCGCACACCAGCCCGGTCAGCCAGGGATGGTCCGTCAGGAGGCGGGAGGCAGCCGCATACCCGTCCCGGGCGGTGCCGTGGCCGACAGCCACGTGCACGGTGCTCCAAGGAATGCCGGCCTGCTCCAGGTAGGTCCGGCAGCCGACGCGCCGCCCCGGAGCGGCCTCACCGTCGTTGGGGTCGAGCTCGATGACGCCGATGTCGCGGTGGTGGCCCTCCAGGAGCGCCTGCGCGGCCAGGCGCCCCATCTGCTCCTCGTCAGGGCGCACGCAGGGAAGGCCGGAGACCGGGTCGATGCAGTGGACCAGGACGGTGGGGATCTCGCGGGCCTGCGCCGGCATGCGAACCCGACAGTTCCAGCCGGTGGCGTAGATGATCCCCTCGACCCGGGACTTCAGCAGCGTCTCGAAGGCCTCGCCATCCACGGTGGCCTCCGTCGAGGTCGGCACGATGAACAGGGTGTAGCCGGCGGCCCGGACGCTGTCCTGGATCCCGCGGATCGTGGCGGCGGCAAAGGGACTGGTAACGATCTCGGAGACCAGGCCGATCAGGGAGGACCGGCGCGAAGCCAGGGCCCGCGCCCCGCCGTGCGGGCGGTAGCCGAGCTCGGCAGCCACCTGCTGGACGCGCTCGCGGGTCTGCGGTGGGATACGAGCCCCGTCGCGGTTGTTGAGCACGAAGGACACCGTGGTGCGCGAGACGCCGGCCGCCTTGGCCACGTCCGCCATCGTGGTCCTGTAGGTGTCGCCCACCCGCTCTCCTCCCGGCCCCTCCGACTGCGCCGCCACCTGCACACCCCGTTGGGTTCCGGCACGTGCACCACCTGGCGTCCTGACGGCAGTCTGCCAGGACGAGGACGCAGCGCATAACCCTGAGCGCCGGCAGGCGGGTCATGAGGCAGCGCGCCCGGCCCCTGTGCGCCGCGCCACCCTCCGGTTAGGCTATTTCTCATGACGACCTCCCCCACTCCCAACTTCACGGTGCGCGCTGTCCTGTGGGACATGGACGGCACCCTCATGGACTCCCAGCCCTTCTGGGACGAGGCATTCATCCACCACTGCCAGGCCCTGGGCGGCGACCCGCGCCCAGAGCTCGTCGCCCAGATGACGGGGGCCTCGATCCGTCAGGCCCGCGAGCTCATTGCCGCCACCGGCGCCACCCGCTCCTGGGACGATCCGGCCACGCAGGAGGTCTTCGAAGCGATCGCGCACGACGTCGAGGCCTCCGTGAGCGCCGCCCCTCCCCTGCTGCCCGGGGCGCTGCGGATCACCTCGGCGCTGTCGGAGGTGGGGCTGGCCCAGGGAATCGTCTCGGCCTCACCGCGCCGGATCGTCGAGAAGGTGGCCTCCGCGCTCGGCGACGTCTTCGCCGTCCTGGTCACCGGTGACGACGGCGTCGGGGCCAAGCCCGATCCGCTGCCCTACGCCACGGCGGTCGAGCGCCTCGACCTGCGCCCCCAGGACTGCGTCGTCGTCGAGGACTCCCCCACGGGGGCGGCCTCGGCCCGGGGCAACGGGATCCACGTCGTGCAGATCGGGACGACCAAGCACTTCCCGGCCGACCCCGGCCTCGTCGTCGTCCCGGACCTGGCCTCGATCACCCCGCACCTGCTGCTGTGGGCGGACCGCTGAATCAGTCCGGAATCAGGCGGGCCACCCGCTCACGACCGGCGCCCGAGGACAGGACCGGCTCGGGAACGCGAGGTTCCCGAGCCGGATGGGATGGATAGGGATTCTGATGAGGATTCGTGGAGGCGCCGAGCCCAGGGCGACGCGGCGCCTCTGACCGTCAGGCGGCCTTGGGGCGCTGAGGGGTCTCCGGGGTCTCCTGGACCTCCCACTGGCTGCGCAGGCAGTCGGCGTAGAGGCGGATCTCCGCCACCAGGTCGGTGGACAGTGACTCCGCAGCGGCCGTCCCGGGCGTCGTCGAGCACAGCCACTGCAGCTGGAGGCCATCGATGAGGGCGACCAGGCTGCGCGCCACGAGGCGCGAGGGCATCTTCGGGTCCACGAGCCCGGCGGTCTTGCCGGCCTCGAAACTGGACTCGAAGCGCTCGACGGCGCTGTTGAGGTGGTTGGCCATCCACCGGTGCGCGGGGTGCTCGGCATCGAGGACCGAGACCGCCGTCGCGGTGTAGATCGCCGTGAGGTCCCGGTGGGCGACGTTGCGCTCGAGCAGCTCGATGTAGCGCTCCAGCAGGGCCCAGGGGTTGCCGTCCAGGTCGGAGGCACCCGCGACGTCGAGGGTGTCCAGGTTGCCGATGGTGTCGACGGGAGCCTCAGCGGCGTCGCCCTCGACGGCCGGGGACTCCACGAGAATGCTCAGGGCGTCCTCGCGGTCACGGCGCTCCAGCACCTTGCAGAAGAGCTCGTCCTTGGAGGAGAAGTGGTGCAGGAGTCCGGCCTTGGAAATGTCTGCCGCGTTGGCGATGTCGGCCAGGGAGGTGCCGGCATACCCGTGCTCTCCGAAGAGAACCACGGCTTCATTGAGGATGCGTGCTCGCTTGTCCTCGCTACCCGCTCGGGGGCGCCCGGGTCCGCGCCGCCTAGCCGGGGCAGCTTGGGGCGAAGTCGGGGTACTGACAGTGTTCATGGCGGCATCATGGCACCTTCCAGTAAGGGAATTGCAAGGCAGAAAGGCCCTCATCGGAATAATCCGCTCAAGTGTGACCTCCACGTGCCCTCCCCGTGACGTGAGTGACGACTTGGTCTCGGTTTTCACACAATTAACCGGCTCCTACCAGCACAGAGTTCCCCGACCGCGCGGTCTGTTGGGGCTGCTGGGATTGCTGGCCACCGCAACCTCCCGTCGCCACCCAGATTCTTTTGTGATTTCATCCAGGTTCGCGGCGCAGTACCCTGATGGTCACAGTTGCATAACACTTGCGAGATTATTGTTTCCGGTTCAAATACATGCCGCGAGCCTCCCTGTCGACAGACCACCAGCCCCACCAGGGGCCACCGAGGCGCATCGTCTATGCATGCACATGCACACTCAGTGCATTACACTCGTGCCATGTCTGTTCTTGCCGGCCTGCTCGACCAGCTCGACCTCAGCGACGAGGAGCTCGCGGACGCGATGCGCGAGGCCACTGCCCGCACGTCGCAGGGCGGCGCCGGCCCGGTGTCCGCCGGCATGACCGACTTCCTGGCCCGAACCACCCCTCGCGGCCGCAGCAAGTCCACAGCCCGCACAGTGGAGCGCATCCTGTCCGATCGCACGTACGCCGAGCAGCTCACCGCCCAGCATGAGGCCGTCCAGGCGGCCTGCACGCTGGCGCGCTCTCTGAGCACCCGCCAGGTCGCCACCCTGCTCGGCCGGACAACGACGACGATCACCCGTGCGGCCGGACGCACCCTCTACGCCTACCGCGAGGGGCGGTCGCTGAGGTTCCCCACGTGGCAGTTCCATGAGGGCCGCCCGATCCCGGGGCTGGCAACGGTGGTGCCCGCCCTGCGCGAGGGGCTGACGCCGGCCACCATCGAGGCGCGGATGACGACGTCGGATCCCGAGCTGCTCGACGGGGCGACACCCTCGCAGTGGCTGATCGCCGGCGGGGACCCGGCGGCGGTCGTCCAGCAGCTCTCGGATGCGGACCACCGGTGAGTCCCCGACCGAAGAATCCTCCGCAGCCGCCGTCGACGCTCCACACCCGCCCGGAGGACATCGTGACGGTGGAGCACGCCGAGCTCGCCCGCGTCGCCTTCGCACACAGCACTCATCCCCTGCCGTGGGGCGAGCTGCGGACCTGGGGGCCGCACCCGCGATGCCGCTGGGATCCGCACCCGCTGCCGACGGGGGAGCATCCGGAGCACGGGGTCCTGCACACCGCCGACGACCTGCTCACATGCGTCGCGGAGGTCTTCGCCGATACCCGCGTCATCGACACGCGCAGCGATATGCCTCTTCTGCAGGTCTGGGAGGCGACTCGTCCGCTGCGCCTGCTCGATCTCACCAGCACCTGGGCGCTGCGCAACGGAGCCTCGGTCAGCCTCGACAGCGCCCTGCGCTCGACGTGCCGAGCCTGGGCGCGAGCCATCCGGATTCAGCTGCCCGACATCGACGGTCTGCGCGCCCGCTCGACGATGACCGGGAGCGAGATGACAGTGCTGTTCTCCCCCGCGCGCGACAGCCTGCCGACCCTGCCCCGGGACACCGCCCCGCTGGCCGACGCCACGCTCTACGCCCTGCTGAAGACGCTCGCCCCCGACATCGGCTACGAGATCGTCTGAGCCTGCCCCGACGCCGCATGTGACCTTGGGCGCGCAGGAGTGCCTCCCGGTGGGTCGGTTGGGCGGGCGCCCCTACGATGGTCGCATGCGTCCCTCGACCCCGCAGCCGCCGCGGCGCCCCTCCCGCCCCGGCCGCGCCTCGTCGTCGACATCTGGACGCCGTCGAACATCCGCCGGTCATCGACGCAGCCCTGAGGGCCGGCCCTCCCCGCAGCGCCCTTCGTCGGACGCGCCCGATCCCGCCAGCCGGCGAGCCCTCACCATCGCCCGCCGGGAGCGACGTCGGCGTCGCGCCCGCAACCAGCTCCTGTACGGCACGACCTTCGTCGTGGCGCTGGCCCTGATCGTCGTCGGACTGCGGGTCTGGGGGCTCCACCCCGGTTTTGCCCTGCCGCTTAGCTCCTCCGCAAGGCAGTCCTCAACCCCGGCCAAGGCCGCCGCCCAGCCCTCCGCTCGGGCGTCCGCCAGCCGCGCGGCCTCGCCGTCAGCCTCGGCCACCCCCTCCGCCTCATCGACGCCGTCGGCCTCGGCGCTGCCGTCCCCGCAGCTGGACTCTGAGGGCTTCGCGCACTCCGGCGCCGTCGGCAACGGCAGCTGGACCATCGCGCCGGCCGTGCCCGTCTCCCGGCCCGCGGCCGCCACTGTCTATCGCTACGTGCTGCGGGTCGAGGGCGGCACACATGTCGATGCCGCAACGGCGGCCCCCATCGTGGAGCGCATCCTCAATGACGAGCGCGGCTGGCCCACCGCGCAGAACACCTCCTTCCAGCCGGTGGCCGACCCCGCGAGCGCGGACTTCACCTTCAACATCGCCACGCCGCCCAGCGCCGACGCCCTGTGCTCACCGCTGGACACCGGCGGCATGTGGAGCTGCCGCAACGGGGACAACGTGGTCATCAACTCCGACCGGTGGAACTGGGGCGCCGTGACCTACCCCGACGTCGACTCCTACCGCACCTACGTCACCAACCACGAGGTGGGCCACTTCCTCGGCCACGAGCACGAGTTCTGCGCCGGGGCCGGCCTCAAGGCCCCGCTCATGGCTCAGCAGAGCCACGACCTGGCCGGCGGCTGCGTGTACAACGCCTGGCCCACCCAGGACAACCAGCCCGGCTGAGGCGCGCGACGCCGCCGGCAGCATGCGCTGGCAGCACGAAGGGGGCGGGCCCACCACTCAGGTGGGCCCGCCCCCTCAGCACTGGCCTGTCACAGCCTCCGCTTCAGGCAGCCGGCTCGGTCGGGTTCCGGGTTCAGGCCGGCGACGCCGCCGAGGAGGCCGACGGCAGGTGCGCCTCGCCCTCGGCCCGCAGCGCGAGCCCCTCGGAACCGTCAACCTTGTCGACGACGACCGTCTGCCCGTCGAGGACCTCCCCGGCCAGCAGCATGCGGGCCAGGCGGTCGCCGATCTCGCGCTGCACGAGGCGGCGCAGCGGCCGGGCCCCGTAGGCGGGGTCGTAGCCCTCGTCGGCCAGCCAGCTGCGGGCGGCGTCGGTGACCTCCAGGCTCAGGCGCCGGTCCGTCAGGCGCTTGGCGATGCGCGCCAGCTGGATCTCGACGATCTCACCCAGCTCCTCCTTGGAGAGGGCCTCGAAGATGATGATGTCGTCGAGGCGGTTGAGGAACTCCGGCTTGAAGGAGGCCTGGACCACGCTCATGACCCCGTTGCGCTTCTCCTCGGGGCTGGTGAGTGGGTCGGTGAGGAACTGGCTGCCCAGGTTCGAGGTGAGCACGAGGATGACGTTGCGGAAGTCGACCGTGCGCCCCTGGCCGTCGGTGAGGCGGCCGTCGTCGAGCACCTGCAGGAGGATGTCGAAGACCTCGGGGTGGGCCTTCTCGACCTCGTCGAGCAGGACCACGGAGTAGGGCCGACGCCGCACGGCCTCGGTGAGCTGGCCGCCCTCCTCGTAGCCGACGTACCCGGGAGGGGCGCCCACGAGGCGCGCCACGGAGTGCTTCTCGGAGTACTCGGACATGTCGATGCGCACAATGGCGCGCTCGTCGTCGAAGAGGAACTCGGCCAGGGCCTTGGCCAGCTCGGTCTTGCCCACGCCCGTGGGACCCAGGAAGAGGAAGGAGCCGGTGGGGCGGTCGGGGTCGGAGATGCCGGCCCGCGAGCGGCGCACCGCGTCGGCCACGGCGGCCACGGCGGCCTTCTGGCCGATGAGGCGCTCGCCGATGACGTCCTCCATGGTCAGGAGCTTCTCGGTCTCCCCCTGGAGGAGCTTGCCCACGGGGATGCCGGTCCAGGAGCCCACGACCTCGGCGATCTCGGGGGCGCCGACCTTCTCGGCGATCATGGGCTCGCCGGCGGTCTGCTCGGCGGCGTCGTCGGCGGCCTCGGCCTCGCGGATCTGGCGCTCCAGGGCGGGCATGTCGCCGTAGCGCAGGCGGCCGGCCTCCTCGAAGTTGCCCTCACGCTCGGCCAGGTCGGCGCGGGTGCGCATCTCGTCCAGGGCGGCGCGCAGCTCACCGACCTTGTTGTGGCCGGCCTTCTCGGCCTCCCAGCGGGCGTTGAGCGAGGCCAGCTCCTCGGAGGCGTCAGCCAGCTCGGCGCGCAGGCGCTCGAGGCGGTCGACGTCAGCCGGGTCAGCCTTGGAGACGTCCTCGATGGACTCATCCAGGTAGGCCTCCTCCATGCGCATGCGGTCCACGCGACGGCGCAGCTCGTCGATCTCGACGGGGCTGGAGTCGAGCTCCATGCGCAGCCGGGAGGCGGCCTCATCGACCAGGTCGATGGCCTTGTCGGGCAGCTGACGACCGGTGATGTAGCGGTCGGAGAGGGTCGCGGCCGCCACGAGGGCGCCGTCGGAGATGGTCACCTGGTGGTGGGCCTCGTACTTGGGGGCAATGCCGCGCAGGATGGCCACGGTGTCCTCGACGCTGGGCTCACCGACGAAGACCTGCTGGAAGCGGCGCTCCAGGGCGGGGTCCTTCTCGATGTTCTCGCGGTACTCGTCCAGGGTGGTGGCGCCCACCATGCGCAGCTCGCCGCGGGCCAGCATGGGCTTGAGCATGTTGCCGGCGTCCATGGCGCCCTCGGAGCCGCCGCCGGCGCCGACGACGGTGTGCAGCTCGTCGATGAAGGTGATGACCTCGCCGTCGGAGTCCTTGATCTCCTTGAGGACGGCCTTGAGGCGCTCCTCGAACTCACCGCGGTACTTGGCGCCGGCCACCATGCCGGACAGGTCCAGGGAGATGAGGCGCTTGCCGCGCAGGGACTCGGGGACGTCGCCCGCGACGATGCGCTGGGCCAGGCCCTCGACGACGGCGGTCTTGCCCACGCCCGGCTCCCCGATGAGGACGGGGTTGTTCTTGGTGCGCCGGGACAGGACCTGCACGACGCGGCGGATCTCGGCGTCGCGGCCGATGACCGGGTCGAGGCGGCCCTCCCGGGCGGCCTCGGTGAGGTCGGTGCCGTACTTCTCGAGGGTCTTGTAGGTGCCCTCGGGATTGGCGGAAGTGACGCGGGAGGAGCCACGGACCTGGGGCAGGGCCTCGATGAGGGCCTCCGGGGTGGCGCCGGCGTCGGCCAGGATGCGGGCCACGGTGGGGGCGGAGCCGGAGGCGTCGCCCTTGGCCAGGCCGATGAGCAGGTGCTCGGTGGAGATGTACTCGTCAGACAGCTCCTTGGCGACCGTCGAGGCGGCCTCGAGGGCGGCCAGCAGGGAGCGCGAGGGCTGAGGCTGGGTCATGGAGGAGCCCGAGGAGGCGGGCAGCTGGGTGAGGATGCGGCGCGCGGAGGCACCGACAGCCTGGCGGGCCGCCGCGTCGGGGCAGACCGCGGCCAGGAGTCCGGCGGCGACGCCGTCGGGCTGGGAGAGGAGCTCTACGAGCAGGTGCGCGGGCTCGATCTGGGGGTTGCCGGCCGCGGCGGCGGCCTGCATCGCCCCGGAGATCGCCTCCTGCGACTTGGTGGTGTAGTTGGTGTCCATGCGGATCTCCTTCACGAGGTAGTGACGTGTTGCGTCTTCTGGTCACCACAACCTTCGCAGAGTTGAGTCTATTCCACTCAACTTCTGAGACCGGCAGTGACGTGGGCAACTCCTAGGGGTTCTGCCGGAGACATTCCGCCGGTCATCGCGCCGACCTGCAACATGCCAACCAACCGCTTGAAACACCGTTGTTCCACGACGCCGCTATCGTCACATCACGACCCCGTCCTCACCCCGGAGACCTCATGAGAACCACGCGCGCCACCCTGGCCCTGGCCACCATCCTCATTCTGGCGGGCTGCTCGCAGACCAGCCCCTCGTCGGCGGGCTCGGCCGCAGCAACAGCGACCAGCTCGGGCTCCGCGGCCTCGGCGACGTCGTCGAGCGGGGGCGGCGCGAGCGCCTCCGGCAGCACGACCCCCTCCATCCCGGCGGGCCACCAGGCGGTCACCGCACCGACATCCGGCCTCACCTTCGCGATCCCCGAGGACTGGGAGGACCTCAACGCTCTTCCCGAGGCCCAGAAGGCGCTGCTCGCCCGGGCCCAGGGGGTGGACCCCTCCACCCTCACCCAGCGCCTGAGCAGCACCGACGCCTTCTACGGCCGGTTCTCGCAGAGCGGCGGCCTGTCCTTCAACAGCGTCGCGGTCGCCAAGGAGACCGAGACCTCCTCCACGCCCCCGTCCCAGGCGAGCCTGGATGAGATCATCACCCGACAGGGAGGCACTCCGACGGGCTACTCCACCAAGCCGTCCACCTACGGGCAGGCCGCCGTCGACACCTCCACCGCGCAGGTTCAGGGCACCCAGACGGCCGGCGCGGTCATCGCCGTTCCGACGTCGTCGGGCACCTACGTGCGCATCGCCGTGACGGCCGGCAGCGCTGAGGAGGTCGACACCATCGTGTCCACCATCCTCACGACGGCCCACTGACCGGCGAACGCAGCGACGGGCCTCACGCTGCCAGCCACCGCAAGCCCCTCCGGCTCACGACGGGGAGTCGTCTCCATCGAGCATTCCCGCCGGACCGTGATGTCCTGGTTGCCACACCCGATCTCAGGCACTGGAGCATCATGAAACCCCTACGCACTGCTGCTACCGCACTGGCCGTCCTCACTCTGATCACAGCCCCCGTGCTGACCGCCTGCTCTCAGGACACTCGAGGTTCCGACACCTCCACTTCGGCCGCCTCCGGCAGCACCTCGGCCTCAGCGACGAGCGACACCGAGGAGAAGGACGACGAGGACAAGGAGACCTCCGCCGGCAGCACTCCATCCAGCCAGGACGACGCGTCGGCGAAGCCCGCCCCCGGCGACAGCCAGGAAGTCACCGGCGCCAGCACCGGCCTCACCTTCACCGTCCCGAAGGACTGGGTGGACGTCAAGACACTCTCCACCGCGGAGAAGGAGGCGATCGCCCAGAGCCTGAACATGAGCCGCGCCGACTTCGAGCACACGCTGGGCACATATGACCTCTTCTACCGGGCCAAGGACGCGAACGCCCTCCAGTTCCACAACAACGTCGGCATGCTCTCGCAGACGCAGTCCTTGGATTCCCCGCCGTCCGAATCCGACCTCAAGTCGCAGCTCACCGCTCAAGGCGGGAGGCTCCAGGAGTACTCGACGAAACAGACCCCCCATGGCGAGGCCGCAGCAGCGGTCTATCTGACGGAGCAGGGCGGCAGCGTCTTCGCCGGGAGCATCATCATGGTGCCGACCTCCCCGTCCACGGGCGGCCGCACCACCTATGCGACCATCAACGTGTCGGCCAGCAACTCGCAGGACGCGAAGGAGATCACCAACACGATCCTCGACACGATCCACTGAGCGCGTTCGGGGACTCTCTCCTGCGGCCGGGGGCATTCGACGCCGTCGGGGACAGCAATCCCGTCCCCGCACGCGCAGGATGTCCCCGGCCGGAAGTTTCCGCACCCGACCGCGCGCAACGTCTCCCATCGCGTGCGATGTCCCCCACCGCACACCACCTCCCCGGAGGTACGCACAACCTCCACCTGACGCCGTCGGCAATGGCTGAATGACAGAACCTCACCCCGGATGGATGCTTGACACGGGCGAACCTCAAGCGCACCATATCGACTATCGATACATCGATAATCGATACGGAGTGTCATCATGACGACCAGCACTGAAGCCGATTCGGACACCACCCCCGACACCGACCTCGATGGAGAGGCTGCTGCCGACCAGACCCCACCGGACAGCACCGGCTCCGCCCCCGGTGCCGACGCCGGCGTCGGCACCGGCAGCCTGGCCTTCACCTCGTTCCTGCTGGTCCTATTCTGCCTCTCCCCCATCCACACGCTCGTCTCCAACCTGTGGGGCCTCATCGACGGCCGCGGGCTGCGGATGGAGTTCACCGACAGTGACCCCACGCTGGACCGGCACCTGTCCTTCGGGCACACGACAGTGGAGATGACCAACGGCTACTCGGTGAGCTACGGGACCGTGCACGGAATGTCCGGCGGCGCACGGTTCCTCGTCGGCCTGATCATCGCCATCCACGTCATCCTCATCACGGCCTGCGCCATCGCCTTCATCCGGTTCATCGCCGCGATCCGCCCGAACCGACCAGGATTCGTCGACGATCTCTTCACCCGGGGCGGTCACCTGTTCTGGCTCCTCCTGGGACAGGAGTTGAGCGCTGTCGCGCTGTACATCTCAGGCCTGGCGGTCTCGGACGAGTACTTCACCGGTGCCCGAGCAGACGGAGAGCTGACCGGGTTCATCCCCATCGGCGATGACCTTTCGGCCCTGAAGGGACTGGTCGCTCTTATCCTCGCCATTCACCTGCTGCTCGCCCTGCACCGCGTCTACCAGCGCTCTCGCACTCTGGCCGCGGAGAACACCGTGCTGCGCGAAGAGACCGAGGGGCTCGTGTGAGTCACGTCGTCTGCCACCTCGACGAGCTGTTGGCCGCCCGAGGGATGACGCTCGTGGAGCTCTCCGAGAAGGTCGGGGTCACCACCGTCAACCTCTCCGTGCTCAAGAACGACCGCGCCAAGGCCATTCGCTACTCCACACTCTGCGCCATCTGCGAGGCCTTGGGGTGCTCGGTCGGAGAGCTCCTGGAGATCGTGTCGGACTGACCCGCCCAGTACGCGTCCCCGGCGCCCCTCCCGCCGCCAGTCCTCGCCGTCGGGGACCATTCCCTACAGCCGGAGACACTCCACGCAGCCGGGGACTTTCTCTCATGTCCGGGGGCTGCGCGGGAGGGGGCACTCCACGCGGCCGGGGACTTTTCCTTCCAGCCGGGGGCATTGGACGCCGTCGGGGACCGGAATCCCGTCCCCGCACGCGCAGGATGTCCCCGGCCGGAAGTTTCCGCACCCCGCCGCGCAGGATGTCCCCAGCCGCGGGGGAGGACGTAGGCTCGACGTCGATGACCGCACCGCTCCGCCGCAGCCCTCGCCCCGACGGGTCCTCCACGCGCGTCGACGAGGCCACCGTGGCTGCCCGGCGCGACGAGCTCCTGGCCAAGGCGGCCACGCTGCCCGGCGCCTGGGCGGGGCACAAGCCCGAGTGGGACATCCCTGTCGCCTCCGTGGGCCCCCGCCTCTTCCTGCTGCTCATCCCCCTCACCGACGGCCGCCTCCTGGCCAACGTCAAGCTCGACCCCGAGGACGTCGTCGCCGTGCGGGCCGCCTTCGAGTGGGTGGAGCCGGGCTTCCACCAGTCCAAGCGGCACTGGGTGAGCATCGACCTCACCAGCTCGGACTACCGCGCGGACGAGGCCACCGCCATGGTCGAGGACTCCTACCGGCTCGTCCTGTCCCTCCTGACCCGCCGCGTGCGCGAGGCCGTCCTCCTGGCCGACGCCGCAGGCTCCCCCGTCCGCCCCACCTGGCAGTGGTGAGGCCCGCCGCCGCTGACGCCCTGGCAGAACGGCCGGGGACATTGCGCGCGTAGGGGTGCGGATACTTCCCTAGGGGGGCGTCCTGCGCGTTCGGTGACAGGATTCCGGTCCCCGACGGCGTCGAATGCCCCCGGCTGGAAGGAAGAGTCCCCGGCCGCAACCCAGGGGCCGAGCCGCCCTCAGATGACGCGGCTGCGCAAACCTGGCACTATTCAGCCGAGGCCGTCGTCATCCGACGTCTGGCCACCCGACGGAAGGAGACACAGATGGGACTTGATGACCTGGCGAAGAAGGCCGGTGAGACTCTCAGCTCCGACAAGGCCGAGGCGATCAGCGACAAGGCGCTGGACGCCGCAGCCGGTGCTGCCAAGAAGGCGACCGGCGGCAAGTACGACGACAAGATCGACGCCGCCCGCGACGCCGTCGACGGCAAGCTCGGCACGGAGTGACCCGGCTGAGAGCCTGCCTACCCACAGGCACCGCGGTCTTCTGATCGCAGGAGTGAGGGCCCCGCACCGTTCAGTGCGGGGCCCTCACGCGTTCCCGGCCAGCTGGGCTCTCCCCATCTCTTTCAAGCACCGGCCGCCACAGTCCGGTGCCGCCACCGCGGGGCCCAGCCGTCTCCCACCGGGACGTCTCATCCGCCTCCCCTCGGGTCGGCGGCACTCGCCTACTGCGCGTTGAGCGCGGCGGTCGGAGGAGTGCGGGAGGCCCGAACGGCCGGGTACACGCCGGCCAGGGCGCCGATGGCGATGGTGACTGCCAGACCGCCGACGACGGCGATCACCGGCAGGGAGAAGGGCCAGCCGTTGGCGGCCGACATCCCGGCGGTCACCCCGATCCCGATGATGCACCCCAGGGCACCGCCCAGGGAGGCCAGCAGCAGCGCCTCGGTCATGAACTGCACGAGGATGTGTCCGCGCATCGCCCCCAGGGACCGCCTCAGTCCGATCTCCCGACGGCGCTCGAGCACCGAGATGATCATCGTGTTGGCCACCCCGATGCCGCCGACGAGCAGGGCGATCGAGCCCACGCCCAGCAGCAGACCGGTGAAGGCCTTGTCGGCCGCGTTCTTGGCCTCCAGCGCGTCCGAGGGGCGCGAGACCTTGACCTCATTGGGGGCCTGCGGCGAGATCGACGGCGCCAGCAGCTTGCGCACCGTGGGGACGGCGGCGTCCTGGCTGCGCGTGTAGACCGTCGTCGGCTTGGCATCGTGCCCCAGCAGGTCGCTGGCCACGCCCTGACCGATGAGGGCGGCATTGTTGAGCTCGGGAGCCAGCACCACCGGCTTGAGGATGCCGACCACGGTGAACCAGTTCCCGCCGATCCACACCTTGGTTCCCGGTGAGACGACGCCGAGGCGCTGGGCCGCCGTCTGCCCCAGGACCGTGGCCGGATACTTGCTGGTGGCCTCATTGAGCCAGGCACCCTTGTCCACCTGTCCGGCCACGACGTCGAGCAGCGACTTGTCCGCGGCCAGGGTGGTGATACCGCCGGAGGCGTTCTTGTCGATGAGCGGAGTGCGGTAAACCAGCGAGTTCTTGACCAGCCCAGTGCTCGAGGCGCTCTGGACGTTGTCGATGAGGCGGACCTTGCCGACGCTGTCCTGCGGCAGAGAGGAGGAGTTGCCGAACAGGTCCTGGCCGGCGGTGGCCGTCAGCAGGTTGGTCCCCAGCGAGTCGAGCTGGGCGGAGAGCTGGGCGCGGCTGGAGGCCGAGATGCCCACCACCGAGATCATGGCGGCAATACCGATGGCGATCCCCAGTGCGGACAGGAAGGCGCGGGTGGGGCGGGCCTTGATGCCGGTGCCTCCCAGGCGCAGCACGTCGGCCAGACGCAGCCGCGAGCGCTGGATCCGCCGGGCCGGGGCGCGGCCGGCCCGCTCGGCCGCGGACCGGTCACGCCGGTGCGTAGACGTCGTCATGGACGATCTCCTTCAGGCTTGAGTCCCCCACGATGCGGCCGTCGCGGATGGCGATCTGCCTGGGGAGCTGGGCTGCCAGCTCGTTGTCGTGGGTGATGACGATGATCGTGGTGCCTTGGGCGTGGAGCTCGTGAAGGAGCTCGACGATCGAGGCCCCGGAGGTGGAGTCGAGGTTCCCGGTGGGCTCGTCGGCCAGCAGCAGCGGGGGCTCGCCGACGACGGCCCGGGCGATGGCCACCCGCTGGCGCTCGCCGCCGCTCATCTGGTGGGGGCGGTGGTCGAGCCGGTGGGCCAGGCCGACGCGCTCCAGGGCGGCCCGGGCGCGCCGGCGCCGCTCGGAGCGGGGGACCCCGCTGTAGAGCAGGCCGTCGGCGACGTTGTCGACCGCGTTGACGCCGTCTGCCAGGTGGAACTGCTGGAAGACGAAGCCGATGCGGCTGGCCCGCAAAGCCGAGAGCTTGGCGTCGGACAGGGAGCCGACGTCGACGCCGTCGATCTCGACGGTGCCGGAGCTGGGCCGGTCCAGGGTGCCGATGAGGTTGAGGAGCGTGGATTTGCCCGAGCCGGAGGGGCCGACGATGGCGACGAACTCGCCGTCGTCGATCTCCAGGCTCACGCCCGCGCAGGCGGCCACGGGCGGCTCCCCGTAGGTGCGCTTCACGTCGCGCAGGGAAAGGATGCGACTCATGTCTGCGGCACCACCACTCGCTGTCCCTCGGAGATGTCCTTGCCGGAGATCTCCACGCGCCCACCGGCGAACAGCCCGATAGTGACCGGCACCTTACGGGTGGTGCCGCCGGCCTCGACGATCTCGACGCCGTACTGGTCGGCGCTCAGGGCCAGCAGGGCCCCGACCGGCACCGACAGGACGCCCGTGCGCTTCTCGCTGGGCAGGTCGACGGTGACGGAGACCTCCTGGAAGTTGGTGGTCGCCGAGGCGTCGGTGAGGGTGACGGTGATGGGGATGACCCGCTCCTTGGACTCACCCGAGCCGGAGCCGGCGCCGGACCCGGAGCCGGAGGACTTCTCGGTGGGGGTGCCCACGGAGGTGATCTTCCCAGCGGTCTTCTTGGCGTCGGGCAGCTTGATGGTCACGGCGGTGCCGGCAACGGCGAGCTTCTGGTCGGAGAGCTTGATGTTGGCATCGACCACCTGGGTGGTGGAGGTGACGTCGAAGAGCTCGGTGTCGGCGGCGACGCGGTCCCCCACGCGGGCGGTGACCGTCCCCACGCGCAGATCCCCGGGGGTGAAGACGATCCGTCCCAGTGGGAGGGTCCCGGTCCGGGGCAGGTCGAGGTCCTTCTGCCACTTCAGGATGGCGCTGGTGGTGGCCCAGCTGAAGTGGTCGTCGGGCTCGTAGTCGAAGTACCCCAGGTCCCGCAGGGCCGTCTCGAGCTGGCGGATGTCCTCGCCGTCCTCCATGCCGGCCTCGAAGCTGCGCCAGGCGGGCAGGTTGCCGCGCATGAGGTAGGCGGTCTCGTTGCCGGTTCGGTAGAGGACGTCGCCCTGGGTCAGGACGGCCCCGGAGGCCGGCACCTGGATGAGAACGCCCTCGAAGCCCGACTTGAACTTGCGCGAGTCGGAGTAGCGCAGGGTCCCGGACACCGAGGTCTGTCCCTGGAGGTCGCCCTTGGTGACGGTGTCGGTGGCGCCGCTGAAGGTCGACGTCGTCGGCTTGGCCTTGGCCGCAAAGGGGCCCGACCTGGAGGCGAAGGCGCCCGCACCAGCGCCCGCCGCCAGGATCGCGGCGGCCCCCATGGCCAGGAAGGCCCGGCGTCGGGTGCGGTGGGCCGTGCCCGGCTTGTCCGCGGTGCCGGTCGAGCCGTCGTCGGCCTGCGTGGAGGTGGTGGTCTGATCCATGTGTCTGCCTGTCTGAGTGTGTCTGCGCGGCGGCCTGGCCGCGCGAGCCTGTGGTCTGGTGGCGCCGGCAAGGGCGCGGTGTCACTTGCTCCCGACCTGGGAGAAGCACTTGTTCATGACGTCCTGGGGGATGTCGCCGTTGATCTGGATGCCCTTGCCGGCCTCGGGGTCGGGAACGTCGTAGCCCTCCTTGCGCAGGCACTCGGCGGCCTTGACCAGGTCCTGCTGCGTCTCGGGCTTGGCGAGGTCCTCGGTGCCGGGGGCGGGGCCGACGATCTGCTCGCACTCCTGGGCTGCCTTGGTGGCGGCCTCGTTGTCGGGGAACTGCACGTTGCCGTTGGCGTCGGGGTCGGAGACATCGATGCCCTTGTCGCGCATGCACTTGGCCATCTTGAGCAGGTAGTCGTCCCCGCTGGTGGCGGAGGCGGAGGCGGCCGAGTCCGCCTTCGAACCCTGGGAGCATCCGGTCATGAGGCCGACGGCGCACACGGCGCAGGTCAGCACTGTGGCGGCGCGGGTGAGGATCCGGGTGTTGAGGGGCTGCTTCATGGGAGAGGGTCCTTTCGGCTCACGTGGGTCGGGGCGCGGTGGCGTCCGTTCGTTCGGGGAACAGCCAACCGGGAGCGGTGTTGCCACGGGGTTCACAAATTCGCTTATGTTGTGGCAACACAGGGGCTGGTTCGCTGAGGGACCAGCCGAAAGAATCCACAGTGAAGGAGGCAGGGCGATGCGCGTGCTCGTCGTGGAGGATGAGGAGTACCTGGCTGAGGCCATCGCCACCGGGCTGCGGCGTGAGGCGATGGCCGTGGATGTCGTCGGCGACGGGGCCAGCGCCCTGGAGCAGGTGGCGGTCAACGACTACGACATCATCGTCCTGGACCGGGACCTGCCCGTGGTCCACGGCGACGAGGTCTGCCGGCGGGTGGTGCGCGACCACCCCAGCACGCGAGTCCTCATGCTCACTGCGTCCCGGACGCTGGATGCGCGCGTGGGCGGTTTCGAGCTGGGGGCCGACGACTACCTCACCAAGCCCTTCGAGTTCCCCGAGCTGGTGGCCCGGCTGCGGGCCCTGGGCCGACGCAGCCAGCCGGCACGCACCCCGGTCCTCGATGCCCACGGGGTGCGCCTGGATCCCTTCCGCCGGGAGGTCTACCGCGACGGACACTTCATTCACCTCAGCCCCAAGGAGTTCGCGGTCCTTCAGGTCCTCATGGAGGCCGAGGGCGGGGTCCTCAGCGCCGAGACGCTCCTGGAGAAGGCCTGGGACGCCAACGCCGACCCCTTCACCAACTCCACGCGGGTGACGATCTCCCACCTGCGTCGCAAGCTCGGTGAGCCACGGGTGATCCAGACAGTCCCCGGCGCGGGCTACAGGTTCAGCGCATGAGCGGGCAGGCGGCTGCGGGGACCCGGGCCGACGACGCGGCGCGGCCCGGCGCCGACAGCTGGCCCCACGGCGCCCGGCCTGGCCGCACGGAGCACATGCGTCGCGCCCGGCACCTGAGTATCCGGGCCCGTCTGACCCTGACCTACGCCGGGATGGTAACGGCCGCCGGCGTGGTCCTCATCGCCCTGGTCTACTTCTACACGCGCTACGTCACGCTGAGCATCCAGATCGGCGACCCGGTCGGGGAGACCGCCGCCGTGCCGGTCTCGCAGATCGGCGAGGCCGCCAAGGTGGACACGAACCTGTTCGATCTGCTCAGCACCATCATGCGCTCGGCCGTCGGTGCGCTGGCACTGCTCGTGGTGCTCTCCGGGACCGTCGGCTGGATCCTGGCGGGGCGGATGCTGCAGCCGCTGTCCTCAATGAATGCGGCCGCCAAGCGCGCCGCCTCGGGCGACCTCAGCCAGCGACTGGACCTGTCCGGCCCACGCGACGAGATCCACGACCTGGCGGACACCTTCGACAACATGCTGGCCTCCCTGGAGCGGTCCTTCTCCGTCCACCGCCGGTTCGCGGCCAACGCCTCCCACGAGCTGCGCACTCCCCTGGCCACCACGCAGACAATGATCGACGTCGCCCTGTCCGACCCGCAGGCCTCGGCCGAGGACCTGCGCCGGGTGCTGACCAGGGTCCTGGAGACCAACCGCGCCAACCGGGAGACGATCGACGCCCTGCTGGACCTGGCCGACGCCCAGTCCGGCAAGCTGGCCCACGAGGACGTGGATATGGAGGCCACGGTCCGTGACGCCCTGGGCCTCATCGCTCCGGAGGTCGCCGAACGCGGGCTTCACGTCTCCACCCATCTGCTGCCCGCCCGGGTCCCCGGGGATCCGGTGCTGCTGCGTCAGAGCGTCTCCAACCTGCTGCGCAACGCGGCCCGCTACAACGTCGAGGGTGGCCGCATCACTGTGGGCATGGCGCGTCTGGACGACGGCGTGCGCCTGACGATCCGCAACGAGGGCCCCGTGGTGGCGGCCGAGAGCGTGGAGTCCCTGCGCGAGCCCTTCGTGCGCGGCGAGGGGCGGGGGCGGACCCGGGGCTCCGGGCACGGGCTGGGCCTGGCCATCGTGACGGCGGTGGCCACCGCGCACGGCGGCGAGCTGCGCCTGAGCGCCAACCCCGACGGCGGTCTGACGGCCGTCCTCGAGCTCCCGGTGGGACAGGTCGAGGATGCCTCGAGCACAGCCGACCCCAACGACTGACGGTCGCCGGCCACGCGGGCCGGCGACCGTCAGGGTCGAGCAGCTGGCTGCGGCGGAGACGAGACCCCGCCGGGCGGCGACTAGTTCTTCTTGCCGGAGTTGATGACCAGCTCGATGAAGAGGCGGATGAGGCCGATCTCAGCGACGACCCAGGGGGCGTCGAAGAGCAGGCTCAGCAGGAACCTGCCGAAGTTGAAGTTCCCGCCCTCCAGCTGGATGTCGTGGCCACCGGTGAGGTCGCCGGCCTTGTAAGCCGAGTAGAGCCAGCTCACGACCAGGGCGATGGCGGCGATGTAGAAGAGCACCTTGCCGAACTTCTCGGCGAAGGGCTTGGCGGTGTCGAAGAGGTTGCCCATGAAGCTGTCCCCCGCCGGAGCCTGCGGGAAGGGCTGGCCGGGGGCGCCGGGAGCAGCAGGCGCGCCGGGAGCGCCCTGGAACTGCTGCTGGGGCGGGTAGGGCTGCCCCGGGGCCGGAGCCGAGGGTGCCGAGGGCTGCTGCTGGTAGAAGGGCTGACCAGGGTTGGGGGGCTGAGTCATGAGGACTGTTCGCTTCCTTCAGAGTTGGGGACGCAGGCAGGCTACCGTGTCAACGATGCCCTGTGAAACGCTCAAGTGACCCCTCGCATTCTGCGAGGCGACTCACAGTCCTCAGGGCATGGTGCGATGACGCGCCCTGAAGGCCGTCATCGGGCCGTCCCACCATACAGAATCCCTGAAGGCCGTGTTGGCACGCACCCGCCGGCCCGCGGGGAAGCCCTCCCCATCGTCCTGGGCGCCTATCTGTGTTCCGGGGTCTCAGCGCACCAGGTCGTAGGTGCTGGAGGTGCCCACCGGTGAGGCCGGGGTCGCAGGGGCAGGAGGGGCCGGCAACCGGCGTCGGCGCTCACTGCGGGCCACGGCGGTGCGCAGCAGGGTCTCGAAGGGGCCGGCGTGACCGCCGCGCTCCAGGGCTGCGCACAGACCGACTGTCACCAGCCAGACCGCCAGCGCGATCCCGGCGGCCCGGGCCTCGCCCAGGTGGAGCTCGATCCCGGTCAGGGCGGGCAGGACCATGAAGATGATGGCGAAGAGGAAGGTCTGGCTCAGGTAGGCCGTCATGGAGCGGCGCCCCACACTGGAGGCCAGCCGGCGCAGCCCCGTCAACCGGCCATCCGGCCTCGGCCCGCCGGCGTACAGGGCCAACAGCGCCAACCAGCCGCAGGCCCCGGCCACGCCCGTGGCCGCGTGAAGGGGCATGGTCCAGGCGACCAGGGAGCCGCCCGCGGCCCACACGGCGAACCCGATACCGCCCGCGGCACCGAGCCCCAGACCGCCCAGGCCGACGGCGAGCAGGAGCCGGCGGTGGCGCTCGGGGTGGGTGATGAGATCGGTGTCGGCCAGCCGGGCACCGAGGAACATCGCCGGAACGATCATGGAGAAGAACAGTGCCGAGACCAGGCTTCCGCCCCAGGCCAGGAGTCCGTCGGAGACGTAGGACAGGACCGTATCGGTCGAGGCGCCGGCCCCCTGGTGCGCGTCAGTCGCCGAGGTCGTGCCCTGGGAGGCCAGGAAGCTGCCCATGTTGAGGAAGGTGGTGGTGCCGGCAACAACGACGATGGTGCAGAAGGCCACGGCCCGTTTCCAGTGCTTGCGGGCGATCCAGCCGGCGAAGATGACGGCGACCAGACCGTAGGGGCCGATGATGTCACCGGAGAAGAGCACGGCGTGCACGGCGCCGAAGAGGATCATCCACAGGCCCCGACGTCGCACCAGTCGACGCGCATCGACGGTGGCCTGCTCACGGGCCCAGGCCGCCTCCTGTGACGTCGGCTCACGGCCGTCCTCCACGCCGGGCAGGGAGCTGAGGTAGGACGCGGCACCGGAGGCAATGCGCCGGTTGACTATGGTGACCAGTCCGAAGCCGAAGAGCATCGCGAACAGCGGGTAGGCGCGCGAGTCGACCAGGAGGGAGCGCACCCACAGCCATGCCGTGTCGACCGCATCAGACGGGGCGGAAGCATGCGTCACATCGGTCCAGAAGGGGATGTTGGCCAGGGCGATGAGCAGGAGCATGAAGCCACGGGCCACATCCGGGGACGGATAGCGCACCCCCCGAGTGCCGGTGAATGACGTCGTAAGTTTCATGCCCTCCACGCTAGGGGGCGGCCACCAGAGCGACCTCCCCCTGCGGAGCCATCATGACGGGCTGATCCTCTCCTCCCCGGAGAGCGGACCAAGCCCTGGTCCTCCTCCCGGAGGACCAGGGCTCTTCCCTCTTGCGATGGCATCGGGCACCCGACCCGCTCTCAGGCTCCCGCGGTAACCGGGGCGCTCGTCGACCGACCGAGGAACTGGGCCGCGCACTGGGCGGGGATCTGCTGGGGGAACGGGTTCGTGCGGCTGCGCTCGCTGCGGGCGACGGCGGTGCGCAGCAGGACCTCGAAGGGACCGGGCATGCCGAGCCGCTCAAGCACCGCGCACAGGACCACGGTCGTCAGCCAGACCATCACCGCCACTGCGGCGGATGCCACCAATCCCAGCTCCAGGGGCCTCCCGGTCAGCCGCGGCGCGATGACGAAGATGCCGGCGAACATGACTGTCTGGGACAGGTAGGCGGTCATGGAGCGGCGCCCCACGTTGGACAGCAGCCACCTGAGGCCGGTCAACCGGTTGTCCGACGTCGGCCCGCCGGCGTAGAGGGCCAGAACGGCGAGCCAGCCGCAGCCCCCGGCCAGGCCCAAGACCGCGATCAGGGCGGAGTCGGCCTCCCAGGACTGAGCGCTGGTGAGCGGGACCAGGAGCTCATGAAGCGCGCCGAGTGCCCCCAGGGCCAGGCCGCCGATCCCGGCCACCGTCAACAGACCGCGGTGACGCTCGGGGTGGGAGATGAGGTCGGTGTCGGCCAGGCGGGCCCCCAGGAAGGCGGCGGGAAGAATCATCGTGGTGAAGGCGGCTCCCAGGGCGGTGAAGAACCACTCATTCACGTTGGTCACGAACCAGGGCAGCGCTGACGCCACGGACTCGCCTGCTCCGGTGGGTGCCGCCACCGGGGCAGCGGGCCCCGCCACACCGGCCGCCTCACCTCCGGGGCCCATGAGCATGGCCAGGACCACCGTCACGATCTGGAACAGAAGAATGAGGGCGCACACCGCCAGCTGGCGCTTGTGGTGCTTGTGGGCGAACCACCCGGCGAAGACGACGGCGACGATGCCGTAGGTGCCGATGATCTCCGAGGGGAAGAAGGCGCCGTGGATGAGCCCGAACAGGACCATCCACAGGCCGCGGCGCCGCACGAGGCGGCGGGCGTCGATGGCGGCCTGCTCCCGGGCCTGGTCGAGCTCAGCCGCCGACGGCGCCCGGAGCCCGCCGGTCAGCTGCTGGCAGTAGGCGTCGATGCCCGATGCCATGCGCCGGTTGACCATGGTGGCCAGCCCGAAGCCGAAGAGCAGTGCGAACAGCGGGTAGGCGCGCTGGTCGATGAACAGGGCACGTATGAAGGCCCAGGTCCTGTCGGCGGTCGATGGCGCACGGCCCTCGGGACCCGCCACCCAGAACCCCACATTGGCCAGGGCGATGAGCAGCAGCATGAAGCCGCGGGCGACGTCGGGGGCGGGGTAGCGCAGGCCGCGGGAACCAGTGAATGAGGTCGCGGAGGAAGTCGTCGTGTTCATGACTCGACCGTATGAAAACCAGGGGTTCCGCGGCGTCCGCCTTAAGCGCCGAGATCGTGTCCATCGAAAGGTGGAGCCTGCCGCCCGGCCATTCTTCCGGCGGACGGACCCGGGTCGGGCCGGCTCAGGGGGCCGGCTGCGGTCCCGGCTGCGGCGCAGGCGGCATGCCCGGTTGGACCGGTGCCTCCGGCTGGACTCCCGGCTGAGCCACTGGCGGCATGCCCGGTTGCATCGGCACCGGCGCTCCCGGGTGGGTCCCCATCTGCATCGTCGGCCACGGTCCCGCCTGCATCCCGGGCCAGACGGCGGGCGGGGGCGGCGGCGTCGGCCTCCTGCGCTCGCTGCGGGCGACGGCCGTGCGCAGCAGGGTCTCGAAGGGTCCGGCATGACCACCGCGCTCCAGGACGGCGCACAGGACCACGCACGCCAGCCAGACGCCCAGGGCGACGAGGGCGGCCGCGGCCTGCCCCATCCACAGGCGCCTGCCCGTCACCAGGAGTGGAACGACGCCGAAGATGATGCCGAACAGGATCGTCTGGCTCAGGTAGACGGTCATGGAACGGCGGCCGACGGCGGAAGCCAGCCGGCGCAGGCCCGTCAGCCGGCCATCCGGCCTGGGCCCACCGGCATACAGGGCCAGCAGCGCCAGCCAGCCGCAGGCGCCGGCCAGGCCGAAGAACTCCGTCATGGCGAAGTCCCACGGCCAGAGCTGCGCCGTCGTCGCGAGCGTCAGCGCACCGTGGAACGCCGCGAGCGCCCCCAGCACCAAACCGCCCAGGCCCACGGAGATCAGCAGGCGCCGGTACCGCTCCGGATGGGTGAGGAGGTCGGTGTCAGCTAGGCGGGCACCGATCACCGCGGCCGGGACGATGAGGGCGATGAGCACCTGCACGACCAGCACCACGGCCCACTGCAGGGCATTGGTGACGACCCAGAGCAGCGCCACTGTCAGCGAGACCGACTGCTCCCCGGAGGCCGTCAGGGTGTCGCCGCCCGACAGGGTCCCTGAGGCCAGATACGTCGCCAGGGCCAGCACGGAGATGATGCCCCCGGTGAGGTAGAGCGCCGAGTAGTTCTTGCGGGCCAGCAGGTTGGCCAGGAGGACGGCGACCAGCCCATAGGCGCCGATGATGTCACCGGGGAAGACGAGGCCGTGGACGAATCCGATCAGCAGCATCCACCAGCCGCGGCGACGTACCAGGCGGTAGGCGTCAATGGTGGCCATCTCGCGGGCCCAGGCCGCCTCGTGCGGCATCGGCTCGCGGCCCTCCGGCGCACCGGGAAGGGAGGCGAGGTAGGTCTGGGTCCCGGAGGCGATGCGCCGGTTAATCATGGTCATGAGCCCGAAGCCGAAGAGCATCGCGAACAGCGGGTAGGCCCGGTGGTCCACCACCAGCGTGCGGACGAACATCCACCAGCCGTCAACGGAGGAGACCGGAGGCTCGGCCCCGTTCGGCATCTTGTTCCACGACGGAACATTGGCGACCGCGATGAGCAGGAGCATGAAGCCACGGGCCACGTCGGGGGCGGGGTATCGCACGCCCCGTGATCCGGTGAAGGAGGTCGTCATCCGCATGAGCGGAACCTTACGGGCGGTTGTAGACCGGCGGCATCCGCCTGGAGAATGAGGTGCGGGGGCCGGCCGCCTGTTCCGCCGCAGCGGCCGATGGGCTCAGTGCTGCATCAGTGCCCGCGTCTCAGTGTCTGCATCCAGGACGCACCGGCGCTCATCATTGCCCGCCGGCGCTCGTCGGTCCCAGTCAGTGCCAATCCGTGTCGGTCAGTACCATCGACGCACGGGCACGAGCGCAGTGCTCGCGCCTCCCGCCGTACCGGCGGCGCGTGCGCGCCCCGCCTCGGGGTGGCGCGCGGCGGGTCCACGGCCCTGGCGCCCGGGGGCGACGACCTGGACCTCGCCGTCGGCCGCCGCCGCGAAGATCCGCTGGACGACGGCCTCGCGGCTGCGCATGCGGGCGTTGTCGGCCTCCAGCTCCTCCACGCGGGCCTCCAGGGCGAGGATGCGGCGGATGCCCTCGAGGTTGATGCCCTCCTGGGACAGGGACTGGATGCGACGCAGGCGCTCGACGTCGCGGTGGGAGTAGCGCCGGCCCCGCCCGCGGGTCCGGGCGGGGCTGACCAGTCCGAGCCGGTCGTACTGGCGCAGGGTCTGGGGGTGCATCCCGGCGAGCTCGGCCGCCACCGAGACCACGTAGACCGCGCGCTCGGCGGCGTCGTCGGCCAGGTGCCCCAGGCCCTGCCCGGCCCGGTGCCGGCTCATGTCGCCGCCTCCTCCATGAGGGTGGCCCGCGGGTCGGTGTCACCCATGGCCTCATCGAAGGCCTCGAGGGCCTGCTTGGCGGCCTTGGAGAGCTTCTTGGGCACGGCCACCTGGATGGTCACCAGCAGGTCGCCGGTCTTCTTCCGGGTGGTGGCGCCCTTGCCGCGCAGGCGCATGACGGTGCCCGAGGAGGTGCCGGGCTTGATCTTGATCTTGGAGGTGCCGCCGTCGAGCAGCGGGACCTCGACCGTGGCCCCCAGGGCGGCCTCGCGCAGCGTGACCGGCAGGTCCATGCGCAGGTTGGCTCCGTCGACCGGGTCGACCGAGTACACGGGGTGCTTCTTGATGGCGATGGTCACCACCATGTCGCCGTTCTCGCCGCCGTTCAGGCCGGCTCGGCCCTTGCCGCGCAGACGGATCTTCTGGCCGTCGCGCACACCGGCCGGGATGCGGACCTTCATGGTGCGCCCGTCCGCGGTCAGCTCCACGGTGGTCCCGGCGACGGCGTCGCGCAGGTCCAGCGTCGCCGAGGTCAGGACGTCAGAGCCCTTCTGCGGCTGGGGCTGGGAACCGAAGCCACCGAAGCCACCGAATCCGAAGGGGCCGGAACGGCCACCGGAGCGGGTGGGGCTAGGGGTGCCGCCGAACATGCGCAGCAGGTCATCAAGGTCGGGCTCGCCGGCGCCGCCGCCGGTCTCGAAGCGGACGCCGCCTCCCTGGCCGCCGAACATGGAGGAGAAGATGTCCTCGAAGCCGGCGCCACCGGCCCCTCCCGGGCCACCGGCCTGGAAGCGGGCGCCGCCTCCGGCCATCGAGCGGATCGCATCGTACTGCTTGCGCTCGGCCTCGTCGGACAGGACCGCGTAGGCCTCCCCGATCTCCTTGAACTTCTCGGCCGCCGCGGCGTCGTCGGGGTTGCGGTCGGGGTGGTACTTCTTTGCGAGTGTGCGATAGGCCTTCTTGATCGCGGCGGCGTCGGCGTCCTTACTCACGCCGAGGACCGCATAGAAGTCCTTCGTCATCCAGTCCTGACTGGCCATGGTCGTCTCACCGCCTCCTTATCCGGGTGATCGTGGGTTTTCCTTACTGAAGCTGAAGATTGTGGGGGTGGACGGCTCCGCGGCCCTGGGCCTGGGGCGCCCTGGTGCACCAGCCGGCCCGACGGCGGACTCGGACCCGCCAGAACTGCTGGCTCGGGTCCGCCGTCGGGCCGGGGTGTGTGGTGCGGTGGGTATCAGGCCGGGTTGGCGACCTGGACGCGGGCGGCGCGCACGACGCGCTCACCCAGGCGGTATCCGGGCTGGAGGACCGCGGCGATGGTGGGCTCGGTGACCTCGCTGGACTCGGTGGCCATGAGGGCCTCATGCAGCGTGGGGTCGAAGACCTCACCCACGGCGCCGAAGCGCTCCAGGGAGTACTTCTCGGCCAGGATCGACTCGAGCTTGCCGGCCGTGGTCTCGAAGGTGCCGGTCAGGTCGCCGTGCTGGCGGGCCAGCTCGATCTCGTCGAGGACCGGGATGAGGGCCTCAACGACGCCGGCGGCACCAGCGTCCCGGTGGGAGGCCGCGCCCTCACGGGAGCGGCGCACGAACCCCTGGTACTCCTGCTGGAGGTTGTAGAGGTCCGCCCGGGCCCGGGCCAGGTCGTCGGCCGCCTGAGCGGCCTGGGCCTGCGCCTGGGCCAGGGGGTCCTCCCCCGCCGCCTCATCGGAGGCGGCGTCGGCCTGGCCGGCCGCGCCCTCGGGCGAGCCCTGGGCGAGTCCTTCACGGACGTCGTCGGGCACTTCCTCGAAGGCCGACTCGACGGCCGCCTGGAGCTCGGGGTCGACGCCCTCGTTCTCGGGGGTGGGGCCGGCCGAGGTCACTTGGAGTCCTCGTCGTCGACGATCTCGGCGTCCACGATGTCCTCGTCGTCGGAGGACGTGGAGCCGGCCGAGGAGGCGGAGGCGTCACCCGCGGCCTGGGCGGCGGCGTCGGCCTGGTAGAGGGCCTCACCGACCTTCTGGGCCACCGAGTTCAGCTTCTCCTGAGCGGTCTTGACCGGCTCGATGTCGTCACCCTCGAGGGCCTTCTTGAGGTCGGCGACGGCCTCGGAGACCTCGGAGTGGACGTCCTCGGGCAGCTTGTCCTTGTTGTCCTTGAGGAGCTTCTCGATGGAGTAGGCCTGCTGCTCGGCGGAGTTGCGGGTCTCGGCGTCCTCGCGGCGCTTCTTGTCCTCCTCGGCGTGGGCCTCAGCCTCCTTGACCATGCGGTCGATGTCCTCCTTGGGCAGGGCGGAGCCGCCGGAGATGGTCATGGACTGCTCCTTGCCGGTGCCGCGGTCCTTGGCTGAGACGTGGACGATGCCGTTGGCGTCGATATCGAAGGAGACCTCGATCTGGGGCACGCCACGGGGGGCCGGGGCGATTCCGGTCAGCTCGAAGGTGCCCAGCGGCTTGTTGTCCCGGGCGAACTCGCGCTCGCCCTGGTAGACCTGGATGAGCACGGAGGGCTGGTTGTCCTCGGCGGTGGAGAAGACCTCGGAGCGCTTGGTCGGGATGGCCGTGTTGCGCTCGATGAGCTTGGTCATGACCCCGCCCTTGGTCTCGATGCCCAGGGACAGCGGCGTGACGTCGATGAGCAGGACGTCGCTGCGGTCGCCCTGGATGACGCCGGCCTGGAGGGCCGCGCCGACGGCGACGACCTCATCGGGGTTGACGCCCTTGTTGGGGTCCTTGCCGGTCAGCTCGCGCACCACGTCGGCGACGGCGGGCATGCGGGTGGAGCCGCCCACGAGGACCACGTGGTCGATGTCGGAGACCTTGACCCCGGCGTCCTTGATGACGTTGTGGAAGGGGATCTTGGTGCGCTCGAGCAGGTCCGCGGTCATCTCCTGGAAGTTGGAGCGGGTGAGCTTCTCATCGAGGTGAATGGGGCCGGACTCGCTCATGGAGAGGTACTGCAGGTTGATGTTCGTGGAGGTCGCCGAGGACAGCTCCTTCTTGGCCTGCTCGGCGGCGTCCTTGAGACGCTGCATGGCGATCTTGTCCTTGGACAGGTCCACGCCGTCCTTGCTCTTGACCTGCTTGACCAGCCAGTCGACGATGCGGGCGTCCCAGTCGTCACCGCCCAGACGGTTGTCACCGTTGGTGGCGCGCACCTGGATAGTGGAGAAGCCGTCGTCGTCCTTGCCGACCTCGAGCAGGGAGACGTCGAAGGTACCGCCACCGAGGTCGAAGACGAGGATGAGCTCGTCCTCCTTGCCCTTGTCCAGGCCGTAGGCCAGGGCCGCGGCGGTGGGCTCATTGACGATACGGTCCACGGTCAGGCCCGCGATGGTGCCGGCCTCCTTGGTGGCCTGGCGCTCGGCGTCGTTGAAGTAGGCCGGGACGGTGATGACCGCGTTGGTGACGGGCTCACCCAGGTAGGCCTCGGCGTCGGCCTTGAGCTTGGCCAGGATGCGGGCGCTGATCTCCTGGGCGGTGTACTTCTTGTCGTCGATCTCCACGGACCAGTCGGTGCCCATGTGGCGCTTGACCGAGGAGATGGTGCGGTCGACGTTGGTGACCGCCTGACGCTTGGCGATCTCGCCGACGAGGATCTCGCCGGACTTGGAGAAGGCGACGACGGAGGGGGTGGTGCGACCGCCCTCGGCGTTCGGGATAATGGTGGGCTCGCCACCCTCGAGGACGGCGATAGCAGAGTTGGTGGTACCCAGGTCGATACCGACAGCGCGTGCCATGTGATGTGCTCCTTGTGGTTGCTGAGGTGTTGTCAGTCGATGTTCGAGGTGAGGGCCGGAGGTTCCGGCGCCTTCAGGTTGAGTCGTATGCACTCAGGATTGTGATTGAGTCAGGCTCTGTCAACTTGACTGCATACAACCTTGAGTCTGACTGGCTCAACCTTGGTGGGTCGCAGTCCATTCCCGAGGCTGATAGTGACCTGCGACACGGACTGCCGCCACGGACGCAGCGCGAGCCACTTGCCTCGCGAAGCACCCTGGCCGCGACAGGGTGACGGACGGTTCCGGCCGCGTCAGAGCGGCGCATCCCAGCCCCATACGGGGACTGCGATACGCGCCGAGGACTGCGCATTCCCACAGACGACTGAGGCCCCACCCGAGAGTTCTGTGGGAGAACGCAGTCCTCGTCAGTACGTTCTCGATCAGCCCACCCAGCCCCACGCACCACCGACGTGTCACGATTGGCGACTTTTCAGAGCCCACCAGCCTCGCCCCGCCACACTCCCCCTCTCCACAACCAGCCCTGACCAGCACAGACGCCCCCAAGTCACCTCTGCGAGGTTGCCGGCAGATGCCGTACCACCCCGAATAGTCGCCAATCGTGACACCAGTCCGCAGAAGCGACAGGCCTGCACCGATGGGGAAGCATTCACCAGCCCGATAACCTGGCACGTATGAGCGCCCCGCTCGACGCCGATGTCAGCCAAGGCATCTGCGGCATCCACCAGCGTCACCCCGGGACCACACCCCTCGACCAAACAGCGCGCCGCAAGTTACCTTGGATCTGTGGACGATCCGATCATTGCCAGATCGGCGCTGAAGCACGGCCTGAGCGAGGCCGACATCCTTCACGCCTATCACCACCCCATCCGAGCCTGGGATATGGGAGATGGTTTCACCATGCTCCTGGGAGCCAACCGGGCCGCCCTTGTTCTCGAGATTGGCTACATTCAAGGCATCACAGCAATCGTCATCGTCCACGCCATGCGTGCCCGAGAGAAGTTTCTGAGGTGATGACGATGCCCCGTACTGTTGACGAGATCCTGACACATGCCGACGAGCTGGCAGCTCGATTCGAGAGCTACGAGCCAGTCGCAGCCGATGAGGTCGACGTGGCCGCATTAGCGGCCTTGCGAGACGCAGTTGCTGAACAGGCCCAGGCCGAACGGCATGTCCTTGATGCCATCAGAGGCGCTCGGGACGCTGGGATGTCCTGGGCAGCCATCGGAAATATGGTCGGAACCTCCGGTGAAGCCGCCCGCCAGCGCTATCAGCCACTCGTGGCTTGAGGCAGATCAGGCCACATCGGAAGCAACAGGCCTGCGCTGATGGGGAGGCATTCACCAGCCCGGTAGCCTGGCATGCATGAGCGCCCCGTCACCGGAAGGCCTGCCCGATCCCGAGGACGTCTTCGACCACCTTCGTCGCGAGGACGGCGAGCATGTGGGCTATATCGAGATGAGTGCGGACGGCCGGTTCATCCCGTATGACCGGCTGTGGGTCCGGCGCGGCGAGGCCATGGAGCTCGACGAGGCCGAGGCGGTCCTGGATGCGATCGGCCTGCGGCTTCTGGCGGAGGACTGGCTCCTTGAGGAGGACGATCTGCAGACGGGCGAGGCGAGCTGGACCCGGGTCAGGATCCGCGAGATTCACCGGGACCGCGTCATCGTCGCCAGGGCGATGGAGGACCTCTCGGCCACCAACATCGCCAAGTCCGTGGACCTCATCGGCGCCATCGAACTACCTCTTCCGACGACGCGGCTGCGCTCAGCCTCCTAAGTGCGCTGCCGGCCGGAGCCGTCACTGGCCCAGGCGCTGCTGTCGGCGCTCGGTCACCTGAGCGCCCAGGCGCTGCTTCTCGCCCCGCTCGCGCAGGCCGAAGACCGCCAGGATGTTGGCGACGGCACCGACGGCCACGATGACGACGCCGAAGGCCACACCGCTGGCCTCACCGGTCAGCCCCACCAGCGGGCTGACGAGCCCACCGACGACGAACTGCAGAAAACCGAGCAGCGCGGAACCGGTTCCCGCCCACCGACCCGTGCGGTCGAGCGCGAGCGCCGGGGCGTTGCCCATCGACAGTCCCAGGCAGGCCACGTGTGCCAGGAAGAGGGCCACGACCGCCACCAGCAGCGGCATCCGCTCCGGCCCGGTCATCGGCTCGCGCAGCCACGTGAGGCAGACCCCCGCGAAGACCGTGTCGACGACCAGCCCCGCGATGAGCCCGACCCGCACCTGGCGGGCCTGGGAGAAGCGGCGCACGAGCGACGCCGCCACCGCGATCGTCACCGTCACCGTCGCCCCGCACAGCCCGAAGACCGCCGTATAGGCAACCGTCCCCATGCCCAGCACGTTGCGAAGCACGAAGGGAGCCGCGGACAGGTAGGCCATGAGCAGCCCGAAGGACAGGGCATTAATGAACAGCAGACGTACGAGGACATGGTCGCGGGCCAGCTCACGGGTGCCGTCGAGCAGTATCCGCAGGCCGCCGTTGTGACGCCGCTCGGCGGGCAGGGACTCGGGCACCCAGAGAAGGACCATGACCACGAGCAGCCCGGTGAAGGCGGCCACGACTCCCAGGATGCCGCGCCACCCGATGGGCTCGACGAGCACGCCCCCGAGAATCGGCGCCACCACCGGGGCGATCCCCTGAATCGCCATGACGACGCTGAGGGCCCGGGCGGCGGTGATCCCACGGGAGCGGTCGGAGATGACTGCCCGGCCCAGGACCATCCCGGCCGCGCCCCCGAGCCCCTGGAAGAAGCGGGCGATGAGGAGAACGGGCAGGCTCGGGGCCAGGGCGGCGCCGACGCTGGCGGCCAGGGCGAGCACACTGCCCCACAGCAGCAGAGGACGCCGGCCGACGCGATCGGACAGGACCCCGATACCCAGCTGGCCGAGCGCGATGCCCACAAGGAACGTGGTCATCGTCAGCTGAACGCTGGAGGCGGAGACGCCCAGGTCATCGGCCATCTGGGCGAAGGCCGGCAGGTAGGCGTCGGTGGCCAGAGGTGCGACGGCCGCGAGCGCGGCCAGGGCGATGAGGAGCGTGGCGGGGAAGGTCATCCTCAGCCCGTGGTCGGACGGAGCGGCCGGCGAAGCTGTCATGCCCTGAGAGTACGGAGAGTTCCGACCGAGGCGTCAGTACGCCCATGCGTGACGCGGTGCACGGCGTGGCCGGATCGTTCCGCACAGTGACGCCAATACTGGTTGCCCTTGCTGGCGCTCGGCTGGATCGTTCTCCGGATCATCCCCTTCATCCGAGGCCGGAGCGCCTGACGGCGCCAGGCCCCCGCTCAAGCCCCCTGCTCGGCCTCGGGGGCGACCATGACGTGGTCGCCGTCGGGCACGATCCGCACCCGCAGCCCGTAGACCTCGGCGAGGATGTCGGGCTGGAGCACCTCGGCGGGCGGCCCCTCGGCTCGGATCGTCCCGCCGGCGAGGATGGCGAGGCGGTCGCAGAAGCGGGCTGCCAGGTTGAGGTCGTGCAGGGCGACGACGGCGAGGCGCCCGGTGTCCCGGTGACAGATCCGGCGCACGTGGGAGAGCACCGAGACCTGGCGGCGCAGGTCGAGTGCGGAGGTGGGCTCGTCGAGCAGGATGAGTCCGGGCTCGCGCACCAGCGTCTGGGCCAGGGCGACGAGCTGGCGCTGCCCGCCGGAGAGCTGGCCCAGTGGGCGGTCGGCCAGCTCGGCCACCCCGAGCTCGTCCAGGGCGCTCCAGGCCAGGTCGATATCGGCCCGACTCGTGTGCCAGGTCATGCCGCGCCGTGAGGCGGTGAGCACCGACTCCAGGGCGGTCAGGGCGGCGTCGCCGGGCAGGCCCTGCGGCATGTAGCCGATCGTGCCGCGCAGGTCGTGGCCCCGGCGCCCGGCGAAGCTCACCTCCCCCAGGTGGCGGCGCAACTGGGCCACGCAGGTGACCAGAGTGGACTTGCCTGCGCCGTTGGGGCCGAGCAGCCCGACCGTCTGGCCGGTCTCCCAGGTGGCGTCGACGCCCTGGAGGACGGCCCGCCTGCCGTAGGAGAAGGTGAGGTCGTTCAGGATGAGGCTCATGAACCGCTCCTGACCGCCGAGCGCTGGCGTCCGAAGATGATGGTGAGGAACACCGGCACACCCACCAGGGCGGTCAGGATGCCGACGGGTACGGCCACACCCGGCACGATGAGCTGGCTGGCGGTGTGGGCCGCGGTCAGCAGGGTGGCGCCGCACAGGATGGAGGCGGGTACGAGGAAGCGCTGGTCCTCCCCCACCAGGCCGCGGGCCATGTGCGGCCCCACGAGTCCCACGAATCCGATGATCCCCACGAAGGCCACGGACAGGGCGGCCAGCAACGAGACGCCGACCAGGGTCCACGCGCGCAGGCGCGCCACGTTGATGCCCATGGCTGCGGCGCGCGCCTCCCCCAGGGTGATGGCGGTCAACCGCCAGCCGTTGACCCAGAAGACGGGCGTGGCCACGAGCAGGGCCGCCGAGACGGTGGCCACGGCCGGCCAGGTGGCGCGCATGAGGGAACCCATCGACCAGAAGACGATCTGCTGCAGGCTCTCGGTGGAGGCCCGGTACTGCACGAGCGCCAGGAGCGCCTGGCAACTGAAGACCAGGGCGATGCCCAGCAGGATCGTCATCTCCTTGGTCACCGACGGCAGCCTCGAGACCATCGCAATGGTGAGGGAGGCCGCCAGTCCCGCCGTCATCGCCACGATCGGCAGGGTGGCGCCGGTGGCCACCGGCAGCACGAGACCCGTGACGATGGCCAGCGCCGCCCCCAGGGCCGAGGCCGCCGAGATGCCCAGGGTGAAGGGCTCGGCCAGCGGGTTGTCGAGGATCGTCTGCATCTGGACGCCGGCCAGGGACAGTGCCCCGCCGACCAGGACCGCGAGCAGCGCCGGCGGCAGGCGCAGGTTGATGACGATGTTGGCGACCCAGGGGTCGTAGTCGGCGTCGAAGAGGGCTCCGAGCACCTGGGCCGGGCTGAACCCCAGGGGCCCCACCATGAGGGCCACGAGGAAGACGGCCAGGAGCAGGGTGGCCAGCCCCGTGAGCATCGCGACTCGCCGCGCGGTTCGACGGCGGTAGGAGGCGTAGGCCGACGCCGCCGTGTCCGTGGGTGTATCGGCCGGCCCGTCGGCCTTCGTGGTCAACGCCGCACCGTCCGGTACCCGGCCGGTATCGGACTGGTGCGCTGCGACGTCGTCGGAAGGTCCCTTGGTCGTGGGCGCTCCCATCAGATGGCGGCGAAGAAGACGCCCTCGGCCTTCCAGGGCATGTGCTGCTCGTGGAAGTCCTTCCAGACCTTGGCGGGGTCGACGTCGGAGAAGGCCTCGGGGTTCTGCCACTTGGCGAAGGTGAGGTAGGCGATGAAGTTGTAGGGGGCGTCGTAGAACTGGTGGTAGATGCCGTAGACGTGCCGGTCGGTGAAGGCCTGGATCTGGTCGTAGCCGGGCTGGTTCTTCAGCTGCTCGAGGCTGGCCTTGGCGGAGGCCTCGTCGGCCTTGTAGCCGAGGTGGACGTAGCTGGTCTGGGCGGTGTCCTTGATCTTCTGCTGCTGCCACTCGCCGCCGGTGGCGATGATGTTCTTGGGGTTGGAGGCGATGACCTGCTCGGGGGTGAGCACGCCCTCCTCCCCGGACAGGAGGCTGTCGGCGATGTTGGTGCCGCCGGTGGCGGTGACGATCGCACCGAGGTTCGCGGTGGAGTAGGTGGCGCCGGGGTCGTTGACGCCCGGGCCGCGCCACAGGAAGGTGGTGGGCTTGGAGGACAGAGACTTCGCCTTGGCCACGATGGGATCGACCTGCTTCTTGTAGAAGTTGACGAAGGTCTCGGCCTCCTTGCGCTTGTCGAAGACGGCGCCCATGAGGGTGACCGAGGGGACGGTGTTCTTCACCGGGTCGCGGCGGAAGTCGGTGACGACGTAGGTGATCTTCTGGCCGTCCAGCTTCTCGAGGTAGCCCTTCTCCTTGGCGGAGTTGTAGGCGTCCAGGGTCATGATGAAGACGTCGGGCTTGTGGCTCACCAGGGTCTCGATGGGCAGGCCGTCCTTGGCGATGTTGCCGATCTTCGGCAGGTCGGCGGCCTTGGGGGCCACGGAGAGGATCTTCTCGTAGAAGTCGGGGGCGGCCTTCTGGAGGTCCTCGCCCCAGGCGACCACCTTGTCGATGGGGTTGGTCTTGTTGAGGAAGGCCAGGGAGTAGACGTGGCGGGACTCGCTCAGGACGATCCTCTGGGGCTGGGCACTGAAGGTGACCTTGCGGCCGACGACGTCGGTGACCTCGAAGCCGCCGCCGGAGGCGCCCGCGGAGGCGCCGGTGCTGGAGCCCTTGCCGGCGCGGGAGGCGACTCCGCAGCTGGCGAGGACGGCGGTCAGTGGGAGGGCCATGAGCAGGGTACGACGGCGCATAAGAGTCCTTCGGTGAGGCGAGGGCGAACACGAAGCACCTAGGACCTTAGGGCCACCTCAGTTAATTTGCCAAGGGACGTCATCTAATTTTAGTAAGGTCATACAAATCTTACGGGAGGTATGTAGAGGTTGGCACAGGGGCACCGCTCTCGACGAGTCGCCGCAGGCCGAGCGGGCCAACGCCGGCCACTCACCCTCTACGCCGCGAGCTCGACGGCACTCATGAGTTCGACGGAGGACGGCGACTACCGCCATCAGATGACGATGACGTCACCTGGGCCAGAAAAATGACTCCGATGCCGATGAAGATGATCGCGACCGCCCGGTTTCCCTGGGCGAAATTCATGACCGCGGAGATGATCGCGAGCACCCCCACGATCAGCCGGAGAATTTTGATGTTTCGGGTAGAGAACATACTGACACCTCCCTGTTGAACGTCACGCCAGGAGCGGCGACCACCCTCACCATAGGCCCAGGCCAGGCCCCGTCGAAGGATTTCAGGGACCGTCTCCGCGTAGGACTCTCACCCTCCTGAAGTATTGGCACCTGATGCGACGCCATTCTCCGACGCCGCTCAAACCGGTTCTTGAGCCGCCGGCTCGATGTCGGAGGGCCGTGGCATGGTGGGGAGGCCTTCAACGGCGGATCTGCCCTGGCACCTTCCTGCTTGATTCAGCAGGGTGTCGATCCACCGGAAGGAGGTGAAGGGGTATGCGTGACCGTCTTCGGCATGCGGCACGGAAGGATGCTGAACAGCGCAGAACCCCGACGTGGTGCGAGATTGTTGGCTCGCTCGCAACCGCCGTCGGAGTCCTGATTAGCTTGATTCAGCTCCTGAGGGGCTGAGCCCCTTCGGGAGCCGCCCGGATAGCCGCCGGGTGGCTCCCACTCATTGTGCCTCGGGACCGGCTCGAGTGTCCATCGCGATAACCCCGCGCTCAAGCGGCCCCTGCGCCCGCTGCGGCTTCACAGAAGACCCACAAGGTCAACCTACGCCTGGCACACACGGGGCCGACACGGTTGAGTCATGCACAACTCCGACACCCTCAGCCCGCCCGAGTCACCCCAGTCCGGCCAGAACCACGACTCCGGCCGGCGCGACCGCTCCACGAAGTCCAGCAAGCACCCGCGCCGCCGCTTCCTCCTGGGCGGCGCCGCCGTCCTGGGCCTGGCCGCCACCGGCACCAGCGCCTGGGCGCTCAACCGCTTCGTCATCGAACACGTGGAGGTCGGCGACGTCACCGCGCTGGAGGCCAAGGCGCAGAACGCGGCCAACTCCTCGGCGACCCCGGCCACGAACGTGACGGTCGGTGACAACTCCTACTCCTCATCGAATACGAGCATCCAGATTGAGCAGGTCTCCACCGGCTCGGGCAGCGACACCGTCACCTACTACGTGGCCGACGTCAAGCTCACCAACGCCACCGACCTGCGCAGCGCCTTCGCCAATAACTCCTACGGCACCAACATCGTCGCCAAGCCCACCACGATGGCCTCTGAGCACGACGCCGTCCTGGCCATCAACGGCGACTACTACGGCTTCCGCAGCGACGGCATCCTCATCCGCAACGGCGTCATCTACCGCGACAGCGGCACGCGCGACGGCATGGCCTTCTACAGCGACGGGCGCGTGGAGGTCTACGACGAGACCACCACCAAGGCGCAGACGCTCCTGGACGAGGGCGTGTGGAACACGCTGTCCTTCGGGCCGGCGCTGGTCAACGATTCCAAGGTGCTCTCCGGTATCGACCAGGTCGAGGTGGACACCAACGTCGGCAACCACTCCATCCAGGGCAAGCAGCCGCGTACCGCCGTGGGGTGGGTGGAAACGAACCACCTCAAGCTCGTCGTCGTCGACGGCCGCAACGAGGGCTACTCGCGCGGCGTGACCATGACCGAGCTCGCCCAGATCATGGCCGACCTGGGGTGCGCCTGCGCCTACAACATCGACGGCGGCGGCTCGTCAGCCATGTACTTCAACGGCTCGATCATCAACCAGCCCTCCAACGGGGGCGAGCGCGACACCTCCGACATCCTCTACATCGCGAACGGAGCCTGAGATGAACGGCACCGACACAGCCCTTCAGACCTCACCGCGCATCCTGCCGCGGGTCATCGTCCCCGCGAACCGGACCACGGCCAACCGGACGGCGGGCAACCGGTTCGTGGGCAACGAGACAACGACGCGGACCGGGGGCGAGCGCCGTCCCCGGACGGCGGTGGCGCTCGTGGTTCTCATCCCGGCCTACAAGCCCGATGAGCGCCTGGCCGTGCTCGTGGCCCGTCTGCGCGGTGCGCGCCGGGACTGCGCGGTGCTGGTCGTCGACGACGGCTCGGGGCCGCAGTACGCGCCCTTCTTCTCCGCCGCCCGCGCCCGGGGCGCCGAGGTCGTCAGTTCCCCGGTCAACCAGGGCAAGGGTCAGGCGCTGCGCACGGGCCTGGCTCACGCGGCCGCCACCTGGCCCGAGGCGGACGTGGTGTGCGCCGACGCCGACGGGCAGCACACGCCGTCGGACATTGAGTCCGTGGCCGCTCGGGTGCGGGAGACCGGGCACATGACCCTGGGGGTGCGGCGCTTCACCGGGCCGGTTCCGCTGCGCAGCCGGATCGGTAACGACGTGACTGCCCTGCTGTTCCGGGGTGCGACCGGCTGGAGGCTGGGCGACACCCAGACGGGTCTGCGCGGCTACCCGGCCGGGCAGCTGGCGTGGCTGCAGGAGGTTCCCGGGGACCGCTACGAGTACGAGCTCTCCGCGCTGCTGCGCGCTCACGAGCTGGGGATGGCGGTGGAGCAGGTGGAGATCGCCACGGTCTACGAGCCGGGCAACACCTCCTCCCACTTCCGGCCGGTGCAGGACTCGGCGCGGATCTATGCTCCGCTGCTGCGGTTCATGGGGGCGTCGCTGGCGAGCTTCGGGATCGACTGGCTGGGTGTCATGGTCATCTTCGCGATGACGGGCAGCCTGCTGGCGGCGGTCGTGGGGGCGCGGCTGGTGTCCGGGACGGCGAACTTCTTCATGAATCGCCGGGTATTCCGGGCGCGGCGCGGGACCGTGGTGCGCACGGCGGTGCGCTACGCGGTCCTGGCGGTGAGCCTGCTGGCGGCCAGCTACCTGGCGCTCAAGGCGCTCACGGCGGTCGGGATTCCGCTGGGGATCGCCAAGGTTCTCGGCGACGGGGCCATCTACGTGGCCAGCTATGTGGCGCAGCGCCGGCTGGTGTTCAAGGAGCGGAGGTGAGGAGGGCCCGGGGCGGTTGGGGCGACCAGGGCGGTGCCGGCCTACGCGAGGTCACACCTTGCGGCGTTGGCCTCCGCGAGGTCGTACCGTAGGTCTCGAGGTCGTACCCTTACCCCTCTGTGCTGTCTCCTCACTTCTGAGACATTTGGGTGTCATGACATCTGAGACACTCACTCAGGCGGGAACCCGGGGCA